>JBJEKT010000091.1:0-11537 GCA_051878775.1 Bacteroides sp. | reverse complement strand
ACAGCCGCAACGCCATCCTCTGGGTCAAGAAGAAGAAGTGCAAGACCACCCTTCCGCGCAACGCCAAGACCGAAGCCCTCTTTCAGCTTATCGAGCGTGCCGAGCGCTGGCTCAGCACCAATACTTACACCACGCCTATCCTGAAGTGGGAGACCAGCCAATGGGGCGAGATACCTGCCGACTTCGGCCGCAAGTGAGTATCATAGGTTCTCACGGTATACATTTATATTATTTGCTAAATATATTCCTTTGTTTTTTGAATTTCAGAAAAAAAGCGTAACTTTGTGACCGATAATTATCAAGAGTTTAATATCATTAACCCCAGAAAAGTAGTCTATGCAATTCCAGAACTTACAGAACGACTTCAAAGGTACTTCATGGAAGCACGAAATTGACGTACGTGACTTCATCCAGCACAATTACGAGCCATACGATGGCGATGAGAGTTTCCTGAAACCCGCATCAGCCAAGACCACCAAGCTGTGGGGCATCCTGAGCGACATGTTCAAGGTGGAACGTGAGAAGGGTGTCTATGACGCCGAAACCCGCCTCCCCCAAAGCATTGACACCTATGGCCCTGGCTACATCAGCAAGGAAGACGAGGTCATCGTAGGCGTACAGACGGACAAACCCCTGAAGCGAGGCATCTTCCCCAAGGGGGGCATCCGCATGGTAGAGTCAGCTCTCAAGGCCTACGGTTATGAGCTCGATCCCTGGACAAAGGCCATCTACACCAAGTATCGCAAGACACACAACGAGGGTGTCTTTGCTGCCTACAACGACGATATCAAGGCTGCACGCCACGCGCATATCATCACGGGCCTGCCCGATGCCTACGGCCGTGGCCGCATCATCGGTGACTACCGTCGCATCGCCCTCTACGGAACCGCCAACCTCATCGAGGAGAAAAAGCGCTTCCACAAGCGCATCGACATCCAGGAGTTTACCGAGGAGATTGTACGCTGCCGCGAGGAGATTACTGACCAGATTAATGCCCTCAAGGAGTTTGAGCGCATGTGCGCCAGCTATGGCTTTGACGTGACTCGTCCCGCACAGAATGCACGTGAGGCCGTGCAATGGACCTACTTCGGCTACCTGGGCGCTGTCAAGGACCAGGACGGTGCTGCCATGTCCATCGGCCGCATCTGCACCTTCCTCGACATCTACATCCAGCGCGACCTCAAGAACGGTACCCTCACCGAGGAGGAGGCACAGGAGCTCATCGACCAGATGGTCATGAAGCTGCGCATCGTACGCTTCTTGCGTACTCCAGAGTACAACGACCTCTTCTCCGGCGACCCCATCTGGGCAACGGCTTCTGTGGGTGGTATGGGCATCGACGGCCGCAACATGGTCACCAAGACCGACTTCCGCCTGCTCCACACGCTTTACAACATGGGTCCCTCACCCGAGCCCAACATCACCGTGCTCTGGAGCGAACGTCTGCCTGAGCCCTGGAAGAGATATTGTGCCAAGGTCAGCATGGACACCAGCGCCATACAGTATGAGAATGATGACCTGATGCGCCCCGAGCTAGGCGATGACTACGGCATTGCCTGCTGCGTGAGCCCCATGAAGATCGGCAAGCAGATGCAGTTCTTCGGCGCACGCGCCAACCTGGCCAAGTGCATGCTCTATGCCATCAACGGCGGTAAGGACGAGATACACGGCAATCAGGTAGGTCCCTGCTTCAGCCCCATCACCGGTGACTACCTCACCTACGAGGAGTTCTGGCCCCGCTTTGATGCCATGATGCGTTGGTTGGCCAAGACCTATGTCAATGCCCTGAAGATTATCCACTACATGCACGACAAGTACGACTACGAAGCCTTCGAGATGGCTCTCCATGATGGCGACGTACAGCGTACACGCGCCACAGGTATCGCCGGTATCTCCATCGTCACTGACTCCATCGCAGCGATGAAGAACTGCAAGATACGCATCGTGCGCAATGAGGCTGGCCTCGCTGTTGACTATATCATCGAGGAAGGTGAGTACATCCCCTTCGGCAACAATCACGACGAGACCGACCAGATAGCCGTCATGCTCACGGAGAAGTTCATGGAGTACCTGCGCCAGCACCGCACCTACCGCGATGCCATCCCCACGCAATCGCTGCTCACCATCACCAGCAACGTGGTGTATGGCCGCAACACGGGTGCCACGCCTGATGGCCGCAAGGCTGGTGTGCCCTTTGCTCCTGGTGCTAACCCCATGAATGCCCGCGACCTCAAGGGTGCCGTGGCTGCCCTGGCTTCCGTGGCCAAGCTGCCCTTCCACCACAGTAAAGATGGTATCTCTTACACCTTCGCCATCAGCCCCTCTGCCCTGGGCAAAGACCGCGAGACACAGGCTCAGAACCTCGTCAACCTCATGGACGGCTACTTCACACCCGACGGTGGCCAGCACCTCAACGTCAACGTCTTCGACCGCGAGTTGCTGATGGATGCCATGGAGCATCCCGAGAAGTATCCGCAGCTCACCATCCGCGTCAGCGGCTATGCCGTGAACTTCGTGAAGCTGACACACGAGCAGCAGCTTGACGTGCTCTCACGCACCATCAATCACTGCATGTAAGCATCCATTTACACGCTATACGGACAAGGGGGGAGGGTTTCTACTCTCCCCTGTCCATATATATCAATTAACCCTCATCTCCTCATGCAAACTCCGACTGAAGGGCTTTTGGCCCGCATCCATTCCTTAGAGAGCTTCGGGACAGTAGATGGTCCCGGCATACGTTTCGTAGTCTTCATGCAAGGTTGCCCTATGCGGTGCCTGTACTGCCACAATCCTGACACCTGGGACCCTGCACCTCAGGCAGAAGGCGTGACAAAGGCTAGTGGAGCGGGACTTTGGTCGGCTTCCCAAATGCTGGAGGAGGTACTAAAATACAGGTCCTTCATCCGCACAGGCGGTGTGACCTGCTCGGGCGGTGAACCTCTGATGCAGGCAAAGTTTGTGGAAGAATTCTTCAGACTTTGCAAGGCTGAGGGCCTGCATACCTGCCTGGACACAAGCGGTGTCTATTTCAACGAACAGGTGAAGCAGACGCTGGAGCAATGCGACCTGGTGATGCTCGACATCAAGACACTGGACGATGAGCTGCACCCACGCCTCACCGGTCATACACGCCAGCGCAACCAAGCCTTCCTGGACTACCTGGAGCAATCGGGCAAGCCATTCTGGGTGCGGCATGTCGTAGTACCCGGACTCAACGATGACACAGCCCACCTCACAGCCTTGGCTACCCATCTGAAGCAATACCACCACCTGGAGTGCGTAGAGATTCTAGCCTATCACACCATGGGTGAGATGAAATACGAGAGAATGGGCATCCCCTACCCCTTGAAGGGCGTACCCGCCATGGCTAGGGAGCAAGCTCAAGCGATAAAGGACCTGTTCGGCAGTATGTTGACATGCAAAGTGCAGTAACCCAATTTGCGGCATCGTAACTACCGTAACGGTAAAATAAATGATTTCTATGACCTCAAATACAACATCAATGAATCTGCTCTCTGAGGCCAGCGCATGGCTGGCTCGGCACGCTTCGCTCTTTATCATTGCAGTGGCAGCGTTCACCTTCTTTGTACCCGACGCCTTCCTGTGGGTCAGGGGCACCACACAGACAGTCATCCTCGGATTAATCATGCTCACGATGGGGCTCACACTCACCACGGAGGACTTCCTCGTAGTGGCCCGCAGACCGTTGGACATCTTCATCGGAGCCTGTGCCCAGTTCCTCATCATGCCTGGAGTGGCTTGGCTGCTGGTCAGAGTGTTTCACCTGGAGCCGGCCTTGGCGCTAGGCATTCTGCTCGTAGGGTGCTGCCCTGGGGGTGTGTCGAGCAACATCATGTCCTTCCTCTGCCGTGGCGACGTGGCCTTCTCGGTGGGTATGACCTGTGCCTCCACGCTACTGGCTCCAGTCATGACACCCTTGCTGCTGGAGATTACTGCTGGTGAAATCATCGAGATCAATGCCGTGGAAATGTTTCTCAACATCCTGATTGTCACAATACTTCCAGTAAGCTTCGGCTGTCTGCTCAACTACCGCTATTCCCATCACAAGGCCTTCCCTGTGGTGCAGTCGCTGATGCCTGGGAGCAGCGTCATCTGCCTGGCCTGTATTGTAGGAGGAGTCATCAGCACAGTGCATGACGACCTCCTGGCCCGTGGCTTCTGGCTCTTCATAGGTACCTTCGGCGTAGTGCTCTGCCACAACACGTTGGGTTATCTACTAGGTTGGAATGCAGGACGCATGGCTGGCTTCAGCAAAGCCAAGAAGCGCACCCTTTCCATCGAGGTAGGGATGCAGAATGCAGGACTTGCCACAGTGCTGGCCAGCACCTTCTTCGCTGCCCAGCCTCTCTCCGTACTGCCCTGCGCCATCTCCTGCGCCTGGCATAGCATCTCGGGTACCCTCCTGGCAGGCCTCTTCCTCCGCACCGACCGTAAGCACTAAGTTTATTATTTCCTGATAATTGGCTCTTTTCTCTATAGCAGGTAAGGGACGAAGCTCACAACGAGAACCGTCAGTAGCATCAGCACGAAGCAGAGCAAACCGAAGAGTACCATACGCCACACGTAGCGCCACAGGCTAATCTGGAACATCTGCCAGAAGGTGAGCAGAAAGAGCGGAATCACCACCAGGTACTCAATGGCCGATACCGTGCCGATGTTATGAGCCGTGATGAAGGGGAGGCCTAGGATGTTGACCATCTGATTCTGGCACCCCGTGTAGGCCATGGCCGTAGCGGCCTCGGCCAGATTCATGGGACTCTGCCGGTAGGCTCCCTCCCTGCGGAAGATGAGCCAGAAGGGGAGCGTGAGGATAGGTACTATCAGCAGATTGAAGAAGCCGAAGTTGGCATAGATTTCGTTCAGCATGTAGCTGGTCATCTGTGCGGAGATTTCGTTCTCCGCCTGCGTTGCCCCCATCGGTTGGAAGAGCTCGTTAGAGATTTCGTAGCTCATGTTCGTCGTGGCCTGAATCAGGTCAGTATGCACCAGGTACTGGTTGGCTAAGACAAAGAGGGTGGCCAGCAGCAGGATGGTGCTGAAGGGGTTGGCATAGTGTCGCCGCTTGCCCTCTAAGTAGTCGGCCACCAAGTAGCCGGGACGGTAGAACAGGTCGATGAGCGTGCGGGGCAGGTTGGCTTGGAGTCCCACCACCTGAGTCATGAAGCTGCGTAGAGCGCGTTCCATGGTGATGCGCTTCACCGAGGCCCGTTGCCCACAACGGGGGCAGTAAGCCCCTTCAAACTCTGCCCCACAGTTGTGGCAGTGCTGTAGTCCGTCACTTTGTTCCACCTGATGTGGAATCAATCCCTCTCGAAGAATCTTGTTGATGTCCATCGTGTTTCCCTTTTGATGTCATTCGTGATACTGTATCTTCCAGTCGCTGATGGTGCGACGCTCGGAGTCGAAGTTGATGCCAACCTTGACGATTGGCAAGCCTGTGAGGGCGAACTTTGAGGCGTAATCCTTGAGATCTATTTGCTTCATGGCGACTTCGGCGCTTTGGTTCAGTTTCAGTTCGAAGAGGTAGAGCTTATGGGGCGTCTGCATCACCATGTCCACGCGGCCGGTGGGCGTATGAATCTCCACCTCGACAAAGTAAACAGACAGCAGCGTGAAGATGATATAGAGCACTTGCTGATAGTGTCCCTCTGAGTCAGCTTGGTTGCAGTAGGGCACGGTTCCGAGGAAGGTCTGCAACAGCTTGAGGGCACCCTCCAGGTCCTCCTTGGCGATAGCTTGCGCCATGCGGCGGGCCGTGTTGTTCACCAGGAGCGTATTGGGCATCACATACGAGGGAACCAGTGCTTTCGTCAGTCCGATGTGAACCTCGCGGTTAGGTACAGAGAGCGTATAGTAATCGAAGGTCTCGTCGTAATCCTTGATGGTGACATAGCCGCTTTGGTAGAGTAGCGGCAGGATGGTCGTCATATTCTCCGTAGGGGCATCGAAATCGTCGGCTCCCCCCTCCATCGTGGCGAGATTGGAAGGCAGCACATCAAACTTGCGCATCATCTCGATAAGGTAAGGCGGCGTGCCGGAGGCAAACCAATAGCTGTTCAGTGCCCCATCCTGCAAGGCATTGAGCAGACTGAAGGGATTGTAAATATCGGGCGAAGGCCACGTGAAGTGGTAGCCGTCATACTGCTGGCGCAAGGCCTCTTCAGCCTTCTCACGGGAGATTTGCTGAATTTCGGCAAAACGGTCGATATAGTCGGACATCTGCGTAAGCATCTCCTCCTTGGTAATACCACAGATGGCTGCGAACTCTGGAATCATAGAGATGTTCTTCAGATTGTTGAGCTCGCTGAAGATACTGAGCTGAGAGAACTTGGTAATGCCCGTAAGGATTACAAACTGCAGGTAAGGGTCACTATCCTTGATGGGAGAGAAGAAGTTGCGCATCACGTTGCGGAGCTGTGGCAACTGTGTATCCTCGTGAACCACATCGAGCAGCGGAGCATCGTATTCGTCGATGAGCAGCACCACCTTACGGCCCGTCTGCTTATAGGCAGCCTGAACCAAATTCGAAAAGCGGACATTGTTGTCTATGGCAGGATGCTCAATGCCATATTTGGCTTCATACTCCTCAAGTCGAGAGCCGAGATATCGCTCCAACTGCTCCTTCTCCATGTGCTTGCCCGAAGCCATGCTGAGCTTGATGACGGGGTACTCCTTCCACTCCTTCTCCAGTTGCTCGATGGCAAGGCCCTTGAACAGCTCCTTGCGCCCCTCGAAATAGGCCTGCAGCGTGGAGAGCAGCAGCGACTTGCCGAACCGCCGCGGGCGGCTCAGAAAGATGTACTTACTGGTATTAATCATCTTCCAGATGTACTCCGTCTTATCCACATACAACATGTTCTCCTCGATAATCTCCGAGAAGGTCTGTATGCCCACAGGCAGTCGTTTGAGTTGCTTCTTATCCATAACGCGCGCTGATATTTGGTACAAAAGTAGCGATTATTTCCGATTACTCCCCAGTATATGGAGAAAAATTTGCTTTTCTGAGGCCAGTGCATTTAATAAAACTAAGGAGTCGTATGGCCTGTAATAATAAGCATGTTTGAATGTGCTTATTTGAAAAATCGTATTTAAACAGTTGATTACGTGTATATTACAAAGGTACAATAAGAAAATATCACTGCTGTCCCGTTTAGAAATCTTCCGGTCCGAATAGGCTCGGCATATAGTAATCGGTTGTCTCTTTCTCGGGAACAGTTTTGTTAAATAATTCATTCGAGTTTCCCACACCGACAGAAGCAGCTGTAGTGTGGATTAACTCTTAGTTTTTTAATGCTAAACAATTCGTATATAGGCTTTTCGCTCTTTCTGCTTAAAAAGCGTAAACACCTATAGTCGTTCTTTGAAATTTGGATTATATCTGAGGATGCATTCGAGGTCATGTTTCGTCTCTTCATCAGCCAAGGCTTTTTCAAGGAGGTTGTCCAGCGTAGAATTGAAAAGACGTGCAATCTTCTCAAGCAGTTCTGCAATTATCGGAAGTAGGCGCTCTATGAAGGTAAGTTCCAGCAGGCCTTCCCTGATGTCACGGAATAGTTCACCGAATGTCTCGTAATCGGAGAATCGCTTGCGGAGCGACTGGCTGAGTCTTAATTTATCCAGCAACGACAAGAAGTCATTGCAAACAGATGATTTCTCACTCAAGAAATTGGATAATTCAGATAAATGGCTTATTTTTACATCCATAACAGATTGTTTTTAATTATTGTTTATATGTTGTTTTTTGTTCACTAAAAATATAAAACAAATTATTGACAATCTGTTATTCCTATCAGATATTTTCCAACAATTTCAAAGAACGAATGCCCGTTCCCAAAAAAGGGAATAAGAGCCAAGTATTCATTGTAGCCACGCCACATAGGTGTGGGAAACTTTATTCATAACACCAAGAGAGTGCTTCTATGAAGAGATTTCGTAAATTGCACTTGTTAGTTGAATCCGCGAGTGGATGACTGGTGAGCAGATGGTTAAAAATACCTAATGGCATTTTACTTTTCAGCGACAAAATAGTCCAAGAGATAAAGGATAATACCGATACAGATGATTTAATCACTTAAACAACAACATGATGAAAAGAACAATTCAAACCATGACGATTGTCATTTGCTGCCTCATGTCATACCTTATGCCGGCAAATGCAGACAACAACAAGCCTATCCAGGTGAAGGAACTTCCAGTAAAAGCTCAAACCGTGCTCACTCAGCATTTTACTAATCAGAAGGTGGTATTAGCCACTATCGAGTCTGGCATTATCGACAAGAGCTATGACGTGGTGCTGCAGAATGGCACGAAGCTCGAGTTTAACAAGAAGGGAAATGTGACGGAGATTGACTGCAAGCAGGGTGCCGTGCCCGAGAAACTGATTCCGCAGGCCATCTACACTTACTTGCAGGAGAACCAGCCCGGACAGACAGTCCGGAAGATAGAGTTCAACAAGAATGAATACGAGGTAGAATTGTCCAATGGTCTCGACATTACATTCAATAAGCATTTCCAGGTGATCGATATCGATTGAATACATAATCGCCTCTTCAAGAGAACAACCCTCTCACCGTTGATACAACACTTATCACGCAAGGATTTTCTACTCACTTTGCGTGATATTTTTTTTGATAATCAAAATGTAGAATATATATATTGTTGAACACGGCGTATGTATTATCTTGTTGATTATCAAACATCAACCCTATTCAGTCTGGCTACCACCAGTTCTTCATACGTTTGTTTCTGTTCGTCACTGAGGAAGGAATTTCTTATCAGTTGTTGCCATTTAGGAAGTGCCTTATGAAGCCCAGCAACAAGACGCAGAACTACATTTTCTTCCAGTCCCATTGTTCTTGCAGCATTCAGAAAATCTGTCAAGCGTAGTTTCGTTTTCTTTCCCGCAAGAGTAAGTGCCAATTCCTCCTTGTCCTTCGGATTGGCAATGGCAACATTCAGTAAGTCATAAGCTGGTGTTAGTTGATAACCTTTCATTGGTCGGTAAAGTGAAAAGTTTTTCAAGTGCATGTCGTTATTACCAGTGATAAAACAGAAGAGTAGCAACTGCATGTAATTCGTAAGGTCGAGTTTTGGTGTGTTGCTGTACTGCATGATTGTCTTTGCTATCTGCTCATGCGATCCTTTGTACTTATACTCCGTAGGGTGTAGCGTGAGTTGACACATATCCTCCATGTCTATCTTCTCGCCATTCTTGGTCCGATCAATACGTTTTGTGATGTACCCAAGTTTTCCATCAGCCAAACGAATAAGGCTATGAGGCACCACATTAATCTTTGCAGCTTCCGCAAGGTGCATCGTTAAGTCCTCATTTTCGGGCAACTGCTCGTAACTCTCCGTCTGTGGCTTGAAGATATAATCTCCCCAAAGTCCTACGATAGTCAGTCGGCTACAGCCATCGTGCTTGTCGAGGTTCAGAGACAATTTGGGCTGAACGCCTGTCAGAGATGTTTGAGCACGAATTACCTGCTCTGCTAATTGGTCGAGCTCTTCATGTCTGTACTCCAGCAAGGGCACATTCTTTGTCCCGAAGAACTTCCGTGCACATCCTGGATGAAAGTCTTTCTGTCCCTCTCCTAATTCTTTGTAGCAATACAGACATTTACACATTGTCGCCTCCTTCCTTGTTTATGGGTACAACACTGACAGAACCTATACACTCCTTACAGCATAACAACAATAGTGACATTCGGTCAAGCATACTGATGTCAGTATTGCGAAGTGCAACGTCAAGTAGCCATCCTTCAGGTATCAACCCGTCAAAGAACGGGAATAGTACAGGACTTACGAATGTCTCCATTTGTAATGGAAATGTTAGACTGACCGGTAGCGCATCTTCTCGTTTGAGGTACGCTTCATCATAACAGAAACGGTATTCGCCACCATCTTCTGTCAAGATGCCAGCAAGGACTTTCTTTCGATATATCTCTGCTTGTCTCATTGCTTTTTAGTCGCTGTAAGTTCGTAGTTAAACAAATCAAGCAGCTGGTTGACCTTATCCATTCTTAGCGTCGGCTTTCCCTGTTCCAGATTGCGTACAAAGCACAAGCCTACACCAGACTTCATAGCCAAATCTTCTTGTGTAAGGCCATATTCCTTACGCAAATCCTTCACCACCATCGATAACTTTGTCTTTTCCATATAAATTATATTCTTTCGGATGCAAAATTACAATATTATTTTCATATTATATGCTTTCTGATATAAATAGTATGATGATTTAACATTTCTATATGCTATCTACTATAGTTTTTCTATTCTTTCGGTGATTTATGGCATTGAATTACTAGTGATGCGATAAATTTCGCTTAACTATATTTATATACTTAATATTTAATCACTTACAAGTGTTCTTTTATTTTTTGATTTGAATTTGATAGAGTAATTTTGCAGCTAAAACTGCAGAATTATGAATATCGGCAAATATATCTTCGCTCAGGTCATTGACTTCATACCTCGCTATCAGTTCGACAAACTGGTAAAGAAGTACAAAGGTGACTGGCATGCAAAGGATCTGACATGCTATAATCAGTTGCTTCATCTCCTGTTTGGACAGATTACAGGATTGATTCCATTCGTGATATTTGCTTGTGTCTTGAAGCTCACGGCAGCAGCATTTATCATCTAGGAATACGCAAGACTGTTAATCAATCCAATCTGTGCCGTGCTAACGAGAAAAGAGATTACCGCATCTACGAAGGACTTGGAATGTATCTCATCGGCATAGTCCGACCTATGTACTCCAATACAAAGGTGGCAGAGATAACGATAGATAATGTTCTCTATGCCCTTGACTCTACGACTATCTCAACAAGCATTGTCCTAGCAGCATGGGCTTTGGGCAAGTACAGCAAAGGTGCAGTCAAGATGCATACTCTGTTAGATCTTCGTGGAAGCATTCCTGCCAACATCCATATTACAGATGGTAAATGGCATGACAGTAACGAGCTGGATGAGATTGTGCCTGAGCCACTTGCGTTCTACATGATGGATAAGGCATACGTCGATTTCCTTGCCTTGTATCGCTTTCATAAAGTTGGTGCTTATTGGATTAGCCGCCCCAAAGACAATATGAGGTACGAGGTCACAGACCATCGCCATGACTTTGAGGCAAGCACAGGAATCTGCAGTGACTTTACCATAAAGCTGACTACCCACAAGTCGAAGAAACTCTACCCAGAGCCTATCCGAATGGTTACTTGCCATGACTCGGAAACCGACAATGACGTGGAGTTTATCACCAACAACTTTGAGATAAGTGCCCTTGAGGTTGCCAATCTCTACCGCCACAGGTGGGATATCGAGGTTTTCTTCAAGTGGATAAAACAGAACATCGTTGTGAAGACCTTGTGGGGATACTCAGAGAATGCAGTACGTACTCACCTATGGGTGGCCATCATTGCATATCTGATAGTCGCCAAAATCAAAGCCGACTATAAATTGTCTTATTTTAAATTAGGTTGACTCAAAAAGTCAACAGTCATGGTAGAGAAGCC
>JBJEKT010000090.1:0-11560 GCA_051878775.1 Bacteroides sp. | reverse complement strand
ACCCCTCGCTCTTCGAGAAGGAGCAGGTGGCCGAGGAGCTGGCCACCAACTTCAACGCCCGCGAAACCGTCACGGCCGGCTACCTGCGCTTCGACCAGAAGCTGGGTAAGCAGTGGGAACTGATGCTGGGACTCCGACTGGAGAATACCCACGTGAAGTATCGCGGCAGCCAATATGATGCGGTAGATGATGTTACGACCCGCACCGGCTACGAGAGCGACAGCTATCTGAACGTGCTCCCCTCGCTGCTGGCCAAGTGGAATGTGAGCGATGACCTCAAGCTGCGTGCTTCAGTTACCACCACCATTGCCCGGCCCAAATACTCGGCCTTGGCTCCCAACATCAGCATCGACCGCAACGACAATGAGATTACCCTGGGTAACCCGGGCTTGGACCCCACGAAATCGTACAACTTCGACCTAAGCGGCGAGTACTACTTCCCCTCGGTAGGCATGGTGAGCCTCGGTCTCTTCTACAAGCGAATCGACGACTTCATCGTGGATCAGACCCTGCGCAACTACGAGTGGAACGGCAACGTCTATACCAAGTTCAGCCAGCCCCGCAACTCGGGTAACGCCAACCTGCTGGGTATAGAGGTGGGCTATCAGCGCGACTTCGGCTTCATCGCCCCTGCCCTGAAGTGCTTCGGCTTCTACGGTAACTACACCTACAGCTACAGCCGCGTGAAGCACTTCAACTTTGAGGGCCGTGAGAATGAGGGTGGCCTCCGTCTGCCTGGCTCACCTGAGCATACGGCCAACGCCTCACTCTTCTTCGACAAGGCCGGGGTGAACATCCGGCTGAGCTACAACTATGCCTCGGCCTTCATCGACGAGATGGGTGCATCGAGCTTCTACGACCGCTACTACGATGCCGCCAGCTACATGGACCTCAACGCCAGCTACAGCTTCGGCCACAAGCTCAAGACCACCTTCTACGCCGAAGCTACCAACCTCCTCAACCAGCCCCTGCGCTACTACCAGGGCACCAAGGAGCGCACCATGCAGAGCGAGCACTACGGCGTGAAGATAAGTGCCGGCGTGAAGATTAACTTCTAACGTATTCAAGCTGAACTCTTCTTCTCAACTTTTGGGATAATCCGCGCGGGAGGTGAAGCAGCGATGGTGGAAGCATGTCAAAATAACAAAAGAAATGGCCTGCATGGGGACCACGACCTTTAGCTTTTCAGGCTATGATAAAAGCATCAGCTGAGGGGCTCGGTCTTGATGAGGATGTGCTTCTCGCCCTGGAGGGTGGTGGCGAAGAGGGTCACTTGACCGCCGTCGGTGAGCTTGAGCTTGCGGCGGAGGGCATCGGGGGTGAGGGGGAAGTTACGCACGGTGAGGTTGGCTTGCTTCAATCCATTGGTGAGCTGCTTGAGCTCCTTCTTGCCGAAGCCGCTCCAACCCGTGATGCGGAAGCGCCGGCCTGGGAATGTCAGGAGGGGTTCGGCAGAGGTGTAGAGGTGGCTGTTGGGGTGGAGCTTCTTCACCGGATAGCGTTGGGTCAGGAGGTTGAAGGCCCCCGCCTTGAGCAGGGCCGCATGAGGCTCGTAGAGGTAGTCCTGCGGCACGTCGGCCAGCTGAGGTGGAGCCTGCTGCTCCTCGGCTTTGCTGAAGGTCAGCTCATCTGCTGTGGTCCTGTGGCTGAGGTTCAGCTGATTAGCTGATTTACTGCTGCGTAGATGGACACAGGTGATGGGCACCGCTTCAGGTCGAGAGGCAGGGCGATGTCCCAGTAGCAGCAGCAGCTCCTTGCACTCCCCGTCGGCGGCTACGATGTAGGCAGCCTCCACGTGCTTCAGCTCCTGCAGCGCAAGGGTCAGGTCGAGCATGGGCGAGAGCTTGACCAGCACGTGGTGTGCTTTCTGCATGAGCAGCGGTTCCAGCTGGGCCACGTTGGGTTCGCCATCACCGATGGCCACCACCTTGCCACCCGAGGCGCTGCGCCGGGCCGGGTCGAGGTAGATCCAGTCCACGGGCTCCATCTCCTGCAGATGCTTTACGCCATCGCCGCAGCAGATGTCCACCTCCTTCAGCCCCAGCAGCGGGAAGTTATGTTCAGCCAGCCGGCAGAGCTGCTCCTGGCGCTCCACGTAGGTGGTATGACGGAAGCAGCGGGCCAGGTAAGCGCAATCTATGCCCAGTCCTCCCGTCAGGTCGGTCAGCGTACCCCAGGCCTGGGGAGCATCATCCTCCGCACGAACCGCCTGGGGGTCACCCTCCGGCAGATGCAGGGGCACGTCAGCCGGAGGAGCTGAAGCCAGCTCTTCCAACCGACGTGTACGTGCTATAATACCCCTTTTATAGAGCGCCGTGAGCTGTGACGAGCACTGCTCCATCGGGAGATGGGGCGGGTAGCGCAGCCCCTGCGTGGCGGCCCATTGGGGGAGCTTCAGGCGAGCCTGCTGCCAGCCGGCTATCTGCACCAACGCCTCGTGCAGATCCACCTCGGGGAGGCGTGCGCCCTGCAGCGCCAGCTGGCGCACATCCTCCGTGCGGTGCGCCAGGATGAAGCGGCGTGTAGCCTCGTTCAGCACTTCCGGGTCGTACATCACCTGTTCAGCTTCCACTCACTGCCGTTCTTTCCGTCCTTGATTTCAAAGCCCAGGGTCGTGAGTTCGTTGCGGATCTTGTCGCTCGTGGCCCAATCCTTGTTCGCTTTGGCCTTGGCACGCTCTTCGAGCAGCATATCCACGGCATGTCCGAAGGCTTCCTCACGACCGGCATTCGAAGCCGCTTCGCCCGTCAACCCTAAGATATCGAAGCAGAAGAGTTGGAACACCTCCTGCAGCTCCTTCAGGTCATCAACCGTCAGGCTCTCTTTGCCAGCAGCTACGCTGTTGATGTTCTTCGCTGCATCGAAGAGGTGCGCTATGACGATGGGCGTATTCAGGTCGTCGTTCATCGCGTCGTAGCACCTCTGGCGCAGGTCGTTCACCTGGATGGTGGAAGCTGCCGCAGGGGTAATCTTCTCCAGCGCACGAGCCGCGTCGAGCAGACGGGCAAGCCCCTTCTCAGCGGCTTGGAGTGCCTCGTTGCTGAAATCGACCGTGCTGCGGTAGTGGGCCTGGAGGATGAAGAAGCGGATGGTCATCGGCGTATAAGCCTGTGTGAGCAGCGGGTGATTGCCCGTGAAGAACTGCTCCAGGGTGATGAAGTTGCCGAGGCTCTTGCCCATCTTCTGGCCGTTGATGGTGATCATGTTGTTGTGCATCCAGTACTTCACCATGTCATCGCCCTGGCTGGCCACCGACTGCGCTATCTCGCACTCGTGGTGGGGGAAGACGAGGTCCATGCCTCCGCCGTGTATGTCGAAGTGGCTGCCCAGGTACTTGCGTCCCATGGCCGTGCATTCGCAGTGCCAGCCGGGGAATCCGTCACTCCAGGGCGAGGGCCAGCGCATGATGTGCTCCGGCTGAGCCTTCTTCCAGAGGGCAAAGTCGGCCGGGTTGTGCTTCTCCTCCTGTCCGTCCAGCTCGCGTGTGGTGTTGAGCACATCTTCCAGGTTACGGCCCGAGAGCTTGCCATAATGGTGTTTGGCATTGTACTTGGCCACGTCGAAATAGACCGAGCCTTGGCTTTCGTAAGCAAAGCCATTATCCATGATTTCCTTCACCAGCTGCTCCTGTTCGATGATGTGTCCGCTGGCATGAGGCTCGATGCTGGGGGGCAGCACGTTGAGGGCCTCCATGGCCTTGTGGTAACGGTTAGTGTAGTACTGTGCTACCTCCATCGGCTCCAGCTGCTCCAGGCGGGCCTTCTTGGCAATCTTGTCCTCCCCCTGGTCCGCATCATGCTCCAGGTGACCCACGTCGGTGATGTTGCGCACGTAGCGCACCTTGTAGCCCTGGTGCTTGAGGTAGCGGAAGAGGATATCAAAGGTGATGGCCGGTCGCGTATGGCCCAGATGAGGATCACCATAAACCGTAGGACCGCAGACGTACATGCCCACGTGCGGGGCATGGAGCGGCACGAAGAGCTCCTTCTGTCGATGGAGCGTGTTGTAAATAATCAAGGGTTGCGTCATATCGTTATGTTTTTATTATGTATAGGCTGTAAAATATCAAATAGGGGCTGTAAAAACAAGCAATCTTTGCTTAACTTGTTCTATTTTACCCGTTTTTATTATTTTTTCTGCTCATCTCGTCAGCTGCCGAACAGCTTCTCCACGGCGGCAGCTACGCCATCCTCATCGTTGCTCAGCGTCACGTAGTCAGCAGCCTTACGCACCGGCTCCTGGGCATTGGCCATGGCCACCCCCATGCCGGCAAATTCTATCATGCTGAGGTCGTTGTAGCCATCGCCCATGCAAACCATCTGCTCACGACTCAGGCCCAGGTGAGCAAGCAACGCACTGAGCGACTGCGCCTTGTCGATGCCCTGCGGCACCAGCTCCAGGAAGAAGGGCTCTGAGCGATAGACGCTGATAGCCCCTTGGAGCCGCAGCGAAAGTTCAGCCTCGGTGGTGATGAGTTCGTCGGGAGGCCCCACGATGAGGCACTTGGGCAGCGGACGCGGCGTCTCCTCCAGGAAATTGACCACCCGCCGTACCTTCATCTTATTGAGGAAAGCCTCATGACGGACATACTCGTTCAGCGGCTCCTCGCAGAGGATATGGGGGCCGTCATAAGAGAGGATGGGGTGCCCGAAGCTCTTCGAGGCCTCGTAGAGGATAGGTAGCACCTCGTCGGGAAGCAGATTTTTATAGAGCAACTCCTTGCTGCTCCAGTCGATAATCTCGCCCCCGTTGTAGGAGAGCACGAATCCCCCTGAGCGCTCCAGTTGCAGCTCATCGGCCAGGGGAGCGATGCCATAAGTGGGGCGACCCGAGGCCAGCACCAGCTTCACGCCCGAAGCTTGCAGCCGCAGCAGGGTGGAGAGGTTACGCGGAGAGATCTCCTTCTTCGAGTTGGTCAGCGTGCCGTCAAGGTCGAGCACGAGGATACGGTAGTCTGCCATATTGGTCTTGAGTTAATGAGTTTTTCGTGCAAAGATAGTGTTTTTTAGTGAAGCTACAGCCAATCCATCAAAAAAAGTAGAAAAGCTGTGCACAAACGGACACGAAGCTGTCCGAAATCGAACAATAATCCAGCATGTTCTATCTGATAATCAATATATTGTATTTTTGGCACAGAGATTGCATTATAAAATAATGAAAAAAACTTCAGTTTGGTGCAACCTTTTGCCTCGCTCAAACGTCTATTAAGGTGAAAGCCGCCACATTGCGAGTCAGAATAAACGGTGTTTCGAACGATAATAAAACAAGATTGGTAACATTAAAAACAGGAATAAGATGATGAATTTCAAGATTTTTATCACGGCCCTCGTGGCCACCTTGTGCTGCGCCACGGCTTATGCGCAGAAGTACGAACACACTAGTTCCTCTGGTGGTAACATCAAGAAACACATCAAGGCAAGCAACACCTACGTGACAAAGGAGATTCGCACGTCCGATTTTGCCAAAATCCAGCTCTCAGGTTCAGCTGATGTAACCTACGAGCAACGCCAAGGCCAAACCCACGTAGAAGTCTATACCAGTGACAACGTGCTCGAAGCACTCGATATTGCCGTGGATGGCAAGGCCCTGAGAATCGGCTTCAAGAAAGGGTATAAAGTATCCTATAATGAATTAAAAATCAAAGTTCAATCCCCCAATATCGAAGGCATATACATTTCAGGCAGTGGTGATGTGGACCTGAAGCCTGGCATCAAGACCGACCATCTGGTGCTGAGCATTGCTGGTAGTGGTGACATTGATCTCACCGACCTCACAGCCACCAACCTGGAGATTACCATTGCTGGCAGTGGTGACGTGGAGGGCAACCTCGTGCAGTGCGGTGCGCTGAAGAGCTCCATTGCTGGCAGTGGCGACATCGACCTGAAGAACTTAACCGCTGGCACCGTAAAGGCTTCCATCGCCGGCAGTGGTGAGATTGAACTGAAGGGTACCGCTGATACGGCCAACTACAGCATCGCTGGCTCTGGCGACATTAAGGCCCGCGATCTGGTAGTGAAGCACGTAGAAGTCTCAACCACAGGCAGTGGTGACATAGAGTGCCACGCTACTGACTTCCTCAAAATCTGCACCACAGGCAGTGGCAGCGTAGGCTACAAGGGTAATCCCACGCTCGACGTACCTCGTAAGAACATCTATAAGTTAGATTGAGGAGAATAGTAGCACGAGTTGCTATCCATTGAACATAGGACTTAGTTTGTTAAGATTATAGTTGATCATTGTGTGTTAAATCAGAAAAGGCGCTGCATCACGCGGCGCCTTTTTCTATGATAGTTAGTTATGAAATGACTTTTTGAGAGAACTGAAACTTCACAGCTTCACGATTGTTTTAACAAAGCAAACTAACTATGCCATATTGTTTAAAGCAAATGAAAATGAATCATCTTCATGGGTTGGCCACCCCACCCTGCCCCTGCTCGGTACGCTTTAAGCTGTCGAGCAACTGCTGGGTACGCTTGGCCTGCGAAGCCTCTTCGCTGAAGGCTACACTGGGGGTAGAGATTTGCTGACCGATGGTGTCGGCCACGGCCATCGCACCATCGGATGCAATGAAGGAGTGCTCCATCACATGGCCTAACGTGAGTATCAGGGCTACGGCAGCAGCAGCCTTGAAGAGGGGCATGAGGCGCGAAGCCAAAGTGATACGGTGTATCTTAACCACCTCAGAAGCTGTCGCTGCGTCCTGACTCTGAGCCTGCTGGACTTCCTCTTTCTCGATAAGAGCCAGGACTTTTGCATCAAACTCCTCACCGAGGCTCTCTGTCTGCTGTTGCGATTGCTGGTAGGCAAACAGCGGCTTGTAGCACAACAGGTGAGAGGGCACCTCAGCGCTGAGGAAGAAGGCACGCAGGGTGGCCTCCTCGTCGAGCGAGGTCTCACAGCGCCAGTAGCGCTCAAGCAGACGTTCCATGTTCTTGCAATCCATAACAGTCTATCTCCAAAAACTTTTGTTTCACTTTCTGTCGGGCCCTGAAGAGGTACACTTTGACCTGTTCCTCCGTGAGGCTCATGATGCTCGAAATCTCGCGGTAGCTCTTTCCCTCCACATCACGCAGCTGCATGATGGTGCGTTGCTGCTCAGGCAGTTGCTTCATCAGTTCATGTACCAGGTGGAGCTGATCCTTGCTCACCAAGCGGTCGCAGGGGTCGGCGCACTCCTCGGCACAGTCATAGTCGGAGGGCCACTCCGCGCATTGCCTGTTGGCCCTTTCGGCACGGTCGATGGCCAGATTGCGCACCACCGTGAGACAGAAAGCCTCCACCGAATCCAGCAGAGTCCACTCCTCACGCTTACTCCACACGCGAATCAACGTCTCCTGCACGATGTCCTCCGCCTCAGCTCTGTCGGCCACAATCCGCAGGGCCACCCTGAAGAGTCGGTCCTTCAAGGGGAGGATGTCGCGTCGGAAGTCAATTTCTTGCATCTTTCAGAGTAATGACGGTTGAACGTACGGAATGTTACATCTCAGAGGCCTATTTTTTACATTATTTATTCTCTTACCTCACCACAGTGCCTTCACCGGATTGACCAAGTGCATCGGCTTGGGTGATGATGACCTGGCTGACACCGGCCTCTACGGCCTGAAGCGAATTTTCCACCTTGGGAATCATGCCACCCTGGATGATGCCCTCTGCCGTGAGCTGAGCGAAGAGGGAGCGGTCGATGGAGGGAATTACGCTATCGTCATCATGCTCATCGCGGAGCACACCCCGCTTCTCAAAGCAGAATACGAGGGTCACATCAAAGTGACGAGCCAGGGCCTTAGCCGTCTCACCAGCTATGGTATCGGCATTGGTATTGAGCAGATGGCCCATTCCATCGTGGGTCAAGGGGGCCATGACGGGCACTATCCCCTTGGCTATCAGGTCAGCCAGCAGTTCAGCATTGACCTGCTTCACATCACCTACGAAGCCATAGTCCACCTCCTTCACAGGTCGTTTCTCCGAGCGGATGGCGTTCATGTCAGCCCCTGTCAGTCCGAGGGCATTCACGCCACGTGCCTGCAGTCCTGCCACGATGTTCTTATTGACCAGTCCACCATATACCATGGTCACTACACTGAGGGTTTCTGCATCGGTGATGCGCCTGCCCTCCACCATGCGGCTCTCTATGCCGAGGCGTGTGGCCAGACGCGTAGCCGAACGACCTCCACCATGCACCAGCATCTTATGTCCGGGCAGTGAAGCAAAGCGGTCGAGCAAGGCGTGGAGGGTCTCCTCTTCCTCCACAATCTTGCCGCCTACCTTTATAATAGTCAGTTTATCCATACGTTAATATTTGTTTTGAGTTACAAGCTACGAGTTACGCGCTGCAAGCTACAAGCTACGAGTTTCTGGTTTTCAGTTTTATTATTCCAGGTAGGTGTAGCCATAGAGCCCGGAGCGGTAGTTGCTTAGGAACTCCTTACCCTCTTCGAGTGAGATGCGGCCCTCCTTGACGGAGCGGCTCACCCATGTCTCCAGGGTACGCACCAGCTTCTTGGGATTGTACTGCACGTAGTCGAGCACTTCAGCTACGGTCTCTCCATCAATGAGTTGGTCAATGGTGTAGCCCTTTGAGTTGACCGATACATGTACGGCATTCGTATCACCGAAGAGGTTGTGCATATCGCCCAAGATTTCCTGATAGGCTCCTACGAGGAATACGGCCAGGTAGTAGTGCTCCTTGTCGCGCAGGGAGTGCACGGGCAGGGTGGTGGCATCAGGACGTGAAGAGACGAAGTTAGCTATCTTTCCATCGCTGTCGCAGGTCATGTCCTGCAGGGTCGCTTCACGGTCAGGTCGTTCGTCCAATCGCTGGATAGGCATGATGGGGAACATCTGGTCGATGGCCCATGAGTCGGGCAGTGACTGGAAGAGGGAGAAGTTACAGAAATACTTGTCGGCCAACAGTTTGCTCAACTTTCTGAACTCGTCTGGGCAATGCTTCATGTTAGTGGCAATACCGTTGATTTCACGGCAGATGCTCCAGTAAAGCTTTTCTATCTGAGCGCGGGTATTGAGATCCACGATGCCGTGACTGAAGAGGTCGAGGGCCTCCTCGCGTATCTGCTGTGCATCGTGCCAGGGCTCAAGCATGGAGCGCTGGTTCAGGTTATCCCAGATGCCGTAGAGCTCCTTGACCAGTTCATGGGCATCATCACCAGGCTCCCAGTCATCATCCATCTGGGGCAGAGAGGCTGTCTCAAGCACCTCGAAGATAAGCACGGAGTGGTGCGCCGTAAGGCTCCGACCCGTCTCGGTAATGACATTGGGATGAGGGAAACCATGCTTGTCGGAAGCATCGACAAAGGTGGACACCACATCGTTGACATACTCCTGAATGGAGTAGTTGACGGAGCTCTCGCTGTTGCTTGAGCGGGTACCGTCGTAATCCACCCCCATACCGCCACCAGTATCCACAAACTCGATGTTGAAGCCCATCTTGTGGAGCTGCACATAGAATTGCGAAGCCTCGCGCAGGGCATTCTTGATGCGGCGTATCTTGGTAATCTGGCTGCCGATATGGAAGTGAATCAGCTTGAGGCAATCCTTCAGATCTTTACGCTCCAGGAAGTCGAGCGCTTCGAGCAGCTCACTGCTGGTCAGTCCAAACTTGCTGGCATCGCCTCCGCTCTCTTCCCACTTGCCGCTTCCGCTTGAAGCCAGCTTGATGCGTATGCCGATATTGGGTCTTACACCCAGCTGCTTGGCCATCTTGGCGATGAGGTTGAGTTCGTTGAGCTTCTCCACTACGAGGAAGATGCGCTTGCCCATCTTCTGGGCCAGCAGGGCCATTTCGATAAAGCTCTCGTCCTTGTAGCCGTTGCACACCACGAGCGAGTCGGGGTCAGTATTGACGCCTATTACAGCGTGAAGCTCGGGTTTCGAACCGGCTTCCAGGCCAAGGTTGAACTTCTTGCCGTGCGTAATCATCTCTTCGACTACAGGCCTCATCTGATTCACCTTAATGGGGTAGATGATGAAGTTCTCGCCCTTGTAGCCATACTCGGCTGCTGCCTTCTCAAAGCAGCATGAAACTTTCTCGATGCGGTTGTCAAGGATGTCAGGGAATCGGATCAGCATGGGTGCCGTCACATCGCGCAGCTGCAGTTCGTCCACCAGCTCCCGCAGGTCCACGGCCACACCGTCTTTCTTGGGAGTGACCACCACATGACCCTTGTCATTGATACCAAAGTACGAAGTGCCCCATCCGGTGATGTTGTAGAGCTCTTCGGAGTCTTCAATACGCCATTTTCTCATCAGTCGTTCTTTATATAAAATTGTTTCCGTTAATAAAATGAGTCATACAATTCTCGTTAATGTTTGTCAGTGGGCAAAGGTATATATTTTTTTCAGATATTGTATCAGTTGAGGGATAAAATGTTACTTCAGCTCCCCTAGAGGCCGAGCAATTGGCGCAGACGTGCAACCGAATCGGCTATCTGTGGCCGGCTCTCCAACTGGCTACCGTCGAATCGGTAGGTAGCCTGGCAGTAGTAGGGCAACCGCTTCTCCAGCGCCCCGGCGATGAACTGGCGCAGCTCCTCATCACTCTTTCCCTGGAGGATGGGGCGGTTGAAGGTGGCCACGCGCAGTCGGTTATAGAGCACGTCAAGGCACACGTCGAGAAATACCGTCTGCCCCTGGCTGTTCATGTAGGCCATGTTGTCAAAGAAGCAGGGAGTCCCCCCACCAGTGCTGATTACGACATCTTCATACTCACCCACCTCATGCAGCATCCGTTGCTCCAAGAGGCGGAAGCCCTCCTCGCCCCGTTCAGCAAAGAGAGTCTTGATGTTCTTATGAAATCGTTCCTCGATGTACCAGTCGAGGTCTATAAAAGGCACGCCAAGCGCTTTGGCAAAGGCTTTGCCGAGGGTGGTTTTTCCGGCACCCATGTAGCCGGTAAGGAATACTCTAATCATTGGGCCAAGGCAATTCTAATTGAAAATGCAGCACAAAGTTAGCGCTTCTTGTTGAATTAACAAGTTTTTTGCCGTACATTTACGCCCTAAAATGAAGAAATGATGGCAAACAAAGAGAAATATTACGTGGTTTGGGTGGGTGTAACCCCTGGAATCTATACCTCATGGACCGACTGCCAGCTGCAGGTGAACGGCTACAAGGGGGCTCGTTTCAAGTCGTTCAGCAGCCGCAGCGAGGCCGAGGTTGCCTATCAGTCGAGTCCCGACGACTATGTCACCCCTCCTGGCAGCAAGCCCAAGGCGGAATCTGCCTCCTCCTCTGACGGCGGCGAGAGAAGGGGAATGACTGGAGCCGATGCCCCGCTACCTAAGGAGGTGATAGAGAATGCCCTGGCCGTGGATGCGGCTTGCAGCGGCAATCCAGGGCAGATGGAGTACAGAGGCGTACACGTGGGGAGCCGGCAACAGGTGTTCCACTTCGGCCCCACGTATGGCACCAACAACATTGGTGAATTCCTGGCCATTGTCCACGGGTTGGCCCTGCTCAAACAGAAGCAGCTCGACCTGCCGCTCTACAGCGACAGCCGCAACGCCATCCTCTGGGTCAAGAAGAAGAAGTGCAAGACCACCCTTCC
>JBJEKT010000089.1:0-11561 GCA_051878775.1 Bacteroides sp. | reverse complement strand
TGCATCATGTCGCGGGTCACCGTAGTGGTAGGTGCATTACTTTTTCTATAATCCATATTATTACTTATATATTTATGAAGTTATTTTTTCTGCTGTGTCAGTCACCCAGTACCTCCTGCGATTTCTTGAAGATCTGGTCGGCCTCCTTGAGGTGCTTGCTCTCGGGGAACTCGTTCTTGAAGGCGTAGTATTCATCCACCGTCTCGCGGTAGCGTTCCTTCTTCTTCTCCTCCACACTGTAGTAGGCCAGCTCATACTTGGCCTTGAGGATAAGGATGGAGAGCTCTTCGCGCATGTTGGTGTAGGGATAGTCCTTCAGCGCATTCTGAGCCGTGATGACGCACGACTGGTAGTTGTTGCCCAGGTAATTGCCCAGGTTGTAGTAGAGACGGGCAGAGAGGTACTCCTTCATCACGAGCTTGTCCTGCAGGTTGAACGTCATCTGCTGGGCCTCTTCCTTGAGGTGACTGTCAGGGAAGTACTCGATGAACATCTGCAGCTGCTGGATGGCGGCATAGGTGGCCGTCTGATCCAGGCGAGGCTCAGGGGTATCCAGGTAGAGCGCCTTACCGGCATGGTAACGGGCCAGCTCGGTGTATGTGCCGTGAGGATAGACCTGATAATACTGGATAAAGGTCTGTGCGGCTGTCTGGTAGTCCTTCATATTGTAATAGCTCATGCCCAGCATGTAGAGTGACTCCTCAGCCTTGTCAGTACCCTTGAGGATGGTGATGAGTTCATTCAGTAGGACAGAGGCCTTACTGTATTGTCCTTTAGCGAAATAGGTCTTGGCTGCCTCATACTTATATTCGTAATCCGTACTCTTCAAAATCTTGTTGTACTCGCCGCATGAGCTGAGCAGCAACGCCAGGAGCAGGAAGGATAGAGTAATCTTTTTCATTTTCACACTTCTCAAAATATTGCGCAAAGATAGCGCTTCGCCATGAAATACGCAATGCAAAGGGCATTAATTTTTCAAAAACCCGATGAATAGCGGCAAAATAACGACAAACAGGCGGAGGAAATGGGGTGAAATGTTGCGTATATGAAACTTTTTGCCGAATATTGCAGGCGCTAACGACGGTTGTGACTTAGCGCTAACGACTACCGAAAAGATGAACAAGTTTGAACTAACTTCCGCATACCAGCCCACCGGCGACCAGCCGGAGGCCATCCGACAGCTCACCGAAGGCATCCGTGAGGGGCTGCCGGCTCAGACACTCCTGGGCGTGACAGGCTCGGGCAAGACCTTCACCATCGCCAACGTGGTGGCGCAAATTAACAAGCCCACCCTCGTGCTGAGCCACAACAAGACGCTCGCCGCCCAGCTCTACAGCGAGTTTAAGGCCTTCTTCCCCAACAATGCCGTGGAGTACTATGTATCCTATTATGACTACTACCAGCCAGAGGCCTACCTCCCTTCAAGCGATACCTACATCGAGAAGGACCTGGCCATCAATGAGGAGATAGACAAGCTCCGGCTCGCGGCCACCTCGGCCCTGCTCTCTGGACGGAGCGATGTGGTGGTAGTCTCCTCCGTGTCGTGCATCTATGGCATGGGTAATCCATCGGACTTCTACGAGAACGTCATCCAGGTGGTGAAGGGACAAAACTTCAGCCACAACGTCTTCCTACGCCGCCTCGTGGACAGCCTCTACGTGCGCAACGACATGGAGCTGGCACGTGGCTGCTTCCGCGTGAAGGGGGATACGGTGGACATCTACCTGGCCTATGCGGACAACCTGCTGCGGGTCAACTTCTGGGGCGACGAAGTGGATGGCATCGAGGAGGTGGACCCCGTGACGGGACATGTGGTGGCCTCCTTTGACAGCTACAAAATCTATCCTGCCAACCTCTTTATGACTACCAAGGAGAGCACCCAACGGGCCATACACGACATAGAGGATGACTTACACAAACAGGTACAATTCTTTGAGGAGCAAGGACGTATGCTTGAAGCTAAACGCCTATATGAGCGGGTAACCTACGACATGGAGATGATTCGTGAACTGGGGCATTGCTCGGGTATCGAGAACTATTCGCGCTACTTTGACGGCCGTGCGGCAGGCACGCGTCCCTACTGCCTGCTGGACTTCTTCCCGAAGGATTTTCTGCTGGTCATTGACGAGAGTCACGTCAGCGTGCCCCAGATACGGGCTATGTATGGTGGTGACCGCGCCCGCAAAGTGAACCTCGTGGAGTATGGATTCCGCCTCCCTGCAGCCATGGACAACCGTCCGCTGAAGTTTGAGGAGTTTGAGGCCATGACCCCACAGACCATCTACGTGAGTGCTACCCCGGCCGACTACGAGCTGCTGAAGAGTGAGGGCGTGGTGGTGGAGCAGGTCATCCGCCCCACAGGGCTGCTTGACCCGGAAATCTCCGTACGCCCCACCCACAACCAGATAGATGACCTCATGGAAGAGATTCAGCTCCGCATCGAGAAGAACGAACGCACCCTGGTCACCACCCTCACCAAGCGCATGGCCGAGGAGCTGACCGAGTTCCTGCTCAACCACGGCGTAAGATGCAACTACATACACAGCGATGTAGATACCCTGGAACGCGTACAGATCATGAGCGACCTGCGCGAGGGAGTCTATGACGTGCTCGTGGGCGTCAACCTCCTCCGCGAGGGCCTGGACTTGCCGGAGGTGTCACTCGTGGCCATCCTCGATGCCGACAAAGAGGGATTCCTCCGCTCACACCGTTCGCTGACACAGACAGCAGGACGTGCGGCCCGCAACGTCAACGGACTGGTCATCATGTATGCCGACCGCATCACAGAGAGCATGCAGCTCACCATCGAAGAGACGCAACGCCGGCGCGAAAAGCAGCTGAAGTACAACGAGGAACACCACATCACACCCCAGCAAATCCGCAAGGCAAAGAACCTCAGCGTATTCGCAGCAAGCAACGAGGAG
This sequence comes from Bacteroides sp., assembly GCA_051878775.1. Classification (GTDB taxonomy): domain Bacteria; phylum Bacteroidota; class Bacteroidia; order Bacteroidales; family Bacteroidaceae; genus Bacteroides. The sequence continues at coordinate 8,637 of JBJEKT010000089.1, read as the reverse complement.
GGCACACAAGTAGCTGAACTCCAAAGCGGTATGCAGACCTCTGGAGCCCAAGGCAACACCTCGCGCCAGACAGGCAAGGGCCAATCCAAGCCGAAGCCGTACAGTGGTGCACCCCAGTCGGACAATCAGTCGGCTGCCGACCCTATCGTGGCCTACATGAGCAGAGAGCAGCTGGAGAAGAGTATTGCCACCACCCGCAAGCTGATGCAAGCTGCCGCCAAGCAGCTTGACTTCATGCAAGCTGCCCAATACCGCGACGAGCTCCTCAAGATGGAAGCGCTCCTCGAAACAAAATCCTGATTTACAGCACACAGCGCATTCTATCACTGCATGATAGACTGTTCATCACCTCATCCTGTAGGAGCAGAATATTTTCTGCCCCTGCAGATTTCGGGACTCTATGATAGAACCCCGTCAAACGTAAAGCGTAAAGTATATGCGATTTGATTGAATCAACGCTTCAGCAGACCCACCTTGACGTTGAGCTTGAAATAATAGACTCCGTTCTCACGCTCCAGGAAACCGTACTTATCCTTCTCTACATCACCCTTCAGCAAACGGCTGTTCTGGTAGAGAAATTCAGCGAACGTATCGCTATCCGTAGTGTCATAAAGCACGATGGAGCCATCAGTCTGCACAAGAAGCATACCTGCAATAGCCCCCGGACGACCAGTATAAATCTTGGCTGGACGCAATCCCAAGGCCAAAGCCAGCAGAAAGCTACGCATCTTATGGCGGTAATAGCCATGCTTGGTAATCAGTTCCTCCTTGATTTTCAGCGGATTCATAACCTCCATGCGTTCTGTGAGCTGGGTGATGCGGGTAATGTCTTCGAGATGCATCAGCCGTACCATCTCAGCCAATAACCGACCGAAGTGGAGGTCTATCATACCGAGGTTGCAGCGAAACACCTTATCAGCCACATCCGCATAGCGAAGCACGCCGCCCAGACGCTCTATCATCAGCATCCGTTGGCACACCTCATCGGCAGCCTCAGGCAAGGCATTGACCTTGTTGACCGTAGGCACAGCAAACTTTATACCCGTCAGCTCCAGCTTCAGGTTGGCAGCACGACCGCCATCGAGCAAAGGGTTCATGGCTCCGAGACGACTGCGCACCACGAGTCCCTCAGCAGGACACCAGGGGTCATCGAAGGTGACGGTCAGGTCGGTACGATCGTCGGTATTGGCTTCCAGATCATAGATTTTCAGTTCATCAAGTGCCTCCTCAATCTCATCGGGTACCACCACCTCCTGGCTATTTCCACTCCGCAGAAGCTCCAGCAAGGCGTTGGCTAAGGCTCGGAAGAGAGCACACGCCACTTCACGAGGTGCCACTTCAGCCGACTCCACAAAGTGTCCATTACGCTCCCTGGTGCCGTGAATAATGGTAATCACCTCCTGATTCGCTGCACGCAGATAGCGCCTTGGGCCATCGTGCTCCATCCGTTCCACCATGATGACCCGTCGCTGGCCATATTTGGGCACGTCGTCCCCGGCATTCGAGACCGGACGCACGGCAGAGCCATCTGCCCTACCCATTGACACCTTACCATCAGCCAAAAGCTGCACAAAGGCGAAGAGCTCGCCCACTTCACGTTTCGTAGATTCAAAAGCCATATTGTATCCTAATTTTGCTATTGAGAGAGTTATTCATAGATGCGCACAGGTCCGAAAAGCTATTCAATGATGCGCAGGGTATCGACCTTGAGAAGTCGTTGCCTGAGCGACTCCATTCGCGAACGACGGATTTGCAATGTCATCAAGCAATCCTGATCGTAGCCTTGCTCCAGAATCCGAGGTTCCATCTCCTTGACCACCCGCATCACATCGTTCATCATGGGGTATTCAAAGGAGAACTTCACCACCTCGTCCACCGTACGTGTCACCACTTCGGCCTGAGCCAGCGCTTCGGCTGCAGCCGCCTTGTAGGCCACGATGAGTCCGCTGGTGCCCAATTTGATGCCACCGAAGTAGCGCACCACTACGATGAGGATGTCCGTCAGTTCGTTGCTGTTGATTTGTCCCAGGATGGGCTTGCCTGCCGTACCCGAAGGTTCGCCATTGTCGTTGGCCCGGAACGTAGTGCGCTCCGGACCAAGCATATAGGCATAACAGACGTGGCGGGCATCATAGTACTGCTTCTGCAGCCGGTCGAGGTGCTCCTTGACCTGCTCCAGCGTAGTGACCGGAAGCGCAATAGCGATAAACTTACTGCGCTTCTCGGTGTAGATGCCCTCCACGGCTGTGAGGATAGTCTTGTAGGTATCGTCCTGCATGACTTCTGCTTGAATTACTCCTGCTTGAGGTCGATCACGAGATTCAGCTCATCGAGTTGCTTCTGATCGAGCGTACCAGGGGCATCGAGCATGACGTCGCGTCCACTGTTATTCTTCGGGAAGGCGATGCAGTCACGGATGCTGTCCAAGCCAGCGAAGATGCTGACCCAACGATCCAAACCATAGGCCAAACCACCGTGAGGAGGTGCTCCATACTTAAAGGCGTTCATCAGGAAGCCAAACTGCTCCTGCGCACGCTCAGGCGTGAAGCCCAGAATCTCAAACATCTTGGCCTGCAACTTAGCATCATGGATACGGATGGATCCTCCACCCACCTCGATACCGTTGCACACCATGTCGTAGGCATCGGCACGCACTGCTGCAGGATCGGTGTCGAGCAGAGGAATGTCCTCCTCCTTGGGATGCGTAAAGGGATGGTGCATGGCCATCAACCGGCCCTCTTCGTCGCTCCACTCGAACATCGGGAAATCGACTACCCAGAGCAGCGCAAACTTGTTCTTGTCGCGCAGGCCCAGCTGGTTACCCATCTCCAGGCGGAGTTCGCAGAGCTGCTTACGCGTCTTCATGGCATCCTCACCGCTCAGGATAAGAATGAGGTCACCCGGCTTGGCACCAAAGGCCTCCTTCATCTGCTGCAGCACCTCCTGGGTATAGAATTTATCGACACTCGACTTGACATTGCCATCGGCCTCAATGCGGGCATAGACCATGCCCTTGGCACCAATCTGCGGACGCTTGACATATTCAGTCAGCTGGTCGAGCTGCTTGCGGGTGTAGTGAGCTGCCCCCTCGGCACAGATACCGCCAATGTAAGCAGCATTGTCAAACACGCTGAAGCCATGACCCTTCATGATGTCCATCAGCTCCACGAACTTCATGCCAAAACGCAGGTCGGGCTTGTCGCTACCGTAATACTTCATGGCATCGGCCCAAGGCATACGCAGGAAAGGCTCGGTGAGTTCCACGCCACGAATGGTCTTGAAGAGGTACTTAGCCATGCCTTCAAAGAGGTTGATGATATCGTCCTGCTCTACAAACGACATCTCGCAGTCAATCTGCGTAAACTCCGGCTGACGGTCGGCACGCAGGTCTTCATCGCGGAAGCACTTGGCAATCTGGAAATAGCGGTCGAATCCGCTCACCATCAGCAGCTGCTTGAGCGTCTGCGGGCTCTGCGGAAGGGCATAGAATTGCCCCGGATTCATGCGCGAAGGCACCACAAAGTCGCGAGCACCCTCGGGGGTAGAACCCACGAGAATGGGTGTCTCCACCTCAATAAAGCCCTGTTCATCGAGATATTTACGCACTTCGATGGTCATTTTATGACGCAGCTCCAGGTTCTTGCGCACGGCATTGCGTCGCAGGTCGAGGTAGCGGTACTTCATGCGGATATCGTCACCGCCATCCGTATTGTCCTCTATGGTGAAGGGAGGTGTGAGGGCAGCGTTGAGCACATTGAGTTCGCTGACAATGATTTCAATCTCACCAGTAGGCAAGTTGGGGTTCTTACTGAAACGCTCGTTGACGATTCCTTTCACTTGGATTACGAACTCACGTCCCAGACGGTTGGCCTGTTCACACAGTGAGGCATCCACCTCCTCGTTGAAGACCAGTTGAGTAATGCCGTATCGGTCGCGCAGGTCAATGAAGGTCATGCCTCCCATCTTACGGCTACGCTGTACCCATCCGGACAGCGTCACTTGCTTGTTTACATCAGAGAGCCGCAACTCTCCGCAGGTATGCGTTCTATACATCTTGGTATTTATAAGTATGTTAGTTTTAAATTCCTATTAAATTGAGCCGACAAAAGTACATAAAACTATTCAATAATTCATCTTTTCACCTCACTTCTTTTTCAATTTGGGTATCTTGATGGTGGTTCCGTAAGGCACATTGTCTGGATTCTTGATGACTGTGGGGTTGTGCTTCACCAGATAGGGCCATAATTTCTTGGTTCCCCAGTAGCGCAAGGAGACTCTCGTCAAAGTCTCTCCCTCCTTCAGCGTATAGCTCTCCTGCGTGCCCACAATCTCGTAACTCGATGAATCGGGCACAAAAGGAGTGGCAGCCACAGTGGATTGTGACGATACGGGCTTCGAAACGGAAGGTTTCGATAGGGAAGGATTCGGGGCAGGCGTAGAAGCCTCGCCCGTGGTGACAGCCTTCGGTGATTCCGGCTTGGGCTTCAAGGTGTCCGAATTAAGTGAATCAACGTACTCCTCGGCTTGCTGTAAAGGTACCTGAACGGGCTGATTGACAACACTATCCTCTCTTTGCTCCACAGGCTCCTTCAATCCATAAAGCGCACGGGTTAGCCCAGGGAAGTAGATAAATACCAATACCCCTATGCAAAGCAACGAGACAAATATCACAATGCCAATGAAGTACCTCATTGTTTCTCTTTGTTCGGACTGTTCTTCCGCTGTAGCTGTTGCAACTTCTTCCGTTGCTGCCGCTTCCTCCGCTGCCACTACCTCTTCCGCTGCTTCAGCTACTGCTACTTCTTCCGTTGCTACCAACCCTGCAGTCACGACTTCCGACTTCCTTAATGGCAGTTCCTCAATAGCCGACTCCTCTGCAGGCTCTTCAACAATAGGTTCTTCTTCTTTTGCAGTTACTTCTGCAGCAGCTGTTTCTTCTACTGCTTCTTCTGCTACTACTGCTGATACTTTATCTTCTTCTGCAGCTGCTTCTATTTCTTCTACTGCTTCTTCTACTACTACTTCTTCTGCAAGAGGTTCCTCCACCGCCGACTGTGATACATTTAGAGCCCGCTCTTGAAGCTCTTCTTCAAGTGGAGGATATTCCTCTTCCAGGGGCGCAGGAGCTGCTTCCAGGGATACTGGGGCTTCTTCCATCAGCACAGGCGTTTCTTCCAAAGGAGCTGAAATTTCATCTGTTGGCTGATTATCATCCTTTTCACTCGCAGAAGGATTCACCTCTGCTACCGTAGATACGGCTACGAGTGATTCAGATAATGGAGTCTCATTGACCAATTCCAACTCTTCTGTGGAAGATTCCGTTTCGACAGCAGTCGAGAGGAGCAACTCCTCGTTCTGAAGGGGAACGGTCTCAAAGTGAGCAAAGGGACGATTGATGATGTCGCGCAAGGTAGCATCAGGGGTAAAGGACACCTTAGTATGACCTTGTATCTCAATACGTTCACCCGTTTTGATATGCACGCTGGCACGACTGTCCACCTCAATTAACTTGAAGGTGCCAAGTCCCTTCACCTTGACGTACTTATCTTGATGGAGCGCATCGGCTATAAGCTGGAAGAACTCCTTAACGAATAGTTCTGCATTACCCTTAGTCATACCCAGCGTCTCAGCTGCTCCACGCGCCAGGTCTTGTATAGTCAGCTTCTCACTCATAACGCCTGGTTCTCAGTTTGGTTACTATTATTGACGCGATCCCTAAGCAGAGTCGAAGGCTTGAAGGTAAGTACCAACTTAGGGGGAACCAGCATACGCTGCTTGGTAGAGGGGCTGACGGAGATGCGCTCGGCCTTCTTCTTGACATCGAATGTTCCAAATCCAGGCACAGCAATGGCATTGTCCTCCACCCATTGCTGAGTCATCTCATTAATGAGCTTTCCCACCAGATCTGAAGTCTCTTTCACAGCTACTCCAGTCCGACGGGACAGCTCCGATATAAATTCTTTGTTGTTCACGCTACTTATGGTTTAAGATTCACGGTGCTATATTAGTGAATTTCCACCATACAACCAAACAAATCAGAAAAAATCTTTAAATAACATGTCCAAAAAGGTCGAAATCATCGGATTTTTCGATAATTACCTGGTAAAAATACCCCATACGGAGTGATTTTTCAGCACAAGGAATGAGCACTTCCGGGTCCACTTCAGGCGAGTCAAACTCGGTGCGACCTACGTAGTAGTCCCCCTCCTTGCGGTCGATGATGACGCGCAGGGTCTGCCCCACTTTGGCAGCATTGAGTTCGGCAGAGATACCCTCCTGAATGGCCATCAGTTCGTCAAGACGAGCCTGCTTCACCTCCGGCGGCACCTCGTCCTCATAATGCGTAGCGGAATAGGTACCCTCCTCCTCGGAGTAGGCAAAGGCCCCCATGCGGTCAAAACGGGCACGACGCACAAACTCCTTCAGTTCCTCAAAATCAGCTTCTGTCTCACCTGGATGGCCCACCATGAGCGTGGTGCGTAGGTGGATACCAGGCACCTCATGCCTGAATTTCTCGATTAAATCGTAGGTTTCTGCCTTCGTGACATGGCGACGCATCTTGGTCAGTACGTTATCGCTGATATGCTGCAGGGCAATGTCCATGTACTTGCACACATTGGGATAGGTACGCATCACGCGTAGCAGGTCGGTGGGGAAATGGGCCGGATAGGCGTAGTGCAGTCGAATCCATTCCACCCCTGGAATCTTTGCCATTTCCTCGATTAATTGGGGCAAACGCTGCTCTTGGTAAAGGTCGATGCCGTAATAAGTCAGTTCCTGGGCAATGACCTGAAACTCCTTCACCCCACGGGAAACCAGCATACGCACCTCATCAAGTATCTCCTCCATGGGACGTGACTGATGACGTCCAGTGATAATGGGGATGGCGCAATAGGAACAACTGCGGTCACACCCTTCGGAAATCTTGAGATAAGCATAGTGCTTGGGGGTGGTGAGCACACGCTCATCACGCAGCCGGTCGTTATAGCCCTTGCCCAGGTCGGCAAGCAACTCCTTCCAGTTGAACTTACCATAGAACTTATCCACCTGGGGTATCTCCTGCCCCAGCTCCTGGAGGTAACGTTCTGATAGGCAACCCATCACGTAGAGCTGCTTCAAGCGGCCCTCCTCCTTAGCCTGGGCAAACTCCAGAATCATGTTGATGGATTCCTCCTTAGCATCGCCGATGAAACCACAGGTGTTGATGACGGCTATCTCCCCTTGCGGGCGCTTGGCATCGTGAGTTACACGGTAACCAGCCAACTCCAGCTGACGCATCAGATGCTCCGAGTCAACCAAATTTTTGGAACACCCTAACGTAATGATATCTATTGTATTATGTCTCATTATACCTCACCGAATGTCATTTTGTCTCACCAAAAAGCGACTCTACGAACTCTTTCTTGCGGAACACCTGCAGGTCTTCCATCCCTTCACCCAGTCCGATGTATTTCACAGGTATCTTGAACTGATCAGAGATGCCGATAACTACGCCTCCCTTGGCTGTACCATCGAGCTTAGTGACCGCCATGGCAGTCACCTCGGTGGCATGTGTAAACTGCTTGGCTTGTTCGAAAGCGTTCTGCCCTGTAGAACCATCAAGCACGAGCAGTACCTCATCAGGGGCATCGGATACCACCTTCTTCATGACGTTCTTGATTTTGGTGAGTTCGTTCATCAGACCCACCTTGTTATGCAGACGTCCAGCAGTATCGATGATAACCACATCGGCTCCATTGGCCACCGCAGAACTGAGCGTATCAAAGGCCACTGAGGCAGGGTCTGAACCCATCTTCTGCTTGATTACGGGTACCCCTACGCGCTCGCCCCAAATCACCAACTGCTCCACGGCAGCAGCACGGAAAGTATCGGCAGCTCCCAGATAGACGCTCTTGCCAGCCTTCTTGAATTGATAGGCCAGCTTACCGATAGTAGTCGTCTTACCCACCCCATTAACTCCCACTACCATAATAACATACGGCTTTTTGATGATGGGAGCCTCGAAGTCGTTGACATCGTCAGTATGGTTCTCCGTCAGGAGTGAAGCAATCTCATCGCGCAGGATATGATTCAGCTCAGAGGCGTTCATATACTTATCTTGTGCCACACGCTTCTCAATGCGTTCGATAATCTTTAGGGTCGTCTCCACACCCACGTCAGAGGTGATAAGCACCTCCTCCAGGTTATCGAGCACCTCATCATCGACCTTCGACTTTCCGGCCACGGCACGGGCAATCTTACCAAACACACTCTCCTTCGTCTTCGACAAACCTTTGTCTAACGTCTCTTTCTTTTCCTTAGAGAAAAAACTAAAAAATCCCATATGCTATAGAATTACAAATTTACACGTTTACAGCGTCCTTCTTCCGGCAAACCATCTGCAGAAGCGCTCCAAATTGGTTGCAAAATTAAGAAAAAAAAGTGATTGGAGAAAGAAGATGACTGTTTTTAAACGAGTAAGACGCTGTTTTTAAATACGAAATCCCCCCGACAAGTACATTGCCGAGGGGATTATATCTTTTTCAGTACCGCAAGAGGTACTATCCAATGGATGTTTCACTTATTTTTTGAAGAAGTCCTGGACTTTTTCATTAGGAACCATCTGCTCGTCAAAATAGTAAGCACCAGTCTTGGGCG
>JBJEKT010000088.1:0-2644 GCA_051878775.1 Bacteroides sp. | reverse complement strand
TGTGGAGCTCACGCTGCATGCCACCCCCGTACAGACCCGTTCGTTTGAGTGGAACACGACGCTCACGCTCTCGCAAAACAAGAACCGCGTGAAGAAGTTGATTGACAACGTAGATTACTATCGCATTGCTACCGGTAGATTCCGCGCAGAGCTGGGTGCCTATGTGGGCCAAGAGTATGGTGTCATCATGGGTACCAACTATGTGTATGACTCCGAGGGCCGGCGCATGATAGACCCTGAGACGGGACTCTATCAGAGTACGGTCGGCTATGAAAGCCTGGGCAGTGCCTATCCCGATTTTACCGGCGGATGGAACAACAACTTTCACCTCGGCCGCTTTGACGCCTCCATACAGCTCGACTTCCAGAAAGGTGGACATTATTACTCCTATACCTATGGAACGGGAATTCGCAGTGGACAGTTGGCAGAAACCGCGGAGAATGGTATCCGCGAGAATGGCATCGTACTGGAAGGTGTCATCGACGACCAGGGAACACCCAATATCAAGGTAGTGGATGCGCAAACCTGGGCACAGTTTTACCGCTCAGGTCCATCGGCTATGTCCGTCCTGCGGAGCGACTATGTGAAGCTACGCGAAATCAGCGTGGGCTATAGTGTTCCTCTCAAGTGCCGATACATCAAGGAGATGCACCTCTCGGCCTATGCCCGTAACCTAGCCGTATGGGGCCCCGACACCCGCCACTTCGACCCCGAAAGTGTTGTCAACAATGCCGGCAACGTGCAGGGGCTGGACTACGGACATACACCGGCTTCAAGAAACTACGGACTGACTATTAACCTCAAATTTTAAGTTACAGCAATGAAACCATATAACATTCTCTATAAAAAAGGAATCGCATGGATAGCGGCTTGCCTGCTCTGCCTCACCTTAATCTCGTGCGATGATTTCGGAAACCTGAACGAGAATCCCAACAGCCCCGGCAGCGTGCCCTCCCACATGCTGATGAGCGGCACAGAGAAGTTCATCATGGACCAGGTGACTTCGCTGGAGAGTTGTGCGCGTTATTTCCATCTCTATGCACAGCACTTCGCACAGACGGCCTATTCTGAACAGTCCCGCTATATGCTTGACGAAGACTTCGTCAGCGACTATTTCAACAATACCTATGCCGCACTGGCCAATCTGAACAAAATCATCGCCTTGAACACGCAGGCCGAGACGGCTGCCGCACAAGCCTCCTATGGGGCCAACTGCAACCAGATAGCTGCTGCCATGACCCTGCGGGCCTGGCTGATGAGTCTCATGACCGATGTCTGGGGTGACCTGCCCTATAGTGAGGCACTAAAGTTGGAAGAGGGGGGCTATTATACCCGTTACGATACCCAGAAATCCATCTACGATCAGCTGCTGAAGGAGCTGAAAGAGGCCTCTGATATGTTTGATGTCAATCAGCGTGTTTTTGTCAGCGGTAGTGACCAAATCTACGATGGCGACCCCGTGAAGTGGAAGCGCTTTGCCAACTCCCTGCGTTGCCGCTTGGCTCTGCACCTATCTAAAGTGGATAGTCGTTGGCGTGAATACATCGAGGAGGCCGTACGCGATGGCGTGTTCCAGAGCAGTGCCGACAATGCCTATTACCAGTTTTCCGAATCGGGTACGGAATACTTTGGTTTCTGCTATCACTTCTTCGTGCGGAAACGTTGTGACTTCACCATCTCCCATACGTTGGTCGATATGATGCAGTCCTTGGACGACCCTCGCCTGCCTATGTACACCACCTCCAATCAGGGAGTCATACGCGGTATGTATTATGCCCTGCCTAATGAGGTGGCTTCAGCCTATTTTGAGTACTGTCCTAATTGGTTGAAGAATCCGCCCTTCTTCCTGAAGCGGTCGTTTGCTTACCCCATCATGACCTACTCCGAGTTGATGTTCATCCTCTGCGAGGCGCACGACTTCAACGTGGAGGAGTTCCGCGAGGGAGTGCGCTACTCCATCCGCCGCTGGGCTGTGCAGTCGCTCACCAATGTGACTGAAGAGGAGGCTTTGGGCTATGTGGACCGGGTATCGGCCAAGGTGGATGCCGAAGCCGTGGCGGTACAGAAGTACATCGACCTCTACCTCAACGGCATGGAGGCCTGGACGGAGCTGCGTCGCACGGGCTACCCCGAGCAGCTCGTTCGCCCGGGTGAAATCATCGGCACGGTCAACGGCAAGGAGTACACCTTCCAGACGCTGACCGAGAGCAAGGACGACATCATCCGCCGCATCAAATACCCCGATACGGAGAGCACCCTCAACTACGACTACTGGAAGGAGGCCGTGGACCGTCTGAAGGACAAGACCAACAACATTTATTCACCGATGTATTGGGATGTCCGTACCTCCACCTACGACCATCCCAAGAACCTGTAGTTCCTCAAGTGTATCGTCAATTGAGGTGCAGCATAGGGATTAAATACATTTTATTACTGCATAAAGGATGCCGACTGCATCGTCATTGTAGGGGCGGAATATTTTCCGCCCTGAATAGCGCGACTGTGGGTATTATAGGGCGGACCTCAGTGTCCGCCCTTTATTTATATAATAAGGTATAGCACTGAAACCCCGCCGCAACGCCCGTTTCATAAGGATGAAAAAATATGTTGTATAACATAATTGTAAATCAGTAACTTAACAAAT
>JBJEKT010000087.1:0-2662 GCA_051878775.1 Bacteroides sp. | reverse complement strand
TGGAAGCCATCCACGGTGTTGACCGTGAACAGATGGCGGTAGGGACGCAGGGCGGCGCTCTGCTTGATGCAGCTGCGCAGATACTGCACCTGAGCCTTGTAGGGTGAGATGATACCAAAGTCGATGCACTCCTCCAAGATGCGATGACCTCCGATGCGGTCGATGTAAGTGGTGAGTTGCTCCAGCAGCAGGTGAGCCTCATCCCGGTTGATACGACCGTAGCTCTCACCTACAAACTCTTCGCGGGACTCACGCTCGGAGGTGTCAATCCAGGCGATGGGGGTGTCCCAATCCAGAATGCTGCGGTACTTCACCTCTGGAGCCGACTGGAGCTTCCCCTGGTAGAACCAATCGCTGGAAAAGTGCATGATAGCTTCGTTCATACGATATTGCACCTCAAGCAACGAGACACAGGAGGGCTTGCTGGCTACAATCTGTTCCATCAACGTACGGTCCAGTCCGCCACGGGCCGCTTCATAGCACTGTATGGTGGGTGGCAGCTGGCAGTGATCGCCAGCCAGTACCACACGGTCGGCCTTACGGATGGCTACCCAACAGGCTGCTTCAAGTGCCTGGGCAGCCTCATCGATAAAGAGCGTACCGAAACGTCGGCCACTAAGCAAGCGGTGATTGCTGCTGATCAGGGTGGAGGCAATCACGTGCGCCCCCTCCAAGAGGTCGGCGTTGATGGTTACTTCAAGGGTCGTGGCTCGGTCGCGCAGACGACTCATGCGGTTGCGCAGGCTCTCTCGTTCTGTATAGCTTCCCCGTCGTCCCTGGCTACCAAGCAGCCTCAACTCCTTACGGATTCCCCACAGTTCAGTATAGAGCGGATGAGCTTCAAAACGTCGCTCGTAGGTAAAGGAGAGCATCTTGTCGTTCACCCGCACGGGGTTGCCAATACGCAGTACATTCACACCCCGATCTACCAACTTTTCCGAAATCCAATCCACAGCCATATTGCTCTGCGCACATACCAGCACCTGTGGCTCGCGATGGAGCGTCTCGTAGATGGCCTCAACCAGCGTAGTGGTCTTCCCCGTGCCGGGAGGGCCGTGTACGATGGCCACATCGCGGGCACAGAGCACGCGGTTCACAGCCTGCTCCTGTGTAGGGTTGAGCCAGGGAAAGCGCACGGGGTAGAGCTCGCGGAAGCCAGCCTTGCCTGTCCCCAAGAGGACATCACGCAACTCAGCCAGTCGGTTACCCTTGACCCGGAGCAGATCGGCGAGTGCCTCAAACATCGTGCGGTAGCTGGTCTCGTCAAAGTAGAGCTGCACCCCGAGGCGGTCAGCCTGCTGCACCTGCATTACCGCATCGCCTCCGGGCATGATGACCACCATGCGTGCCTCGTCTGCATAGCTCACCGTGGCCGTAAAAGGGTAGTAGTGGAGCGAACCGTCAGCGCTCTCGCTGAAAAAGCAGACAGGGCGACCAAACTCAAAGTGGTGCTCGATGTCGGTATCTTCACTACGCATCACCTCGATGACCAACTGATTCAACGAATTATAATAGGTACGTCCCGTAGAGGCCGGAAACCAGCAGAGTCCGCGCTTCACCTTGCGCCCCACGCCCATCGTCTCTGTCTGCCGCTTGAACTCCTCCTTCTCGAACTCATACTCCATACGCAGCAGCAACTGTTGCCGCTGCAGGTGAAGCAGAGGGGAGGTCGATGTCTTCTTATCCATACGAAGCATGTTTGTTATCAGGGTTTAAACAGCTCGTCCATCATCACCTCACTATGCACAACGCATTCCTTGTCTCGAGCTAGAAGTTTGTTCATTACCCCTATTAATTTTGCGCAAAGGTATCTGTTTTTTATCTGACTGCCCAATTTTTCGACACAAAACTGAACCTATCTCCCTATTTTTATGTGATAACTTCAGTTGAACGTGCTAAGCCTAATTTTCATTATTTTTAGGTAAGGAGGGGCTTCGTTTGCGAAAAAAGTGCTATATTTGTGCACTTGAAAACCCTAATATCCGTATAGCATGAAAAGAATTCTTGCCTTTGGAGCGATGGCGCTGACCTTTGCAGCGGCCTCTGCTCAAACCTTCAACGAATGGCGCGACCCGAACGTGAACGCCGTAAACCGTGCCGAGATGCACACCAACTACTTTGCCTACGAGTCGGCCGTGGCTGCTCAGCGTGGCGATAAAACGCTGTCTGACAACTTCATGAGCCTGAATGGAACCTGGAAGTTTAACTGGGTTCGCAACTCGGATGCCCGTCCTACTGACTTCTTCCGCACCGACTTCAACGACCGTGGATGGGACGAGATGCAGGTGCCTGCCGTATGGGAGCTCAACGGCTACGGCGACCCCATCTACGTCAACGTAGGCTACGCCTGGCGCAGCTCGTTCCCTAACAATCCCCCCCTTGTTCCCGTAGAAGATAACCATGTAGGTTCTTACCGCCGTGAGATGGTAGTGCCTGCCGACTGGAAGGGCAAGGAGATTATCGCCCACTTCGGCTCCGTGACTTCCAACATCTACCTCTGGGTGAACGGCCGCTTCGTGGGTTACAGCGAAGACAGCAAGTTGGAAGCTGAATTCAATGTAACTCCCTATCTGAAACCCGGGCAGAAGAACCTCATCGCCTTCCAAGTGTTCCGCTGGTGCGATGGTACCTACCTGGAGGACCAGGACTTCTTCCGCTTCTC
>JBJEKT010000086.1:0-44258 GCA_051878775.1 Bacteroides sp. | reverse complement strand
AAAAGTGAACGGATATCCCCGTTTTTGGTGGGTGGATATCATCCGTTTTCAGCAGGTCACCAGTAAAACCGTGTGTTTTAAAGTTGACCGATAAGATTAGTCTGATTCAGAATTATTGCTTACCTTGGTGGCTGTATACAAAAGAAAGCCATATATGAACCCATACAAAGAATTCGTTAAGTTGATGCTGCCGGTAGAGGTGCGTGAGTCATTTGGGGGATGCACACTGCAAGCAAGGTTCCTCTCTCACACACTCCCTACGCATGATCTTCAGCAATTCCAACGCAGATGTTATCTCTGGCATACAAAGCCTGAAAGACTGGTACGACAAGGTGGAGGAGTGGAATTGCTTAGCTAAACACATGATTTTGCAGGTGAGCCCGAGTGCGGTAGAGGTCCTATCGTCTTTACCCATTATTTTCTGATTTACTTCCTGGAGGTGGGTGATTATCTCTTTTATTATTCCAGTGGAATATAAGAGACGAGTTTCATGATGCTCTGGGCAATCTCATCTTCGCTTGGAATAGGATTGTATGCCAAGCCAGGGAGACCACTCCGATAGGTTGGAGCCAGTTGCTTCCAGGTGCTTGAGAAGTCTGCAATCAGACGCGATTCTGCCACGGTTCTTGATTGCCATCCATCGGGTTTGCTGAATCGTTGCTGATCTTCTTTGAGTAGGGATGCAAAGTCATTCCTGAAATGCTGACTTTGGAGGTAGGCTGAACAATCCGGATCCCTCAACAGGAAGTGGAGGTCATAGAAATGTCTAATCTTTCGTTGCATCTGTGGCCAGTAGTCATCGGCCATAGAGCAGCGAACCAATGAGACTATCTTCTCTGTCAGTGTGCGTTTCTTATCCAGTACGTTCAGTAGAAAAGGTGTCATACCATATTGCTCTATCAGATCTGATAATCCTTGTTCTCGCATGAATGCACCGATGAAGCTCTCAATCGTTACCGTCTCGAATGGGTAGGGGTTGGCAAAAGAATTCAGCTCTAGGGTAAGCCATTGCGTAATGATGCTATGTGAACTGTTGTATATTGAAGGATATGCAAAGAGTTCCTTGCGGTAACGAGATCCTTTGCTTGTGAGTCCTTCGACAACCTTCTCTTCAAGCCCATTTGAAATGTCCTTTGCTACACTAGACATAAGCGTCTTAATCTGATTTCCACTCATACCTTCAGCCAAGACAGCTAAGTCAATATCCTCGGAGAATCGGGCTATCAACCGATAGGCCTTAGACAGGGAAGTGCCACCTTTGAATACAATTCGATCAGCGAAGCGATTGTTGGAAAGATTGCAAAGCATCTTGGTAATCCAATAATCCTTCTCGACAAAGGCAGGAAGGATGCCCATGGCTTCAGCGGTTGCTCGAATGGCATCGTCAAGCAACTGCGGATTCTCATCGAGGGTCATTATATGATTCTCCATCTTTTCTTATTGGGTAAAATTGTTTCAGAGATACCTATATTAAAAGTAGTGAGGTTGTTGAGTGAAGAAAACAACTTGTCTGCACTTTCTGATTCTTCAATACTTTCCATAATAGCTCCAAGCAAAGCTCTGGTTGAAGGAGAATACTTGATTGCAAGTTGAGTCATCATTTGGCGTTCTTCTACCGTCAAATCCTTGATCTTTAACATCAGCAGGGAACAACTCTGTGTGGTATTGCTATCAGGAATGTCTTTGATCATTCTGATGCAATCGAGAAGCTGGAGCAGCTCTATATTGCTTCTTTCGATAGGGTTGGGCTGTACCACAAATTTGATGGTGTAGGGGCCACGTTGCTTGGGATTCGTCTTCGTGTTGGTACCAATCTGTATGATGCTAGCAACTTGTGTAGTCAAGCCAAGTCCATTGAATATAGAAAGACCCGTAAGGTAGCCGATAGGTTTTCCGTCTTTCTCAAGAAGATCCTTCACGATTTCTTCTGGTCGAGGTTTGAGCTCTCCAAAAACAGTTTTTCGGGTTTTATAAAATTTGCCTTTAGATAGTTTGCAAATCTCGCCAGAGGCAGCCATACGATTAAGAGTCTTCAATACAGAACCATTGTTTTCTGTCGGAAGTCCAAAGTCCTGATAAGTGAAGACGACATCAGTAGGCATTTTTGCTACTTTATTGCGTATGATACTACTTGTGGTCATTTTATTCAAATTCTGGGTGCAAAGATAATAGTATTTTGTGAAATGATAAAAGAATGTCCAGTTTTTAAGCCCAAAAACTAGACAAAACTAAAACCGTATGCGGATCTCGGATCTCTTCACTTCTGCGTGAACCACCGAACATGAAGCAGCCCGTCCGAAGGAGCTACCACTCCTCTCGCACGGGCTGCTCTTTTGTTTCTCCTGTTCCATCCCGCAGATTTACAGGATGATAGCTTGCAAAAGCGTTACAGTTGTTACAGTTTCAGTTTTTTTTTCGCAGGGTCAGGAGTTGCTTTATTGTGAGGAAAAAGGCTGTTTCTCCCATTCTTCCCAATTCGTACTTGTGATATAATCTGAGCCTTTACTGCGTCACAAACACCCTCCAGCTACCTTCCTTCTCGCCACGCTCGACATATTTCTTTTGAATGAGTTGGTCAAGCAGTTTTTGAATAGCAGCGATGCTGATTCCTGTAATCTCACGCATATCAGCCAAAGTGAGAGTTGGCTCGGTGCGCATAGCATTTAGTATCTTCGTGTAGTTTGGTGTGCGGAATGCTATTCGCTCGCCATCGTACCACCATACATTCTCATTCTTCTCGCTCACAAACAAGACGTCGTTGTATACCTCGGTAGCGACCAAATCATTGAAGTATTTCAGGAATGGACGAATATCTTTAATGTCTGCATGAGCACCATCGCTTGGAACAGGGCCAACTTCAAGGTCAGATTGATGTAAAGCCTCCAAATATTCACTCTTCTTGCGACTACGGACTACAATCATCGGATAATCGTGACGAGTAAGGATAAAGTTCACCATCAATCGAGCTATACGACCATTTCCATCCTCGAAAGGGTGAATGCGGATATAACGATAGTGGAATAATGCAGCCAGCTCCACTGGAGAGAGTTTACCTTCTTGCTCTGCCTTGTTATACCAATCCACCAAGTCTGCCATTAAGCTAGGAGTTTCTTCAGGAGAAGCATATTCAAATCTGTCACCATATCGTGTAATTACACTATTAGGACGAGTTTTATACTGTCCAGCATGTATCACATAGCTCGTCTGAACTCCACCAGGCAAATTACGATATACCGTATAATCCTCACGAAGTAAGGTCTGGTGTAGTGTTCTAATAAAGTTTTGCGTCAATGGAGTCTCTTTTACCTTCGCCTCTTCTGTCATCATTCGTAAACCGACATTACTCGCTGTCATTTCTTGAACATCACGCACACTGGCCTCTCCAATCACCTTGCCGAATAACAATAAGATTTCCGTTTGGCCATAAGTCAGCGTATTACCTTCTATATGGTTACTATTATAGTTGAAGTCAACAGTAAAACGACGGCTAAGCCTATCCTTATCCTTCTCAGATAGCGGTTGCAACTCTTGCCATGCAGTTAAAGCCTTCTTAATATTAAGATATTTCATACAGTACCTTATTTAGTATATCACACAGTGCAAATATACAAAATGTTTTCAATATGGTTGTATAACTACAACCTTTTTCATTGTTTGTTGCAATAATTTCTGCTCAAAAGATTTAAAATGGCACTCAAAGAGTGAAAATAAACCACTAGATGATACACGATAGCAATATTTTCACATTTTCCCGACGAAATAAAGCTTCTTTTTCACATAATCCACACCATAATGATATCTTTGTGGCTGTATACAAAAGAAAGCCACCTATGAACCCATACAAAGAATTCGTTAAGTTGATGCTGCCGGTAGAGGTGCGTGAGTCATTTGGGGGATGCACACTGCAAGCAAGGTTCCTCTCTCACACACTCCCTACGCATGATCTTCAGCAATTCCAACGCAGATGTTATCTCTGGCATACAAAGCCTGAAAGACTGGTACGACAAGGTGGAGGAGTGGAACTGCTTGGCTAAACACATGATTTTGCAGGTGAGCCACTAATAATCGATGTGCTATTATTAAACTAATAATCGATGTGCTATTATTAACTTGTCATTCCAACTCTTTCAACTCCATCATTAGCCTTCCAAGCTCCGAGTATGTGTAATCCCGACCCGAGGCTTCTTTCTCACCAATAGATCGATTGGCATTGGCCATAGCATTTTCAAGGCTTCCACCATTGCGCTCAAAGTAACCGTGAAGTCCCTTGGTCTTGATGAAGAACTCTATCGTTTTCCGATACTCGACACATTGGTTGAGGTCTTTAAACAATGGCTCCTGCTCATCATATGGACGTGAGGTGTATCGGAAATAATAGAGAAAGAACAGTTCTGTGCAGCGATGAGTTTCGAAGAACTCGACCTTGCAGTAGATGCCTTTCTTTGGCTTGTCGATGGGCTTGGCATACTTTGTCTTTAACTTCTGATATTGTGAACGCTCTGGCTCTTTGTCCTTTGTGTTCATGTCGATGATGCAGAAGATATGGCTGTAACCCATTGCCACCCCCTCTGCAATCTTGGCTTCTAGTTCCTTAATATTGGTATGTTTCGGATAGTCTGGCTTGATGGTCAGACGCTTGAATACATCGCATAGGGACTTGAAATAGAAGAATTCTGTTGGTCCTTCTCCTAAGATGAGTGCTGTTTGTCGTAGCTTTCCCATATCAATTCTCCAAATTTATAAAGATACTACCAAGTTCGGGCTTGGCTCCCAATCGACCGATACGATAAGAATTGTATAGCGACAGGTTCTTGTGCAGACCGAATGAGTCGCCACGGGCATATTCGGATGAAGCAGTTTCCTTATTCTTTTCGACAAACCATACCACACCCCTGTTCTCATTAATCATGTCTTGCGACAGGAGGGTGGTCTCCTGACTCGTGATAATTAACTGCGACAGGCCAGAGTTAAAGATGAATACATTGAGATAGTAGTACAACAAGTCATTGTGCAAGTCCTCACCCAGTTCATCAAGATAGTACACATGAGGACTTGTTATCATATCGTATAATGCATCCAATATGCGGATGTACTTCTGAGTTCCCTTTGATTGCCATCTGAGTGGAATATCAAAATCACCATTATCAGAATGGTTCAAGAAGGTGATAGAATCTGAGGTCGGTTTCAAAAGAACGTCTTTCATCTCTTCTGGGATATTCTCTTTCTGGATACGCTCACGAAATTCACTGGGCACCAAACGATCTTCCACGACAGGACGATAATCCAAGATGTTTAAGTCGGCCTTTTGAAGCATTGTGTTATAGAATTTACGTTTTTTAGGATTGTTATAAGCATCTTTCAAGATTTCGACTATGCCTTTGTCTCCATTACCATCAATTTCATGGTAGTTGTCCATAATCCAATTATGAAGTGTATTAAACGGAGCTATATCTTCTTTCAATGCGGCCTTTCGGCAAACAGACAATACACTGTGATTGTTCAAAGTGTTTTCGCGGATGCTTTCCTGCGTCTTGACTTGCAATTTAAGACTCGTGCCGAACTTGATGTCTGCCTGTACATTCTCGCCCACAAAACTACGCTCATAGAACAGCGATTTTGATTTGTTAGGATAATAATACAAGGCTTCACATAGAATGTGCTTGCCGTTGAACTTGACATCATAGTCATATCGAGTGCCATTGGCATAGAATGATACATGCATTTCCGTTGGCTCATCTTTGGCGAGCACAAATGGAATGCAACCGCCAATTTCGACTGTCGCATCCGATTTTGGCATGATCAACAGACGGAACACCTCGTTCATGGCAATCAGCATATTCGACTTACCCGAAGCGTTTGAGCCATATAGGATGCCTAACTTGTACAAGAAGACACCATCAGCAACTTCGGTGACAAGTTCCGAAGATGGTCCCTTGGACACAAAGCTTAATTCCTGCTTGTTGCGAATGGAAAGATAATTCTTTACCCAAAAATCTCGTATCATACCTAAAATATTTTATTTGTTTTTGTAATTTTGCTACAAAAATACGAATAATATTTTTAAATACGCTATACTTGTATCTAATTTTTGTAATTATCATACGATTTTATATATATATCTCTGGCATACAAAGCCTGAAAGACTGGTACGACAAGGTGGAGGAGTGGAACTGCTTAGCTAAACACATGATTTTGCAGGTGAGCCACTAATAATCGACATTTCTAGTAAAAATTGGAAGTTTTTTCATAACTTCGCACCCGAAATATAGACTTATAAAGGATTTTGTAATGGAAACAGGAGCAAAAACAACAACCCCTCTGAAGCTGATAGCTGATACGGCGCTGGTGCTTGAAGGGGGAGGTATGCGTGGGGTGTTTACCTGCGGCGTACTGGACAACTTTATGGATCGAGGTATACAGTTTCCCTATGTCATAGGGGTTAGCGCTGGGGCCTGTAACGGTCTCTCTTACATGTCCCGCCAGCGGGGAAGGGCCAAGTTCAGCAATATCGACCTGCTGGAGAAGTACCGATACATCGGATTCCGTCATTTGCTGAAAGAACGTAACATATTGGATTCCAACTTACTGTTCAATGAGTTTCCTAACCATATCCTGCCTTATGATTATGAGACTTACTTCCGCTCAGAGGGGCGCTTTGTGATGGTGACTACCAATTGTCGCACAGGACGGGCGGAGTATCTGGAGGAGAAGGGTAATCCTGAACGCGTCATCAGCATCGCGAAGGCCAGCAGTAGCCTACCCTTTGTCTGTCCAATCACTGAGGTGGATGGGGTGCCGATGCTGGACGGCGGGATTGTAGATAGCATCCCTGTGCGTCACGCCATGGAGGAGGGGTATAAGCGCTGTGTCGTGGTGCTGACGCGTAACAGAGGCTATCGCAAGAACCTGCACGGCACCAAGGTTCCTTCATTTATCTATAAAGAGTACCCGCGTCTCAAAGTGGCCATCAATCGTCGCAGCAACGTCTATAACGAGCAGCTGGAGGAGGTTGAACGGATGGAGGATGAGGGATTAATCCAAGTGATTCGTCCTGAAAAGCCCATCGTGGTGGACCGCATTGAGCAAGATACCAGCAAGCTCACCGCACTCTACGAGGAGGGATACCAATGTGCTGCACGCTGGAATGGGGTATAAGCTATAGGCGTTAATCATCAAATTATAACATAGTCTTATGAAAAACAGAATCTTTCAAACATCGCTCTTCGTGCTGCTTACCATGCTGACGGCATGGGGCTGCAGCTCGGGTAGCGAGGAGCGGATTGAGCCGCAACTGAGTGTGAATGTCAATGCGCTGGCCGTGAAGAGTGCCGGCGAAACAGTGAGTGTGCAGGTCACGTGCAACGTGCCTTACGAAGTATTGCTGCCTGCGGCGGTGGAGTGGATTACGCATCGTGCGCCATCATCGGGTGCAGCAGGAGCGGTGCAGTTTCACTCCTTCGAGGTGAAAGCCAACGAGCAGTATGCCGAGCGCACAGCCACTATCCGTTTCCGCACCAAGGAGATGCCGCAACTCACGGCCGACGTGGTGCTCACGCAGATGCAGCTCGATGCCATCCTCGTGGCTAATAAGACGCAAGAGGCCAAACCCGAAGGGGGACGGCTGCAGTTCGTCATCAATACCAACGTAGAGTTTCAGGTGACCTGCTCGGAATCCTGGATTAAAGCGGCCTCTTCGACGCGTGCGCTGGAGGAGAAAACACTCTCTTTCGATGTGGAGCCTAACGAGGTGACTGACTCGCGCGAAGCAACCATCACCATCACTTCGGGCGCACTGAAGCAGGAGGTCAAGGTCACCCAGAAGCGCTGGTTCCGCGACCGCGAGGCACTTAAGGCCTTCTATCAAGCGGCTGAAGGAGAGCAGTGGAGTGATCATGCCAACTGGTGTACGGATCAGCCCTTATCCTCCTGGAAAGGGGTGGAGGTGGACGGTGAGGGGCGTGTGAAGGCTATTTCGCTGCCCAACAACAGTCTGAAGGGAGATGCTACTAAACTGCTCACCCAACTGGCTCAGATGGATCATCTACAGACCATCAGCCTCCCCAACAACAGCATTACGGGAGAGCTGCCCGAAGCGTTGGGCAACCTGAAGGATTTGCGTTACTTCGACTTGATGTACAATCAGCTGAGTGGTTCACTACCAACGTGCTTTAGCTCCTTGGAGCAGCTCACCTTCATCAACCTCTACTTCAATAATCTTACGGGGACGATTCCCGAGGCCTATAACGAGCTGTTTGGTCGTCATGCCGAACAACTCTATTTCTACGTAGGTTACAACTACCTCAAGGGCGACCTGCCAGAGAAGCTGCAGACCCATCAGACCCTTGCCAACTATTGGCATTTCATCCTGCCGCAGTACGAGGGTTATGGATTCAATCCCTGCAAGCTACCTGCTATGACGGGGGTAAAGAAGTGCATTGATGGCACGACCATCGACCTGAAGGCGCACTATGCGGCTCATCGATACACCTTATTCTATTATTGGGGCAGCGACATCGGGACCTCTACAGCTTTCATTGCCCGCATCAATGCCTTGCTGGACCGTTATAGCGAGAAGGGGCTCTCCGTCGTAGGTGCCCGCAAGGAGAGTGCGGACGCTGAATTACAGGAAATCCAGACGGAGCAGCTCGTCGCTGTGCCTCATCTGCAGTGGAGCGAGCTGCCTGTTAACCTCGACCCACCTCTCTTCATGCTGGTGGATGCCGAGGGGACGGTGCGCTATATCTCCTGCACCGAATACATGGGCTACAACACCATTCCTCAATTCCATGGTGATTTGGATGGCGTGTTCGACTACGTGGCCCAATGCTTTGGGGATGAGAAGTTTGAGTATGATCTCTATACCTCTACCGACTATTCCCACGACGGCGAAGTGTTGACTCTTCAAAAGGCTACGGTAGGGAAGGGCGTCGATTTGGTCTTCCTGGGCGATGGCTTCACCGACCAGGATATGGCGAGCGGTGGACGCTATGAAAAGGTGATGCAGCAGGCAGTGGAGCAGTTCTTTGCCTTCGAACCCTATACCTCCCTACGCAATCGCTTCAACTGCTACGCCGTGAAGGCTGTTTCGCCCAACGCCGAGTTTGTTGAAGGTACGGTACATGCCATAGATGAGTCGGACAGTCAATGCAAGGCCTATGCCAAGCTTGCTCCAATCAAGAACAGCAACAAGCCCATGGTGATTGTGGTTTATAACGACGGATGCAGCGGACGGAGCTATACGCGTATCTGGTCGGATGGCGCATTCTATGCCTACAACATGAGTGGAGCCAACCAGGTGCTCAACCACGAGGCTTGTGGACATGGTGTGGCCAACCTGGGTGATGAATACATTGAGCCGGGTAACGAGCAACGTAGCCTGCCGCAGGACGATAAGGATCTGCTCGACACCTACCACGATACCTATCATTGGTACGAAAACCTGGATTGGCGCAACGACCCGCAGAAGGTGCGCTGGTCACGCATCTTGAACGATGAGCGCTTTGCTGCCGAGAAGGTAGGGATATACGAAGGAGCTTTCTACTACGGTTACGGCGCCTACCGCCCCACGGAGAATAGCATGATGCGCTACAATGATTGTGGGTTCAATGCACCGTCGCGTGAAATCATCTACAAGCGGGTGATGTCGCTCTCCGAAGGTTCGTCGTGGAGCTACGATTATGAGCAGTTTGTGGCTTTCGATGCGGCCTACCGCAATCAGGCCACTACGAGGAGCTTGCTCCCCTTGAAGAGTGAGTCGGAGCGCCAGGAGTGGGTGCGCAAGCATCGTGAGCCGCTCTTTGTGGATGCCGCTTCGGGTCATGCCATGAAGGAAGCCCGATTGATTGTACCTTTGAGGTAAACTGAGTTTATTGAGTCTATTTGTAGGGGCGGAACAAATCCGCCCCTACAAATAGTATACGGGTATCAGATACTGTCGGCTTCAACATAGCCGTGCATAACGGCATAGATAGTTAGACCTGCGACCGACTTGATGCCGAGTTTTTCGGTGATGTTTTTCCGATGGGTAATGACGGTGGTCAAGCTGATGTGTAGCTTGTCAGCAATCTCCTTGTTGATGTATCCACGGGCGATACAGGTAAGTACCTCTATTTCACGCATGGAGAGTTCGTGCTCATTGGAGAATGGTTCCGTGAGTGATGGAGTAGGGTAGCCTGGACGCTTGGGACTTCCTTCACAATGGCCATGATGGTGCATCTGCAGGATGCTCTTGGCCAAATGGGGTTCATCCTGGCAGACGTTTAGTGTATGCATGGCTGCCAGCTGTGGTTGGTTGTCGCTGTAGGTCAGTACGATGGTCTTCTGTTTACGCTCCAGGAAAAAGGCTGTATGCTCAAAGAAAATACCCGCTGCAACGAAGTAGTGGACATAGAGGTCGGGGGTATCCATCACCAGTTCCTTAAAGGAACGGAAAGTGCGTATAGGGGCCTGCGGAATCAACTCCTGCACCAGATTGGCCAGTCCCAGACAGCTAAACGTATTTGAATCGATAATGGCTATCATTTTTATTAAGTTACAAGCTACGAGCTACATTTTTTTTTAGTTTCTATCTTTTAGTTTTGAGTCTCTATGAATGCTTTTGCTGCTTCAGCACAACGCTCACCATCTACGCCAGCTGAGACAATGCCTCCGGCATAGCCAGCACCTTCACCACAGGGGAAGAGTCCGCGAAGACGGATGTGCTGAAGGGTGTCACGGTCACGAACGATACGTACTGGAGCCGATGTGCGGGTCTCCACACCTACCATTACCGCTTCGTTGGTCAGGAAGCCGTGGCTGCACTTTCCGAACTGACGGAATCCTTGGGACAGCCTGTTGCTCACGAAGGGGGGGAGCCAGAAGTGTAGCGGTGAGGCAATAAGTCCAGGTACGTAGGAGCTCTCGGGCAAAGTGCTACTTAACCGACGGTTGCAGAAGTCTGCCATGCGCTGTGCAGGGGCTGTCTGCTTTTGGTTGCCTTGTAGCCAGCAAAGGCGTTCAAGTTGCTCCTGAAGCTGCATCATCCGCAGGGCAGGATGTTCGCATCCCCCTTCAATGAGGGCACCAAAACCCTTACGGTCGATTAAGTCCTCAGGGCGTATCTCCACCACCATACCACTGTTGCTCCATTGTGAACCACGGTTGCTTGGACTCATACCGTTTACTACAATTTGTTCTGGTCCGCTGGCTGCGGGAACTACAAAGCCGCCAGGACACATGCAGAAACTATAGACTCCGCGCCCTTCGGCCTGGGTGACGAAGCTGTACTCCGCTGCGGGCAGGTAGGCTCCTCTGCCGTTGGGGTTGTGGTACTGGATGCGGTCAATCAGTTCAGCGGGATGCTCCAAACGAACTCCTACGGCAATCCCCTTCGCCTCTATCTCGATGCCTTCTGCGGCCAGGAGTCGATATACATCGCGTGCCGAATGACCAGTAGCGAGGATGACGGGACCTAGGAAGGTTTCACCGGTTTGGGTCTCAATGCCCTTTACGCAGTCGTCCTCAATGAGTAGCCGTGTCATGCGGGTCTGGAAGTGTACCTCACCTCCGCTTTGCAGGATTGTGTTGCGCATGGCTTCAATGACCCGAGGCAACTTGTCGGTGCCAATATGAGGGTGGGCATCCACCAGGATGTTGGATGAAGCTCCATGTTGACAGAACACGTTGAGAATCTTTTCCGTATTGCCTCGCTTCTTGCTGCGGGTATAGAGCTTGCCATCGCTATAAGCTCCTGCACCTCCTTCGCCGAAGCTGTAGTTTGATTCAGGGTTGACTCGCTGTTCACGGCCTATCAGAGCCAGATCACGCTTGCGGTCGCGTACGTTTTTGCCACGTTCTACCACCACAGGACGCAGTCCTAGTTCTATCAGGCGAAGGGCGGCAAAGAGTCCGCCAGGGCCAGCTCCTACCACAACCACTTGGGCTTTTTCTTCCACGTTGGGGTATTCGGTGAGCTGATACTCCGTCTTCTCTGGCATCTCGTTGAGGAACACCCTCACCGTGAGGTTGACAAAGATCTGGCGTTGACGTGCATCGATGCTTCGCTTCAGGATCCGCATGGCCGTCAGCTTCTTCAGGTCCACTCCCTTCTCTTCAGAGAGGAAATCCCGTAGCAGCGATTCATTGGCCGCCACTTCAGGAGAAACTCGTACATTATATTCTGAAATCATTTGTTCTAATCATTAGTCACAAAAAAATAAACATTAAGCCGTTATCCAAATAGCATCCGGAACGCCTCTTCCACCTTTCTGACGGGTACCAGCTCAATCTTGAGTCGGCTGGTATTCAGTCCTTGCAGATTGTGCCGTGGGAGGAGGAACTGCTTGAATCCCAACTTTTCAGCTTCGCTGATGCGCTGTTCAATGCGGCTCACGGGACGAATCTCGCCCGAGAGTCCTATTTCGCCAGCCATACAGGTCTGCGAGTCGATGGCGGCATCCATGTTGCTGCTCAGGATGGCACTGATTACGGCCAGGTCGATGGCCGGGTCATTCACCCGCAGTCCGCCGGCGATATTGAGGAAGACATCCTTTTGGCCCAACTTGAAGCCCACGCGCTTTTCCAGTACGGCCAGCAGCATGTTCATCCTGCGGATATCGAAGCCTGTGGCCGAACGTTGAGGATTGCCATATACGGCGCTGCTCACCAAGGCCTGCGTCTCAATCAGGAAGGGACGCACTCCTTCGATGGCTGAAGCGACTGCTATGCCGCTCATACCGTCGTGGTCTTGACTGAGCAGCAGTTCTGACGGGTTCTCCACGGCGCGTAGTCCGTCCTGCCGCATCTCGTAAATTCCTAATTCAGCTGTGCTGCCAAAGCGGTTCTTGATGCTACGCAGGATGCGGTAGAGGTAATGCTGGTCACCTTCAAATTGGAGTACCGTATCGACGATGTGCTCCAGAACCTTAGGCCCAGCCAGGCTTCCCTCCTTGTTGATGTGGCCGATGAGGATGACCGGGGTATGGCTCTCCTTGGCGAAGCGCAGGATGGCAGCGGCACATTCACGCACCTGCGTAATGCTCCCTGGTGAGGATTCAGCCACCTCGGTAGAGAGTGTCTGTATGGAGTCAATGACTACCAGCTCTGGCTTTACATTCTTGATGTGAGTAAAAATCTGCTCCAGGGAGGTCTCGCAGAGCACGAGGCATTGCTCAGAGGGGTGGGAAGTCAGACGGTCAGCGCGCAGCTTAATCTGCCGGGCACTCTCTTCACCACTTACGTAGAGGATGCGGCGGTCAGTGATACGCATCACCGTCTGCAATACCAAGGTACTCTTTCCAATGCCAGGTTCACCACCCAGCAGGACCAATGAGCCAGGTACCAGCCCCCCGCCCAACACGCGATTCAGTTCTGTATCCCCCAGGTCGATACGCGGTTCCTCTCCCGCTTCAATATCCCCTAAGGGGAGTGGCTTGGGCTTGCCGTTGCTTTCTGTAACCCCTATATCCTTACGTATCTCCTTACGCACTACTTGCTCTACAAAGCTATTCCACTCACCGCAAGCGGGGCATTTGCCTACCCATTTGGGTGACTCCTGTCCACAGCGACTGCAAACATAGACAATTTTCTCTTTTGCCATAGATTCTCCTGCTTAAGCCCCTTCTTGCTCCTCCTTTACAGCTGAGGCTACAGCGATACGGGCCTCTTCCATGGTTTGGACTACGTTCTCATGCCCTTGACAGTGGGGTGGAATGGGGGTATGAATGGTCATGGAGAGAGGACTCCAATGAATCCACTTGCCTCCTCGACGCAATACGCGGAAGGAGCCGTTGATACTTACCGGCACCACGGGAAGCTGCAGGTCGTCAGCCAACTGAAAGGCACCACGCTTGAAGGGCCCCATACGGCCAGTCAGCGTACGAGCACCTTCAGGGAAGACCACCAATGATACTCCATCCACCAGCGTAGCCTCGGCTTGTTCCATCGTGTGGCGTACCTTGCCTGGCGAACTGCGGTCCACGAAGATGTGTCCACCACTTTCACAGGCCTTGCCCACGAAGGGCAGCTTACGCAGGCTCTTCTTCATCATCCACTTGAAGTTGCGGTTCAGGTAGCCATAGACCAGAAAGATGTCGAACGCTCCCTGGTGATTGGGCACGAAAACATAAGAGACACCAGGTTTCAACAGTTCGCGACCCTCCACCTTAACAGGAAGCAACAGGATGGTGCAGACCATGCGCCCCCACAGGTGAGCTGGCCAATAGCCCCAGAAGTGAGCATTGAACAGGCTACCGATAATAGTGGTGACCGATACGAGGATGGTTAGCACAAGCAGCAGCGGCAGGGCGAAGCATACTTGGTAGAGGTCGTAGATTATCTTAATCATGGCGAAACAAGCTTAATAGGTGAAAATCGTGGCGCAAATATAGAGAATTTATATCATATCTTTGGCAGCAAAGGAAGAAAAACTGTATTTTCGCCTGCGAAAAATGATATTCTATTGTGATTTTTCTCTCCTGATTGCGACTGATGTGGCAAACAATGTGTATTACTATACGATATAAGAAGATTATGGAATCTACTGAAAAAGCATTCATCGCCCTGGTCAAAGCGTACGAGCGCATCATCTACAAGGTGTGCTATCTCTACGCTACACCTGCCATATCGCTTGAGGACCTCTATCAGGAGGTGGTGGTGAACCTTTGGAAGGGATATCCTCACTTCAGAGGTGAGAGCAAACCCTCAACGTGGGTTTATCGTATCGCGCTCAACACCTGTATCAGTTTCCTCCGCAAGGAAAAGAACGCCCCCCTTTTCGTGGAGCTCTCATCCGAGGCCGACCGCATGGACGAAGAGGATGAGACACACCAGATGCTTCGGAAACTCTATGATCTCATTGCCCGCCTCAGTCAGATAGAGAAGTCGCTTATCTTGCTCTATCTTGAAGATAAAAGCTACGAAGAGATTGCGGAAATCACTGGATTTTCTCAGACCAATGTGGCCACCCGGCTGAGTCGCATCAAAGAGAAATTGCGGAAAATGAATAGGGAGGAAAAGGATGAGACCGTTTGACATGAATATTAATATAAAGTATAAATAGACTTTACTATGGATATGGAACTTGACGAATTAAAAAAGACATGGAACCGGCTGGATGAACAACTCAAGGAGAGACCCTTGACTGGCGAAGAACAGATAGCTCGCATTGTGGAGCAGTGTAAGGGACGGGCACAGCGAAGCCTGAACAGCATCATGGGCATCCTGCGTTGGTCTCTTCGGGGAGCGGGAGTAGTGATGCTTGTGGGATTCATCGCGGCCTTGCTTCACTTGCCCGCAGTGCCAGCTGAACGGCTCGGCAAGTACTATGTGCTGCTGGTCTTCATCGGTCTTTCGTTTGTCGCAGCGTTGGCTTGGGACTTCTTTTCCTATCGCCTGGTACGTGGCATCAAGGTAGAGCTGATGTCCGTAGCCGAGGTGGCGCGACGCATGGAGCTCTTTCACCGACGCACCAATAGAGAGGTGGTGGGCATTAGCTGCTGGCTGCTGCTCTACACCGGTGTACAGTATTGGTACTCCGATATCTATCTCTGGTCAGCCAAAGCTCAGATAGTCTATGTGGGTGTGATTCTGTTGATTGATGCCCTGTTGGTTTATTTGCTCTACAAGCACTTGATTTATAAACCGATGCACAATGCAGAGAAGAATATCCGACGCATCAACCAGCTCTAAATGCCCGCATGGTGTGGTGGCTCTGGTGGCTGCAGTGATAGTAGCCGCTGTGGTGCTCTATGCCTCGGTGGTGGAGCCCGCTTGTCAGGATGTGAAGCGGGTAGAGTATACCTCCTCGCGTCTCCCTAAAGAGTTTGAGGGGTTCCGTATCGTGCAGTTGAGTGACCTTCATCTGGGTAGCTTTGCACTGCAGCCTGGTATTGTCAGACGCCTGGTGGAACGTGTCAATACCCTACAGCCGCAGCTCATTCTCTTCACAGGCGACCTCGTGAACCGTCGAAGTAGCGAACTGGAGCCCTTTACCACCATACTGAGCCAGTTAAAAGCTACCCATGGGGTTTATGCTGTGATGGGCAATCATGATTACGGCACGTACTACCGTTGGCCTTCGCCTGATGCCGAGCGTGAAAACCTCCTACAGCTCAAGCGGATGATTTCGAATATGGGATGGCATTTACTTCATAACGAGCACCGGTTCATCCATTGTGGCACCGACTCGATAGCCTTGCTTGGAGTAGAGAATGAGGGAGAGCCCCCCTTCCCACAGTATGGTGACTTGCCGCATGCATTGAAGGGAGCAGGAGAAGGCTTCAAACTCCTGATGAGCCACAATCCTATTCACTGGCGGCGTGAAGTGTTGCCGCAGAGTGACGTGGATCTTACCTTAAGCGGCCATACCCATGCCATGCAATGCGTCATTGCAGGCCGCTCGCTCTCTGAGTTGAAGTATCCCGAGTGGCACGGATTCTATTACGAAGGTTCACGGGCGCTCTATGTCAACATCGGTATAGGGTATGTAGGGTTCCCTTTCCGCTTCAATGCACTTCCTGAAATCACCCATTTTACCCTCCATTGCTCTCAATAGACGACTTTTTTCAGCCTGACATAGATCCTTTATACCCCAAACATCCCTAATTCTGCATAAAAAACAAGTGAAAATATTGCAAAAACCAATAAAACCTCCTACATTTGCGCATTGAATTTGCTAGCAGAAGAAATCGCTATGAATGCCAACATCTCCAAATACAATGCCAGGAAGGCCGTCAGCCCGCGTCGTCTGTTTCAACAGCTTCTCGCGGGAGTGATGCTTATGCTTGCTACATCTATATGTTATGCAGCAGAGCCTGTTTATAAGGTACTTTTCATCCAATCATACAATCCGTTTGCCAAAGTAAGTTCCGACTTAACCAACGGTCTTAAGGCAGGTTTCCAAAAGAGCCATCTCAAGGTTGAGCTCACCGTGGAGTACCTGGATGCCACCCAATGGGTAATGAAGCAGGAGCAGCTCATCATGCGGCGCATCTGCCAAAGGGCGCGAGAAAGAGGGGTAGATTTGATTGTCACCTCAGGTGACGAGGCTTTCTACACGTTGACGCATTGTGGTGACTCTCTGGGTTATCAGTACCCTCTGTTGTTTGCCGGCGTGAAATATCCTGATTGGGATGTGTTGAAGGGAATGCCTAACGTTACTGGCTATACTTCCGAGCCGAAATTCACCGAAATACTCAATGAGGCTAATCGGCTTTTCCCCGATCGGACCAATGTCATCTGCCTGGGTGAAGCAGGCTTCATGGCCCAACGTGGCGATGCTGAGCTTCGCAAGGTCTGGGATCAGTTTGAGGAGACCCATCCCAACTACACCCTCACCTCTATCAACGTGGACGAGGCTCAGCCTTGGCGTATCATCGATGCCATTTGTAATTCAGCCCATACACGCAACACGGTAGTCATCATCCCAAAGTGGACACCCTTCCTCAGTATCATAAGCAAGAACTCCAAGGCACCGGTCTATGCCTGTCAGAACCGTGCATTGACCAATGGTGTGCTTGCTGTTTATGACTTGGAATCGTATCGTAAGATGGTTCCTGTAGGTGAAAGAGTGGCTCAGATTCTGCGTGGGCACAATCCCAGTGAATTCCCCATCGAGGACCATCCCAACTTCTTCCGCTACGACTACAAGCAGCTCAAGTATTTCCATGTGGATGAAGGCCTGGCCGCAGAGGGAGGCGAGATTCACAACGTACCAGTGGCTGAAAAGTATTTTACACCCTTTGTGCTGATGGCTATAGGGCTCTTTGCGGTGTTGATACTGATTGTGGCGTGGCTTTTCCGTCAGAACCGCAAGGAATCCCAACGACGTATGGAGGCTCAGATGCGGTTAGAAACCCAGCAGCAACTGGTAGAGCAGCGCGATGAGTATGATGACATCCTGGCTTCCATCACCGATGCGCTGATTACTTACGACTCAGGCCTTCATATCCGTTACATCAATACGGCCTTCAAGCGCTTGCTTGACCTGCCACAGGAGTGGAGGCAACCACTCTTTTATGAAGGGCGGCAGGCTGGTTCGATATTTAGCCTCTATAAAGATGGAGAGAATATCCTGCACGAGCTGCTCACTCAAGCCATGGAGGAGAGACGTCCCATTGCATTGCCCGACAAATGTTTTCTGCAACCACAGCACCACAAGAGCTATTTCCCTGTAGCGGGTGAGGTGACCCCGATTTTCGCCGTTGACAGACTGACAGGTGTGGCTGTCAGTTTCCGTAGTACGCATCAGGAGCAGATTCAGGAGTCCTTCCTCAACATTGCCGTGGAGGAGAGCGGTATCTTTCCCTGGTGGTACGACCTGGAGAAGCAGCTCTTCTACTTCCCGCAGAGCTTGCTTAAGCTATTTGGTCAGACAGCTGAGAATGGTGCTTTGACCCTTGAGCAGATGCGCAACTTGATTTGTGAGGATGACCGTTATAGGGTGACCAACCTCTTCAAGAAGAGTCTCTCTACGAGAGAAAAACAATTGTTGGTTGTCCGTTTGATACGGGGTATGCAGAGCGAGTGGTGGGAGATACGTCTCCATTTCCTCGAGGGGGCTACCCCGGGTGTAACCTACCGGGTAGTGGGTATCTGTCAGAGCGTACAGCGCTTCAAGGATGCCGAGGCTGAGTTAGTAAAAGCACGCGATAAAGCCATGCAGACTGACCAGCTGAAGTCGGCCTTCCTGGCCAACATGAGCCATGAGATACGCACACCACTTAACTCCATCGTAGGCTTCTCCAACCTGCTCAAGGACTTTGAAAACTTCAGCCGAGAAGAGGTAGTCCAGTTTATCGATACCATCAACGACAACTGTGACATGCTCCTGGCGCTGATAAACGATGTGCTCGATCTGGCACGTATTGAGTCTGGATCCATGGAGTTTGACTTCGAAGAATACAACCTCACTGGCATTATCCAGCAGGTACACGCTGCCCATAACTACCGCCTTTCACCTGAACTGAAGCTGCTCATGGATTGCCCAGAAGGTGATGGCATCGTAATTCGTACAGACATGAATCGCCTCAAGCAGGTATTTAACAACTTGATTTCCAACGCTCGTAAGTTTACCTCCGAAGGCAGTATCACCATCGGTTACCGGGCTGATGAAGCAGAACATAAGGCTGTCATTTTCGTCAAGGATACCGGTTGCGGTATGAGCGAAGAGGTGATGAGTCACATCTTCGAACGGTTCTACAAGGGCGATGCCTTCCGTCAGGGAGCGGGATTGGGGCTCAGCATCTGCTACACCATTGTGGACCAGCTGCATGGCGAAATCAAGGTTTCGTCTACTGAGGGCAAAGGGTCTTGCTTCGAGGTATGCCTCCCGATGGAGTGATTGTAAGTAACGTGAACGCCGCTTTACACTTTTCGGCAGCCATTTCCCTGCAGGAAGCCATTCATCAGCGTGGCATGATTGCCTTTAAGCAATACATGGTGGTTACCTAGCGGATGGCGGAAGAAGTAGTTCACTGAGCCGTCCAGCCGCACTCTTACCTGCGTACGGCAGAGGTTGATGTAGTTGGTATTCTCCGTCAGCGTGCCGGTATTCAGGTAGTACTCATCCAGGCTTTCGCCTCCTATCTTCAGCAGGGTGACATCACCCGTAGGGAGTAATCCCTGGATGCCGATGCCGCTCTCTGTCTCGAAGTGGTTACGCAGGATGTACTGTTCCGTTTGCTTGATTCCCACCGTGCAGTGGGCCAGCACGACTTCGTTGCTTGTGTCATTGATGAGCGACACATTGGCCATGAAACCTGGCTGCGAGATGAGGGTGCGTGCAATGTGCATGGTGAAGACAGTCTGCAGATCACCTTCACAACCTGCTGTGATACCTGCATCGTTAAGCAGCGAGAGTGCCAGGCAGCCTGTGGTACCTATTAGTTCGATGAGCTTGAAGCAACTCAAGGTCAGTGCGTGGAGATGCTGTTCTTGCGCCACTTGCCTCAAGGCTTGGTAGAAACGCACGGCTTTCAGCAACTGTTCAGGGGTTGACTCCCGGCAGGCCAGTGCTCGCGAGGCCACATGGGCCGTCAGATCGCCCACTTCATCATCCGTCACCTGCTGATAGCGTTCCACCACCTGCTCTAGAGGAATATCCACGAAGTTCACGCCCCAGCGTCGTTTGGCAAGAAGGTAATCCACATTGCTGGAGATGAGCCACGGCGAGGGGGTGCCTACTACGCCAATACGGCTACCACGCAACGCATTGGTAGCCTGGAAATTCTGATGGAGTACGAGCAATCGCTTGATGATGCCGGTCAGGTTGCCGTGAAGGATTTCGCTCTGCATGCCTCGATTGCGAAGCCAGCTGTGCACCTCTAGTGCGGCGGCCAGGGAATTCTGCATTCCGTCAGCCAGGATGACTGTGGGACGCGGTAGCTGTTCGAAGCGGCTGATGACCATCCGCTCCACCCCTCCCGAGGCGATGAACACGATGGTGAAGTCACTGGGCAACAGCAACCGGATATGGTTGGGGTCAACAATGCGTACGGTAAAGTATTTCTCCAGCTCGTTGAGGATGACCTCGTGCGAGCTGAGCACAGATTGTTGCTTGAGCAGGGCTGAAGCAAAAGTAATAAGATGTATAGTCATAGTCGTTCAGTTATTTTGGATAGCCAAAGATAGAGTTTTTATTTCTAAATACCATAACGTTTATGGCATATATATTGTTCTTTTTAGATTTTATAGAAAAGATGATGCGAAGTTTCGAAGAATTTACTAATTTTGCAGCTTCAATACAAACAAAAACTGAATTGAATTATGCCAAACATCTCAATACGGGGAATGGAAATGCCCGCTTCGCCTATACGCAAGCTGGCTCCTTTGGCCGATGCGGCCAAACAGCGTGGTGTTCACGTCTATCATCTGAATATTGGTCAGCCCGACCTGCCTACGCCCAAGGAGGCGATTGAGGCTATTCGCAATATCGACCGCTCGGTGTTGGAGTATAGCCCCAGCGCCGGCTATCGTAGTTATCGCGAGAAGCTCGTAGGTTATTATGCCAAGTACAACATCAACTTGACGGCCGACGATATCATCGTGACGGCAGGTGGCTCAGAGGCGGTACTCTTCTCCTTCCTGGCCTGTCTGAACCCGGGCGATGAAATCATCGTGCCCGAGCCAGCCTATGCCAATTACATGGCCTTCGCCATCTCGGCTGGAGCCGTGATACGCACCATTGCTACCACCATCGAGGAGGGTTTCTCCCTACCTAAGGTAGAGAAGTTTGAGGAGCTTATCAATGAGCGTACACGGGCTATCCTGATCTGCAACCCCAATAATCCTACCGGCTATCTTTACACCCGCCGCGAGATGAATCAGATACGTGACCTGGTGAAGAAGTACGACCTTTTCCTCTTCTCCGATGAGGTGTATCGTGAGTTCATCTATACCGGTTCGCCCTACATCTCGGCTTGCCATCTGGAGGGTATAGAGCAGAACGTGGTGCTCATCGACTCTGTATCGAAGCGCTACTCGGAGTGCGGTATCCGCATTGGGGCGCTGATTACGAAGAATGCCAAAATCCGGGAGGCCGTGATGAAGTTCTGTCAGGCTCGACTCAGTCCTCCCTTGATAGGACAGATTGCTGCCGAGGCTTCGCTCGATGCCGACGCGGACTACCTGCGCGACACTTACGATGAGTATGTCGAGCGGAGAAAATGCTTGATTGATGGGTTGAACCGTATCCCCGGCGTCTATTCCCCCATACCTATGGGAGCCTTCTATACGGTGGCCCGTCTGCCGGTGGACGACAGCGAGAAGTTCTGTGCCTGGTGCTTGAGTGACTTCGAGTACGAGGGCGAGACGGTCTTCATGGCCCCTGCTTCAGGATTCTATACCACGCCAGGCAGTGGCCGCGATGAGGTACGCATCGCATATGTGCTGAAGAAGGAGGACCTCTCTCGCGCCTTGGTAGTACTGGAGAAGGCGTTGGAAGCGTATAATAGGCAGCGATGAATCTGGCGCATTATCTGGCTTCGCGGATCTACCGAGGCGGAGAAGGGGAGAAGCAGCAAGCTTCGCGTCCTGCGGTGGTCATTGCTATGGCGGGAATAGCCATTGGCGTGGCTGTCATGCTCATCTCAGTAGCTGTAGTCGTAGGATTCAAGCAGGAGGTCAGGGGAAAAATTGTTGGTTTCAGCTCACACATCACGGTGATGAACCAGCGTGTAGCTTCCGCTTACGACTCACGTCCTGTGGTGACAGACGACTCACTTATGGCTCTGTTTGCCAATTGTCCCGAGGTGAGACATACTCAGCGCTTCTCTCTCAAGGCGGGCATGATTAAGACGCAGGATGCCTTCCAGGGCATGGTGCTCAAGGGGGTAGGGCCGGAGTATGACCGCGGCTTCCTACGCCGCCATCTAGTGGAGGGTGAATGTCCGCAGTTCAGCGATTCGGCGTCAACCAACCGCGTGGTCATCTCACGTCTTCTGGCCGACAAGCTGCGGCTGAAGGTGGGCGACAAGCTGGACACTTACTTCCTGGATGAGCAGGTTCGCGCCCGCCGGCTGCAGGTGGTGGGTATCTACTGCACCAATTTTGCCGACTATGATCGCATGATGCTCTACACAGACCTCTGCACGGTCAATCGCCTGAACCGCTGGCGCAAGGATCAGTCGTCGGGCATGGAGGTGCAGGTAAGGGATTACAACCAGCTGGAGGAGACCACCTTCACGTTGGCTGATCAGCTGACTGACCGCGTGGACCGCTACGGGCAGCGCTACATGGTGTTGAGCGTGGAGCAGCTCAATCCGCAGATGTTTGCCTGGTTAGGCATCCTTGATGTCAACATCTGGGTTATCCTTTTCTTGATGGTAGGTGTGGCCGGTTTTACCATGATCTCTGGCCTGCTGATTATCATTATCGAGCGTACCTCCATGATTGGTCTGCTGAAGTCGCTCGGAGCGAGCAACCTGATGCTCCGCAAACTCTTTCTTTGGCTCTCTGTCTTCCTCATAGGACGCGGCATGTTGTGGGGAAATGGCATTGCCTTGTTACTTATCCTGCTGCAGCGGTGGTTCGGCCTTTTCACCCTCGACCCCGAGACCTACTACATGGACACTGTGCCCGTGGCTCTTCCGTGGGGTTACTTCCTCCTGATTAACTTCGGAGCCTTCTTGGCCTCCGTACTGATGCTGGTTGGTCCCTCATACCTCATTGCCCGCATCCATCCAGCTACCTCCATGCGTTACGAGTAATTCCCGGCAAGTCTTTTCTATTGCATGACAGGCACTTTCAGAAACTCCGTCTGAGGTGAATGGCGTGCAAGCCAGTGTTTCAGGTAGCTTAATGTATCCTCCTGGATGGTGGTGTCCTCTACGAGTGGATAGAGGTTATAGAGCAGGTGACTCATCGGAATGCCCCGATGCTGAATGGCCTCAAAGCTGAGTAACGTATGGTTGATGCTACCCAGCTTGCCACTGGTGACGAACACCAGCGGGTATCCCTGTTCCTTCAGGTAATCAATGGTGAGGTAATCCTCCTTGAGTGGCACCATCAGACCACCAGCACCTTCTACCAGCACCACGTCGTAGCGTCGCTCCAGTTCGCGGGTGGCTGCTGTGATGCGCTCCAGGTTGATGTGACGTTTGTCAATGCGTGCGGCCAGATGGGGAGAGCAGGGATAGGAATAAATTTCGGGCATCGTGAGTCCTTCACGATCCTCGGGCAGGTAGCCAGTGTCCATCAGCTTTCGATGCAGGTCGATGTCTTCTGAATGGCCCACATTGCCAGTTTGTACTAATTTCTGTGTGATGACCCGTTTACCTTGGTTCATCAGTTCACGTGCCAGCCAGGCCGTGCAATAACTCTTACCGGCATCCGTATCGATGCCACTGACGAAATAAATCATAGTCTCTTTAAAGTTTTTTATTGGTGAGTATATCGGTTTAATAAAGACACCAGGTACATCGGATGGTAGGTAAGTGACACCTCTCCCCTGGCATTGCTGAAGCGGGCGTTGTAGGCTTGGCAGAAGTCGTGTAGGCGCTGCTTGCTCCATACCAGTTTTTCTGTTCCTGTCACACCTGTCTCCTTGAGGTGCTTGAGCACATCGATGGGTGAGGGGAACCACAACGTAATCCGCTCCTCCTCAGCGTGGTGCAGATGGAGGGTGGGAGGCATCATCGTGTGCCACTCCGCGAGGGTTGGATAGTAGAGTCCATGTCCCGTCAAGGTGCTGATTTCTTGTAGGTTGTCGGGGCCAAAGGTGCTGAACGCCAGTACACCTTCAGGAGCTAGGGATTGGGCGCAGCGCTTCACAAAGGCTTGAGGCGCTTCAAACCATTGCACGGTGGAGCAGGATGTAATCAGTTGGATGCCTGTCGGCAGGTCCATCTGCTCCGCATCGGCTGCCATGAAAGTGGCTTCCACCTCAGGATGGCGGGTTGTCAGTGCGCGAATGAGTGGTTCCATCTCAGGGCAGAGATCCACAAGTAGCATCTGGCTGGGGTGCAGACGATGCAGCAGCAGTTCGCTGTAGATGCCTGTTCCACAACCTATCTCCACCACGCTGAGTTCCTTATCTCCTCCAGCAGGTAGGCATTGCTTTACCCCTGTAGGCGTATTACGGCGTGTATAGGTCAGAGCCTCTTCCACCAGACCGAGCATTTTATCGGCCACTTGACGCTGGGCGCATGCCGCCTGGCTATAGGTGTCGCGTGCTTTGGCGAAGCGTAGCGCTATCAGTTGTTTGTCCATACATCCTGAAGATAGTGGCGGAAAAGGGGTTCGTGATAGTGGGCCTCGTTGTTGCGGCTGACGCGTACCTGTAGCTGCATCCAGGCGTTGAGTTGATTATCGGGAGGGATGATGCGGTCGTTACTTCCCACGATGGCCTCTTGCCAAAGGGGCAGGGGCTCTTCGCCTTTGCGTTGTTGTGTCTGTACCTGCAGCTGTACACTGACGAGCTCTTCGCCAATCTCCTCCAGCGGACGTCGAGGCGTGACGGCCAGGAATCCCCGGAAAGCGGCTGTGTCAGCGCACATACGGCGCAAGAATTTGTGCAGTGAAGGACCATTGAGGTTGTCGATGGTGCCCTGGAAGATGGCGCGGGGAATGCCGCGCGTATCATCCACGGGGAAGGGAGAGCCGTTGATGGCCACCCGTTTTCCCAGGGGTAGTTGCAGCAGTTGGGGCAGGTGGGCAGCAGCCCATACCCCCATTGACCACCCCACGATGTGTACCTCCTCATAGCCTTCGGTTAGGGTAGAGTCCCACGTCAGGTCACGGTAGTCGTAGCAGATCATGAAGTCGCAGTTGACCGGATGATAGTCTGCAAAGGGTGTCTCATCGGCAGCCCATCCTGCAAAGAATATCAGCAGTCGGGGATGATGCTCGTTTATAAGGAATTTTTGAATCATCTATGATTGGTTTTTATCTTTTTGTTATTAGTTCAATCGTATGTTGCAGTCGCTCCATCTCGTCGTCGGTCATGGCTGAGGTGAGGGAGATACGGATGCGTGACGTTCCTTCGGGAACGGTGGGTGGACGGACGGGTAGCAGGTAGAAGCCATGGCGTTGCAGTGAGTCAGCTTTGAGCAGCGCATCGGCACTTGCACCAATAAGCCAAGGCACAATCTGGCTCTCGCTTGGGCAGGGAATGCCAAGCCTCTCCAGCTGTTGGCGCAGGGTGCTTCCTAAGGTATCCAGGTGGTTGCGTAGTGACTGCATGGAGGCCAGCTTGCGGAGAATGAAGAGCGTCCAATCCACCGTCAGCGGAGGGAGGGCTGTAGTAAAGATAAATGGACGCATCTTGTTAACGAGCCAACTGCGCAACGTCTGACTGCATACCAGGTAAGCCCCGGCAGAGGCAGCAGCCTTGCCAAAGGTGCCTACCAGCAGGTCGATGTCAGCCATGCACCCCATTTCTTCAGCCAGGCCAAGGCCTGTTGAGCCTAACACCCCGAAGGCATGGGCTTCATCTACGTAAAGCATCACCTTGTCGGGGTATCGCTGCTTCAGCGCCACGAGCTGCGGCAGGTCGGCTCGGTCGCCATCCATGCTGAAGACACTCTCGGTCACGATGATGACCAGCTCGTAGCTGTCAATGTACTTCGTGAGTAGTCGCTCCAGATGCTGCAGGTCGTTGTGGCGGAAGCGCAACGAGGTGGCAGCCGAAAGGTGCATGCCGTCAATCAAGCTCGCATGAATCAGCTTGTCAGCCAGCACCAAGGTGCGGGGTGTGCAGAGGGCAGGAAGGATACCTGTGTTGGCATGGTAGCCGCAGTTGAAGACCAGGGCTGCCTCCTTGCCGAAGCGGGTGGCCAGCTCCTCCTCCAACTCTTCGTAAACGACATAGTTGCCTGTCAGCAGGCGCGATGAAGAGCTGCTCAGCAGCAGTCTGTCAACTGACAAACCCTCCAGGTACTCACGGCGCAACTCCATGTCGGCTGCCAGACCCAGGTAGTCGTTCGAAGAGAGATTGAGCATCCTTTGCCCATTCACCTCCACCCATTTCCCTTGGTGAATGAGCTGCGGCAAGCGGCGCAGGTTAGCTTTCGCCTCCAGTTGCGCCAACTCGTCAGCGATTCGCTTTTCCAATGCATTCATCCTGCTTCCTCCGTTGAGATTTCAGATACAATCTTTATCAGTCCGCTGGTAAGCTGGGTGAGCTGCGTGGGCGAGATGATGAAGGGAGGCATGATATAGACATTGCGGTTGAAGGGACGCACCCAGATACCCTCTTCCACGAAGCGGCGCTGCATCCAGGCCATATCGACAGGACGACGGGTCTCAATCACGCCAATCGCTCCGATCACGCGCACATCCTTTACCTGAGGCAACTGACGTGCAGGGGCCAGTTCATGCTCCAGCTGCTGGCGGATGCGCTCCACCTTTCCCTGCCAGTCGTACTCGGGCGAGAGCAACAGCTGTACCGAAGCACAGGCCACAGCCGTGGCCAGAGGATTCGCCATGAATGTAGGCCCGTGCATGAAGCAGTAGGGCGACTGGTTGGAGATGGTATCGGCCACCTGGTTGGTAGCAGCTACGGCCGAGAGGGTCATGTAGCCACCTGTCAGCGCCTTGCCGATGCACATGATATCGGGCTCCACGTCGGCCCACTCCCAGGCAAAGAGCTTGCCTGTACGGCCAAAGCCGGTGGCGATCTCATCGAATATGAGTAGCACATCGTGCTCGCGGCAGAGCTTAGCTGCCTCACGCAGGTATTGCGGATGGTAGAACCACATGCCGCCGGCTCCTTGCACCACAGGTTCCAGG
The DNA here is from genome assembly GCA_051878775.1 of Bacteroides sp. Lineage (GTDB taxonomy): Bacteria > Bacteroidota > Bacteroidia > Bacteroidales > Bacteroidaceae > Bacteroides. Next base: position 17,054 of record JBJEKT010000086.1, on the reverse strand, counting down.
ATGAGCGCAGCCAGTTCATCGGCATGTTGCTCGATAATCTCTTTCAAGGGAAGGATGTCATCCGGGTCCCATGCGCCATCGAAGCGCGAGTGGGGCTGTGGGGCGAAGTAGCGGATAGGGAGCGAGGTGCCGAAGAGGGAGTGCATACCCGTCACAGGGTCGCATACCGACATGGCATTCCATGTATCGCCGTGGTAGCCCGAGCGGATGGTGACGAAGTTGCTCTTCTTGGCCTGCCAATACTGCACGGCCATCTTCATGGCCACTTCCACAGCTACAGAGCCCGAGTCGGCGTAAAAGAGCTTCTGCATCGACGGGGGCAGGATGGAGAGTAGTAACTTGCCCAGCTCGATAGCCGGTTCGTGGGTCAATCCCCCAAACATCACGTGCGACATCTTGTCCAGCTGTGCTTTGACTGCCTCGTTGAGCACCGGATGATTGTAGCCATGTACGGCACACCACCACGACGACATGCCCTCCACCAGCGTCTCGCCGCTCTCCAGCGTGATGGTGCAGCCGTCGGCCCGTTTCACTTTATAGACAGGCAGGGGATTGCTGGTCGAGGTGTAGGGGTGCCAGAGGTGCAGGCGGTCGAAGGTTGAGTCGGGCAGGGTGTAGCCGGCACGGGCAATGAGTTGTTTGTCCTCGCTCACCTTTGAGCCCAGCGTGGTGAGCAGGTCGCCTACGATGGCTGAGTTAATGCCCACGTAGAGTGCCTTCTCCACGGTGGCTTGGCTCAGCTGAGAGCGTCCGCCCGCAAAGCGCAGGAAGGCAGTGGGATTGATAAAGCGGAAGAGGGCGATGGTGGTCAGCACCTCTTCATCGCTCAGGGGGGACTGATGCTCCAGGGGTGTGCCCGGGATGGGACTCAGTAGATTGATGGGTATCGAACTGGTGTTCAGCTTCTTCAGTGTGAAGGCGAACTCGATGCGTTGCTCCATGCTCTCGCCCATGCCGATGATGCCCCCGCTGCAGATTTCCATGCCAGCGCGACGGGCTGCCTCCAGTGTACGGAGTTTCTCCTCCTGTGTATGAGTGGAGCAGAGGTGCGGGAAATAGGAGGGGGCCGTCTCCAGGTTGCAATGGTAGCGTGTGATGCCCGCCTCGCGCAGTTTGCGCAGCGAGGCTTCATCCATCAGGCCCAGGGAGGCGCAGAGGTGGATGGAGGATTGCCGGCGCATCAGGCGCGTGGCTTCAAGGAGTTTCTGGAGTTGGGTAGGGGAGGGCTTGCGTCCGCTGGCCACGAGGGAGAAGCGGTTGACGCCTTGGCGTTCGTTGTAGAGGGCTTGGCGCAGGCACTCTTCGGGAGGGAGGGTATCGTAAGTGTCGGCTGTCGTGTGGTAGTGGGCCGACTGGGCGCACCATTTGCAATCTTCGGGGCATCGGCCCGACTTCACGTTGATGATGCTGCACATGTCAAACTCGCGGTGGGCACAGGCCACTGTAATCTCGTGGGCGGCACGGTAGAGCTCCTCCTTGGGGCAACAGCCGGCCAGCCAAAGGGCCTCTTCGGGCGAGATGTCTCCTCCCGTGAGTACCCGTTCTTTAAGTTCTGAAAGGGTCATAAATGAATTGGAATAAGTGGATTTCTGCACCGACTGCTGCTTCTGGAGCGAGCGGTCGGCAATGTGTACGGCCAGCTGTCCGATGGTGACGCAGCGGCCCATGCTGGCAAACACCGCGTAGGCTTTGTGGCTCCAGCGGCGGAAGCGAAGGGCGGATGTGGGTCTCTTTTTTCTCATCTATCGGATCTATTTTGGGGGTCATACACTTGTTGTCGTGGGCAAAAGTACGATAAAAAAGCTTTCAGACAACGGCTGATTGCAAAATTTTACCTATTTTTGCAGCCAAATAGCATCAAAAGAGAAAAGAAGAATGAAAAATATCCGCAATTTCTGCATCATTGCCCACATCGACCACGGCAAATCCACACTGGCCGACCGTCTGCTTGAGTACACGAACACCATTCAGGTGACCGAAGGACAGATGCTCGACGATATGGACCTGGAGCGTGAGCGAGGCATCACCATCAAGAGCCACGCTATCCAGATGGAATATACCTTCCAAGGGGAGAAGTACATCCTCAACCTGATTGACACCCCGGGACATGTCGATTTCTCCTACGAGGTGTCGCGTTCGATTGCCGCCTGCGAAGGGGCGTTGCTCATTGTCGATGCCTCGCAGGGTGTGCAGGCACAGACCATCTCCAATCTCTACATGGCCCTGGAGCACGACCTGGAGATTATCCCCGTCATCAACAAGTGTGATATGGCCAGTGCCCAGCCCGATGAGGTGGAGGACGAGATTGTGGAGCTGCTGGGCTGCAAGCGCGAGGAGATTATCCGCGCCTCGGGCAAGACTGGCATGGGCGTGGAGCAGATTCTGCAAGCCGTCATCGAGCGGGTACCCCATCCCGTAGGTGACGAGGAGGCGCCGCTGCAGGCCCTGATTTTCGACTCCGTATTCAACTCCTTCAGAGGCATCATTGCCTACTTCAAGGTGGAGAACGGCATCATCCGCACTGGCGATAAGGTGAAGTTCTTCAATACAGGCAAGGAGTATGATGCCGACGAGATAGGTGTGCTTAAGATGGACATGGTACCCCGCAAGGAGCTCCGTACGGGCGATGTGGGTTACATCATCTCAGGTATCAAGACCTCGCGTGAAGTGCGTGTGGGTGACACCATCACCCACATAGCCCGCCCCTGTGAGAAGGCCATCGCCGGTTTTGAGGAGGTGAAGCCCATGGTCTTTGCCGGTGTCTACCCCATCGATGCAGAGGACTTTGAGGACCTACGCTCCTCGTTGGAGAAGCTCCAGCTCAACGACGCCAGCCTCACCTTCCAGCCCGAGTCGTCGGTGGCTCTCGGCTTCGGCTTCCGTTGCGGCTTCCTTGGCCTGCTCCACATGGAGATTGTGCAGGAACGACTCGATCGTGAGTTTGACATGAACGTCATCACCACCGTCCCTAACGTATCTTACAATGTTTACGATAAGCAGGGCCACATGCTCGAGGTACACAACCCGGGCAGTATGCCTGATCCCACGCTGATTGACCACATTGAGGAGCCTTATATCCGGGCCAGCGTCATCACCACGACCGACTACATCGGCCCCATCATGACCCTCTGCCTCGGTAAGCGGGGTGAGCTGGTCAAACAGGAGTACATCTCCGGCAACCGCGTGGAGATCTACTACGACCTGCCCCTGGGTGAGATTGTCATCGACTTCTACGACAAGCTGAAGAGCATCTCCAAGGGGTATGCCTCGTTCGACTACCACCCCAACGGTTTCCGTCCCTCCAAGCTGGTGAAGCTCGACATCCTGCTCAATGGCGACCCCGTGGACGCCCTCTCCACGCTGACCCACTTTGACAATGCCGAGGCCTTTGGCCGCCGCATGTGTGAAAAGCTGAAGGAGCTCATACCGCGTCAGCAGTTTGACATCGCCATCCAGGCCGCCATCGGCTCCAAGATTATTGCCCGTGAGACGGTGAAGCAGGTGCGTAAGGATGTCACGGCGAAGTGCTATGGTGGTGACGTGAGCCGTAAGCGCAAGCTGCTGGAGAAGCAGAAGAAAGGTAAGAAACGCATGAAGCAGATAGGCAATGTGGAGGTGCCCCAGAAGGCCTTCCTTGCGGTGCTCAAGCTGGATTGACCGCTCTTGGAGAGACTCAGTGCAAACACCCATTATCTGCAGAGACCAAATGTGAACATCGAAATAAAATAGATAGCTAATGAAACCGGTTTTGAAAATTCGCATCAGTCACAATCTGATTGCCAGTATTCTTCTTTTTGTGACCGCCATCGTGGCGGCTGTAGTGGCCAACTCACCGTTAGCCCCTTATTACAATGAGTTTCTCAACCAGGAGCTCTACCTCTGTGTGGGCGACTTCAACCTCTTCTCGCATGGAGGTCATCCGCTCCGTATGCTCGACTTCATCAACGATTGCTTGATGGCCATCTTCTTCCTTTCGGTGGGCCTGGAGATCAAGCGCGAACTGCTCGTGGGTGAGCTCTCCACCTTCCGTAAGGCAAGCCTGCCCATCATTGCAGCCTGTGGCGGTATGATACTGCCTGTGCTCATCTTCTCCCTGCTGGTGCCTTCGGGCAGCGACGAGATGCGCGGTTGTGCCATCCCTATGGCTACTGATATCGCCTTCTCGCTGGGTGTGCTGAGCCTACTGGGCAAGCGGGTGCCTTTGAGCCTCAAGGTGTTCCTCACAGCCTTTGCCGTGGCCGACGATATTGGTGGCATCCTGGTCATCGCCATCTTCTACAGCGACCATGTTGCCCTGACCTACCTGCTGGCAGCCGCCGTGCTTTACGCGTTCCTATATTATATGGGTCGACGTGGTGCCACGGCCAAGATTCTCTACCTCTCGGTGGGTGTCATCATCTGGTACCTCTTCCTGCAGTCAGGCATCCACGCCACCATCTCGGGTGTCATCCTGGCCTTCATGTTCCCGGCCCGTCCCAACCTGGATGCCGGCAAGTACATCGAGAAGATTCGTAAGATCATCAGCACCTTCCCTGTCAATGAGAAGGAGGAGATTGTGCTCACCAACGACCAGATGAAGATGCTCAAGCGCGTGGAGCAAGCTTCCGACTTCGTCATCTCTCCCCTGCAGTCCATGGAGAACAACCTGCACGGACTGGTCAACTTCCTTATCCTGCCCCTGTTTGCCTTTGCCAACGCCGGCGTGGTCTTCAGTGGCGGCGGCGTGGTGGGCGATGTAAGTATCGCCGTGGCTGTCGGCTTGCTGCTGGGTAAGTTTATCGGCATTTTCTGCTTCACCTGGCTCACCATCAAGTGTCGCATCGCTCCGATGCCCCACGGTATGAACTGGAAGAACATTGCCGGTGTCTGCCTGCTGGGCGGTATCGGTTTCACCGTGTCGCTCTTCATTGCCAACCTCTCCTACGCTTCGACCCATCCCGAGATGCTCAACCAGGCCAAGTTTGGTGTGATATGCGGTACCATCATCTCCGGTATCCTGGGCTACACGGTCCTCCATCTGGTCTTGCCGGCCCCCGCTCCGGAGGAGCCTAAAAGTGCGGGAAAATAAATAGTGGGCCAAATAGCCCTAGATATTGAAAAAAACTTCATACCTTTGCAGGTCTTTTTAATAAACTATTAACGACATGAATATTTCGTATAATTGGCTAAAAGAATATGTTGATTTTGAGTTGACCCCTCAGGAGGTGGCTGATGCACTCACCTCGATAGGCCTGGAGACGGGCAGCGTAGAGGAGGTGCAATCCATCAAAGGCGGGCTGGAAGGCCTGGTGGTGGGCGAGGTGCTCACCTGTGAGCCTCACCCCAATTCCGACCACATGCACGTGACCACCGTCAACCTCGGTGCGGGTGACCCTGTGCAGATTGTCTGCGGTGCGCCCAACGTGGCTGCCGGACAGAAGGTCATCGTGGCCACCCTGGGTACCAAACTCTATAGCGGCGAGGAGTGCTTCACCATCAAGAAGTCGAAGCTCAGAGGCGTCGAGTCGAACGGCATGATCTGTGCCGAGGATGAGATAGGCATCGGTACCGACCATGCCGGCATCATCGTGCTCCCGGCCGACGTGCAGCCGGGCATCCTGGCCAAGGACTATTACAACATCAAGAGTGACTACGTACTTGAAGTGGATATTACCCCCAACCGTGCTGACGCCTGCTCGCACTACGGTGTGGCCCGCGACCTCTACGCATACCTCGTACAGCAGGGGCTTCCTACGGCGCTTCACCGCCCCTCGGTGGAGGATTTTGCCGTAGAGAACCACGACCTCGACATCGACGTCCGCGTGGAGAACAGCGAGGCCTGTCCCCGCTATGCCGGCGTGACCGTCCGGGGTGTTACCGTCAAGGAGAGCCCCGAATGGCTGCAGAACAAGCTGCGCCTTATCGGCCTGCGCCCCATCAACAACGTAGTCGATATCACCAACTACATCGTCCACGCTTTCGGTCAGCCACTACACTGCTTCGATGCCAACCAGATCAAGGGGCGTCAGGTGATTGTCAAGACCATGCCGCAGGACACCCCCTTCGTCACCCTCGACGAGGTGGAGCGTAAGCTCGATGCCCGCGACCTGATGATCTGCAACGCCGAAGAGCCCATGTGCATTGCCGGCGTGTTCGGTGGCCTGCAGTCGGGCTCCACGGAGGCCACGACCGATGTCTTCCTGGAGAGCGCCTACTTCCATCCCACATGGGTGCGTAAGACGGCCCGTCGTCACGGCCTGAACACCGATGCTTCGTTCCGCTTCGAGCGTGGCATTGACCCCAACGGTGTGCTCTACTGCCTCAAGCTGGCTGCCCTGATGGTCAAGGAGCTGGCCGGAGGTACCATCTCTTCTGATATCAAGGATATCTGTGCCGCCCCTGCAGCCCCCTTCCGTGTGGAGCTGACCTACGCTGAGGTACACAACCTGATCGGCAAGGAGATTCCTCACGACGAGATCAAGCGCATTGTCAGCAGCCTGGAGATGCAGATTGTGGCTGAGACGGCTGAAGGGCTGACCCTCGACGTACCCCCTTACCGCGTGGATGTACAGCGCCCCTGCGACGTGATTGAGGACATCCTGCGCATCTATGGATACAATAATGTAGAGATACCCACCACCCTCAAGTCCAGCCTGACCACCAAGGGTGAGTGTGACCGCTCCAACAAGCTGCAGAACCTGATTGCCGAGCAGCTGGTGGGCTGCGGATTCAATGAGATACTCAACAACTCGCTGACCCGTGCTGCCTACTACGAGGGTCTGGAGAGCTATCCTCCCTCGCAGCTGGTGATGCTGATGAACCCCTTGAGCAACGACCTCAACGCCATGCGCCAGTCGCTCCTCTTCGGCGGCCTGGAGAGCATCGCCCACAACGCCAACCGCAAGAACGCTGACCTGCGCTTCTTCGAGTTCGGCAACTGCTACCGCTACCAGGCTGAGCGCAAGGATGCTGAGCGTCCGCTCAACGCCTACAGCGAGGAGTATCACCTCGGCCTCTGGGTGACCGGCAAGCGCGTGGAGAACTCCTGGGCACACCCCAACGAGGAGTGCTCGGTCTATGAGATCAAGGCCTACGTGATGAACATCTTCCGCCGCCTGGGTATAGCTGCTGGCGCTCTCCAGCAGGTACATGCCACGGAGGACATCTTCGCTGCCGCCCTCGGCTTTGAAACCCGTGGAGGCAAGCGCCTGGCCACCTTCGGTATCATCAAGAAGAAGCTGCTCAAGGCGATGGACATTGACCAGGAGGTCTTCTACGCTGACCTCAACTGGAAAGAGCTGATGAAGGCTATCAAGAGCGCCAAGGTGAGCTACAAGGAGCTCTCCAAGTTCCCCGTCGTGAAGCGCGACCTGGCCCTGCTCGTGGATCAACAGGTAGAGTTTGCCGAGATAGAGCGCATCGCCTACGAGACCGAGAAGAAGCTGCTCAAGGAGGTAGAACTGTTTGACGTCTATGAGGGCAAGAACCTGGAGGCTGGCAAGAAGAGCTACGCTGTAAGCTTCCTGCTCCAGGATGAGAACGCTACGCTCAACGACAAGCAGATCGATAAGATCATGCAGAAGCTGGTGGCCAACCTGCAGAATAAGCTCGGTGCTAAGCTGAGATAATGAGCAGTAAATAAGATGAATAGATACAACTAATTAATTCATTACAATAACAACAATACATTAAACTAATTATTCCCATGGGAAGAGCGTTTGAATATCGTAAAGCTACTAAGCTGAAGAGATGGGGTCACATGGCAAAGACCTTCACAAGACTGGGTAAGCAGATTGCCATTGCTGTAAAGGCTGGCGGTCCGGAGCCCGAAAACAACCCTACACTCCGTTCGGTAATCGCCACCTGTAAGCGCGAGAACATGCCGAAGGACAACATCGAGCGTGCCATCAAGAATGCGATGGGCAAGGACCAGAGCGACTACAAGGGCATGACCTACGAAGGCTACGGCCCTCACGGCATCGCCATCTTTGTAGATACCCTGACCGACAACCCTACGCGTACCGTGGCCGACGTGCGCAGCGTCTTCAACAAGTTTGGCGGCAACCTCGGCACGATGGGCTCACTGGCCTTCCTCTTCGACCACAAGTGCGTCTTTACCTTCAAGAAGAAAGAGGGTATGGACATGGAGGAGTTCATCCTCGACATGATTGACTTCGACGTTGACGAAGACTACGAGCAGGACGACGAAGAGGGCACCATCACCATCTATGGCGACCCCAAGAGCTACGCTGCCATCCAGAAGCACCTCGAAGAGCAGGGCTTTGAAGATGTGGGTGGTGACTTCACCTACATCCCCAACGACCTGAAGGAGATTGAGCCCGACCACCGCGAGACCATCAACAAGATGGTGGAACGCCTGGAGGAGTTTGACGACGTGCAGACCGTCTATACCAACATGAAACCCGAAGAGGAGGCAGAATAACTAAGATGTACCTGAATTACCGGACCCAAGGCACATGCAGCTCCAACATTGAGCTGGAGGTAGAGGATGGCATCATCCGGCAGGTGACCTTCTGGGGCGGGTGCAACGGCAACCTGCAGGGCATCTCCCGCCTGGTGGAGGGGATGCCCGCAGTCGAGGCCGTGAAGCGCCTGGAAGGCATCCGCTGCGGTGCACGTCCCACCTCCTGTCCCGACCAGCTCTGTCAGGCACTGCATCAGATGGGGTATTAAAACTGATTTTATATGAGCGAACGTGTAGAAAAAGCCAAAGCCCTCTTCCGTGAGGGATTCAACTGCTCCCAATCCGTGGTGGCAGCCTATGCCGACCTCTACGGTTATACGCCCGAGCAGGCACTGCGTATGTCGGCAGCCTTCGGTGGTGGCATCGGACGGATGCGCATGACGTGTGGTGCCGCATGCGGCCTCTTCATGCTGGCTGGACTGGAGAAGGGTGCCGTGGAGGGCAGCAACAGTCAGGCCAAGGCCGACACTTACACCACGGTGCAGGAGCTGGCTGCCGAGTTCAAGCGGCGTAACGGCTCCCTGATCTGTGCCGAGCTGCTTGGCCTCAAGGCACCAGAGGGCTCACCGGTTCCCGCCGAACGTACGCCTGCCTACTACGCCAAGCGCCCCTGTATCGAGATGGTACAGGAAGCAGCACGCATCTGGGAGGAGTATCTTGCTAAAAAATCAATGGCAGATACAGAAGCCCCCCAGGAAGATTGACAAAGAGCGCTATGATGGCGCTTGATGGACATAAAAGAGTGCGTTGACTTGTGATTTTACGAGTCGGCGCATTTTTTTTTAGCATCACGCTTGCATATTAGTTGTAAATCGCTTACTTTTGTAGGGTTTTAGAACCCATTGAACCACAACAAAGAAATAAAAAACTTGAAAAATGACAAAAATAAAACGTGTTTTGGTAAGTGGTGGTGCCGGATTTATAGGCTCTCACCTCTGTAAGCGTCTGATTAACGACGGCTGCTATGTGATTTGTATGGACAATCTGTTCACCGGCTCGAAGCGTAACATCGCCCAGCTGATGGACCACCCCAATTTTGAGTTTGTGGAGCATGACGTCACGTTGCCTTACGAAATTGACGTGGACGAGATCTACAACCTGGCTTGTCCGGCTTCGCCGATACACTACCAGCACGACCCCATCAAGACCATCAAGACCTCCTTTCTGGGTGCCCTCCATATGCTGGGCATCGCCAAGCGCTGCAACGCCAAGGTCCTGCAGGCATCGACCAGCGAGGTGTATGGTGACCCCGAGGTACATCCGCAGGTGGAGAGTTACTGGGGCAATGTCAACCCCGTGGGCTACCGTTCCTGCTACGACGAGGGTAAGCGCTGCGCCGAGACCCTCTTCATGGACTACCACCGCCAGCACGGCGTGCGCATCAAGGTGGTGCGCATCTTCAACACCTACGGCCCCAACATGCTTCCCAACGATGGCCGTGTCATCTCCAACTTCGTGCTGCAGGCCCTGCGCAATGAAGACATCACCATCTATGGCACCGGCGAGCAGACGCGCAGCTTCCAGTACGTGGATGACCTCATTGAGGGCATGGTCAAGATGATGGCCACGGAGGACGACTTCATCGGCCCCGTCAACCTGGGTAACCCCCGCGAGTTCACCATCCGTCAGCTGGCCAAGAAGGTGATTGAGCAGACGGGCTCCTCGTCGAAGCTCATCTACAAGCCCCTCCCGCACGACGACCCCCAGCAGCGGCGTCCCAACATCGCCCTGGCTCAGGAGAAGCTCCTCTGGCAACCCCTGGTCCCCCTGGAAATTGGCCTGGAACACATTATCGCCTACTTCAAGGAGACGGAAGGACTTTGATTTTAGGGATTAGGTATATATTTAAAAAAACTATAAAATCAATATTATTATGGAGATTAATTCATCCGAATACAAGATTCTCATCGTGGATGACGTGATGTCAAACGTGCTGTTGCTCAAGGTACTCCTGACCAACGAGAAGTTTGCCATCGCTACGGCAAGTAACGGTACACAGGCCTTGGCCCAAGTGGATAAGGAGCACCCTGACCTGGTGCTTCTCGACGTCATGATGCCCGACATGAGTGGCTTTGACGTGGCCCAGAAGCTGAAGTCCAATCCTGCCACGAAAGATATACCCATCATCTTCCTCACCGCCCTCAACAGCACGGCCGACATCGTCAAGGGCTTCCAGGTGGGAGCCAACGACTTTATTTCCAAGCCCTTCAATAAGGAGGAACTGATCACGCGCGTCTATCACCAGATTTCGCTCGTGGCAGCCAACCGCACCATTGTCCGTCAGAACATCGAGCTGCAGCAGACCGTGGAGGGCCGCGACCAGCTTTACTCCGTGATTTCACACGACCTGCGTTCACCCATCGGCTCCATCAAGATGGTACTCAACATGCTGATTCTCAACCTGCCGGCTGAGAAGATTGGCCCCGATATGTTCGAACTGCTCACTACGGCCAATCAGACCACTGAGGATGTGTTTGCCCTGCTGGACAACCTGCTGAAGTGGACCAAGAGTCAGTTAGGCCGCATGAACGTGGTGATTCAGGACTTCGATGTGGTGGAGATACTCAACGGCGTCATCGAAGTCTTTGCCATGGTGGCTTCGGTCAAGAAGATTCCCATCCGCTACGAGGGTGCTGACCGCCTGCTCGTCACGGCTGACATGGACATGGTGAAGACCGTGGTGCGCAACCTCATCAGCAACGCCATCAAGTTCAGCACCGAGGGCAAGGAAATCGTGCTGCGTGCGGTACAGAAGGGTAGTGAGGTAGAGGTAAGCGTGGAGGACCACGGCTGTGGCATCAGCGAGGAGGGACAGAAGAAACTGCTCCAATCCGACAGTCACTTCAGCACCTTCGGTACCAAGAACGAAGAGGGCTCCGGCCTCGGCCTGCTGCTCTGCAACGACTTCGTGCAGAAGAACAACGGTCGCCTCTGGTTCACCTCGAAAGAGGGCGTAGGCTCCACCTTCTTCTTCAGCCTGCCGGCAGCGAAGTAAACCTGGAGACTAAAAACTATATCTACGAGATGGATGAAGAACCGGTTAAAACAATACTAGATATGAATCTGAAACCTCTTTTCATTGCCTGCCTGGCGCTGCTGGCGGCCAGCTGGGAGGCCGAGGCCTGCACCAACCTGATTGTGGGCAAGAACGCCTCGGCTGATGGCTCCACCATCATCTCCTATTCGGCCGACTCTTACGGCCTCTTCGGCGAGCTCTACCATTTCCCCGCCGGACTGCATAAGAAGGGCGAACTGCTCGACATCTACGAGTGGGACACCGGCAAATACCTGGGTCAGATAGCCCAGGCCAAAGAGACCTACAACGTCATTGGCAACATGAACGAGCATCAGCTCACCATTGGCGAGACGACCTTCGGCGGACGCCCCGAGCTGGTGGATACCACGGGCGTCATGGACTACGGTAGCTTGATCTACATCGCCCTGCAGCGCTCACGCAATGCCCGCCAGGCCATCAAGGTCATGACCGACCTGGTGCAGGAGTATGGCTACTACAGCAGCGGTGAGTCGTTTACCATCGCCGACCCCAACGAGATATGGATCATGGAGATGATAGGCAAGGGCCCCGGTGTGAAGGGTGCCGTCTGGGTGGCCGTACGTGTGCCCGACGACTGCATCTCAGCCCACGCCAACCAGAGCCGCATCCATCAGTTCAACATGAACGATAAGGAGAACTGCCTCTACTCCAGTGATGTCATCTCCTTTGCCCGTGAGAAGGGTTACTTCAGCGGAGTCAACAAGGAGTTCAGCTTTGCCGAAGCCTATGCACCCCTGGACTTCGGTGCCCGCCGTTTCTGCGAAGCCCGCGTGTGGAGCTATTATAATATGTTTACTGACCGCGGCCAGGAGTTCCTGCCCTACATCCAGGGCAAGTCGGACACCCCTATGCCGCTCTTCGTCAAGCCCAACCGCAAGCTCTCCGTACAGGATGTGCAGCGCGCCATGCGCGACCACTACGAGGGTACGCCCCTCGACCTCTCGCAGGACTTCGGTGCCGGCCCGTACCACGCCCCTTACCGCCTCGCACCCCTCACGTTCAAGGTGGATGGGGAGGAGTATTTCAACGAGCGCCCCATCTCCACGCAGCAGAGCGGTTTCGTCTTTGTGGCGCAGATGCGTGCCAAGCTGCCCGACCCCTTGGGCGGTGTGCTCTGGTTTGGTACGGACGATGCCAACATGATCAGCTTCGTACCCGTCTATTGCTGTACCAACCGCGTGCCCGAGTGCTACACCCGTGTGGATGGGGCAGACTACTGCACCTTCTCCTGGAACTCCGCCTTCTGGATCTACAACTGGGTGGCCAACATGGTCTATCCCCGCTACGACCTGATGATAGGTGACCTGCGCGAAGTGCAGCAGGCGCTGGAGCAGAGCTACTTCGCCGCCCAGCCCGGCATAGAGCAGGTGGCCCAGGAACTCTACGAGAAAGACCCCAAGGAGGCCGTCAGCTTCCTGACCAACTACACCAACCAGATGGCCCAGAGCGCCTTCACCTCGTGGAAGAAGCTGGGTGAATACCTGTTGGTGAAGTACAACGACGGCGTGACCAAACGTGTCAAGGATGGCCGCTTTGAGCGCAACGCCATCGGCCAGCCCGCCCACGTCATCCGCCAGGGCTACCCCGAGGAGTTCCTCAAGGAGTACGTCAAGCAGACGGGAGAAAGATATAAGGTGAATTAATAATTTTTAATTTTACATTGAACAAATTTTTCTATTAACTCTAATAAATGTATTATCATGGAGAATCAGGAATTAATTAAGCAAGTGACTGCTAAGGCAGAATCATGGCTGAGCCCTGCTTTTGATGCAGAGACGCAAGCCGAAGTGAAACGTATGTTGGAAAACGAGGACAAGACCGAACTCATCGAGTGCTTCTATAAGGACCTGGAGTTTGGTACGGGCGGTCTGCGCGGCATCATGGGCTCGGGTAGCAACCGCATGAATATCTATACCGTAGGTGCTGCTACACAGGGTATGGCCAACTACCTGAACAAGAACTTTGCTAACCTGGAGCAAATTGCTGTGGTAGTGGGACATGACTGCCGCAACAATAGCCGAAAGTTTGCTGAAATCTCAGCCGACATCTTCTCGGCCAACGGCATCAAGGTCTATCTGTTTGACGACCTCCGCCCCACGCCCGAGGTATCGTTTGCCATCCGTGAGCTGGGTTGCCAGGCCGGTGTCAACATCACCGCCAGCCACAACCCCCGCGAGTACAACGGCTACAAGGCTTACTGGGATGACGGCGCACAGGTGCTGGCTCCCCACGACAAGGGCATCATCGACGAGGTGAACAAGGTGACCGTGGACGGCATCAAGTTCCAGGGCAACAAGGAGCTCATCCAGATCATCGGCGAAGACGTGGATAAGGTTTATCTGGAGAAGGTACACGGCATCTCTATCGACCCCGAAGTCATCAAGCGCCAGAAGGACCTGAGCATCGTCTATACCCCGCTGCACGGCGCAGGCCGCACGCTCATCCCGCGCTCTCTGAAGGAGTGGGGCTTTGAGAACGTCAACACCGTGCCCGAGCAGATGGTGAAGGACGGTAACTTCCCCACCGTGGTTTCGCCCAACCCCGAGAACGCCGAGGCCCTGACCCTGGCCATCAAGCTGGCCAAGGAGATCAACGCCGACATCGTGATGGCCAGCGACCCCGACGCCGACCGCGTAGGTATGGCCTGCAAGGACGACAAGGGCGAGTGGGTGCTCATCAACGGTAACCAGACGGCCCTCATCTTCCTTTATTATATCATCAAGAACCGCATCGCCACGGGCAAGATGAAGCCCAACGACTTCATCGTGAAGACCATCGTGACGACCGAGATGATCAAGACCATCGCTGATAAGAACAACGTAGAGATGCGTGACTGCTACACGGGCTTCAAGTGGATTGCCCGCGAGATTCGTCTGAGCGAGGGCAAGCAGCAGTACATCGGCGGCGGTGAAGAGAGTTACGGCTTCCTGGCTGAGGACTTCGTACGTGATAAGGATGCCGTATCGGCCTGCTCACTGCTGGCTGAGATCTGCGCATGGGCCAAGGACCAGGGCAAGACGCTCTACGACGTGCTGATGGAGATCTACGTGGAGTACGGATTCTCTCGCGAGACCACCGTCAACGTAGTGAAGCCCGGCAAGAGCGGTGCTGACGAGATCAAGGCCATGATGGAAGGCTTCCGTGCCAACCCGCCCAAGGAAATCGGCGGCTCAAAGGTAGTGCTGGTCAAGGACTACAAGACCCTGAAGGCTACCGACGGCGAAGGCAACGTGAGCGACATCGACATGCCCGAGACGTCGAACGTACTGCAGTTCTTCACTGCCGATGGCACGAAGATTTCTGTACGTCCCTCAGGCACCGAGCCTAAAATCAAGTTCTACGTCGAGGTGAAGGGCGAGATGGGCTGCGCTAAGTGCTACGCCAACGCCAACGCCGAAGCTGAGAAGAAGATTCAGGCTGTACGCCAGTCACTGAACATCTGATTTTTTTAGCTACAAGCGCTGTTTAGCTACAAGCTTCGAGCTACGAGTTACGAGTGATAGTATGGAGTACATCACGGGTAGCCAGTAGCGAGCAGCTTGTAGCTAATACATGTAGCTCGTAGCTAAAACTTGTAGCTAAATAACAACTTCAAACTTTATTAACTTACACACTCACACCAATGGGAGGTTTTTTTGGTACGGTGGCCCGTGAGGCCTGCATTACCGATCTGTTTTACGGAACCGATTACAATTCACACCTGGGGACCAAACGTGGAGGTTTGGCCACCTACGACGAAGAGAAGCGCTGCTTCTCACGTGCTATTCACAACTTGGAAAGCAGCTATTTCCGAACGAAGTTCGAGGGCGAACTCGACAATTTCACCGGTTGCTCGGGCATTGGCGTCATCAGCGACACTGATCCGCAACCCATCGTACTCAACTCCCACCTGGGGCGCTTCGCCCTGGTCACCGTGGCCAAGATAGTCAACATGGAGGAGATAGAGCGCGAACTGCTGGCGCAGAACATGCACTTTGCCGAGCTGAGCTCCGGCAAGACCAACCAGACAGAGCTCATCGCGCTGCTCATCATCCAGGGTAAGGACTTCGTGGACGGCATCGAGAACGTGTTCCGTCACATCAAGGGCTCCTGCTCCATGCTGCTGCTCACTGAGGACGGCATCATCGCCGCCCGCGACCAGTGGGGCCGCACACCCATCGTGGTGGGCCGGAAGGAGGGAGCCTACGCCGTGACGAGCGAGTCGAGCAGCTTCCCCAACCTGGACTACGAAGTGGAGCGCTACGTGGGCCCGGGAGAGATTCTGCGCCTGCGTGCCGATGGCATCGAGCAGATGCGCGCACCCAACGAGGAGATGCAGATCTGCTCCTTCCTGTGGGTATATTACGGCTTCCCCACCTCCTGCTACGAGGGTAGGAACGTGGAGGAGGTGCGCTTCCAGTCGGGCCTGAAGATGGGCCAGACGGACGAATCGGAGGTGGACTGCGCCTGCGGCATCCCCGACTCAGGCGTGGGCATGGCCCTGGGCTATGCCGAAGGCAAGGGCGTACCTTACCACCGCGCCATAGCCAAGTACACCCCCACCTGGCCCCGCAGCTTCACCCCCAGCAAGCAGGAGATGCGCAACCTGGTGGCCAAGATGAAGCTCATCCCCAACCGCGCCATGCTGCAGGGCAAGCGCGTGCTCTTCTGCGATGACAGTATCGTGCGTGGCACCCAGCTGCGCGACAACGTGCGTGTGCTCTTTGACTACGGTGCGCGCGAGGCTCACGTCCGCATAGCCTGTCCGCCGCTCATCTACAGCTGCCCCTTCGTAGGCTTCACCGCCTCCAAGAGCGACCTGGAGCTCATCACCCGCCGCATCATCAAGGAGCTGGAGGGCGATGAGAACAAGAACCTCGAAAAGTATGCCACCACCGGTTCGCCCGAATATGAGCGCATGGTGGAGGAGATACGCAGTCGGTTCGGCTTGACTTCGTTGAAATTCAGCAAGTTGGAAGACCTTATTGAGGCCATTGGCCTGCCCAAATGCAAGGTCTGCACCCACTGCTTCGACGGCAGCAGTCACTTTTAAACTGAATAAATATTAAAAAGGGATGCAAAATGCTTGGCAGTTTGCATCCCTTTCTGTATCTTTGAGGGCGAATTCACACACTTATCTAGAAATATGACTTTAGTTGAACGTTTTTTGAAGTACGTCTGTTTCGACACACAGTCGGACGAGACTACCGGCGTGACCCCCAGCACGCCCGGTCAGATGGTTTTTGCACGCTATTTGAAGGAGGAGCTCGCATCGCTCGGCCTGGAGGATATTACCCTGGATGACAACGGCTACCTGTTTGCCACACTGCCGGCCAACACGGACCGCCCACTGCCCACCATAGGCTTCATTGCCCACCTGGATACCAGCCCTGACATGAGCGGTAAGGAGGTGAAGCCACGCATCATATCAACCTACGACGGCAGCGACATCCCGCTCACGGCCGACGGCACCGTGGTGCTCTCACCCAAGCGCTTCCCCGAGCTGCTCGACCACTGCGGCGAGGACCTTATCGTGACCGACGGACAGACCCTGCT
>JBJEKT010000085.1:0-11779 GCA_051878775.1 Bacteroides sp. | reverse complement strand
GCTTCTCTACCATGACTGTTGACTTTTTGAGTCAACCTAATTTAAAATAAGACACATCGTAATGAAAAGCCAATGAACTAATAACGGCCAATTGTAGGAAATAGATTCGGAATTACTTGCTTTATTCAGATTGTTGAATTACTTTTGCAGCTGACAAAGGTATTGATTATTTTAGCGCCGTCATGTCAATGCGGAAAATCTGGTTCTGCAGCGGCTGTCTTCTCTCAATGAACATGGTCATGTATATGGGGGCATAGATGATTTGGCCTCGGGTCTCGAAATTGCCGTTGCACAAGACGTATGCCTGGGGTATTGCATAGTCCGAATTGTCCATTACGTTGCTTAAGGCGTTGTGCCTTTCGTACTCCTTGCCTGACTTCACTTCGATAGGAATGGTCTTGCCATCGTGTTCTATGACGAAGTCAAGTTCCCCCTGACGCTTGTTGGAGAAGTAATGGATGCAATGGTCGTTGCCGCCAAAACCATGGGCTGTCAGCTCCTGTGCCACGAAATTTTCATATATAGCCCCATAGTTGATGGATATCTCGCCATTCAATATCTTCATCTGGACTCCAGAGGCATATTGGCTGGCTAGAAGTCCAATGTCGTTCAGAAATAGCTTGAAGAGGTTTCTCTGTTCATTCAGCTTAAGAGGCACTGTCGGCTCCTTGACGTTGTATGTGGGTAGAGCGACCCCCGCATCCTTAAGCCACAACACGCTGTCTTCATACCTTGAGAAGCGGGCATGCTCGTTGAGCTTCTTCAGGATGAACCGTTTGTTCTTAGCATCAAGTTCTGACGGAATGAGGTCGAATATCTCTCGGATTTTCAGCTTGTTGCCCAAGTCATATTGGCTGATATCCCAGCGGTAGAGCGTGAGAATTTCCTGTTGTTTCTCTTCCACCACATTCAGGTCGTTCATATCCATATAAGCCTGTACAGCTGCTGGCATTCCACCCACAACAAGGTATAGCCGTACAAGTCTTAACATGGACTCATGAACGATGCTGTCAACTGGTGTCTGCCTATCCCAGCAGTCATGCAAGGATGCCAAGACTTTTTCAGACAAACCTAAGGCCATCGCAAATTCCATAAGGTCGAGGGGAAACATTTCCTTGACAGACATATATCCTACAGGCACACTCCTGATGTCTTTCAGTTCCACACCCAGCAAACTTCCCGACAAGGCATACCTGCAACTGCCCTCATCAACAAGGAACTTTATCCAAGTTATCACCTCGGGGCATTGCTGTACCTCGTCAAAGAATATGAGGGTGTCGGTGTGAGAGGTCTTTTTCCTGGTATGTGCGGAGATACGCAGTAGAATATCTTTGGCGTTCTTTGCGCTGCTGAATATCTTCTTTGCTGATATGTCCTCAAGAAAGTTTATCTCGATGAGATTGAGCTTGTTTGTCTCAGCATATTTCCTTATGGCGTATGTCTTCCCTGTCTGTCTCGCTCCGGTAAGGAGTAAGGCCGACTGGCTGGTTTTGAAGTGATTGGCAATTATTCCATCTATTTTTCGACTAATCATATTATCTCGCTTCTTTCAAGTTCAGATTCGGACGATACACTTTTCCAAGGTGTTAAGGGCTTATTTTTGACATTTTTCCAAGGTAATTTTGCTATAAAACATACACTTTTCCAAGATTTCAAGGGACAAAAGTATAAATAATTCTCTTTTCCGAATGATAAATGCCGATTTTCTTTTGTCTTTTAACGATTATTACTTAACTTGTGCATCAGAGGAAACGAAAATTCAGCCAACTGTTTGGGTAGAAAGTAGGTGTGGCGTTTGATATATTTCGACATAGAGAGGTTTGCAGCTGGCTGATGAGTTGCAGATTTCGACGAAGCGTGCAATGTTGCTCTTTTACAGAAGCAGAGTAGGAGAGCAACTCCATGATCCCCGATATGGTTACCAAATCATGTCGGACACCTATATCGTGAATGACATCCTGACAGAGATTAGGGAGAAGGGAATACAGAGCACTCCACAACAATAGTAGGACTGGCTGAACTTTTTGAGTCTGCTACATTTGTATCTCGGGATGTGCAATCTACTACAATCTCACCAACGTTATTAACCTTACTGCATTAGGATTATTAATCTTTCGGCCTGAAGGTTATTAATCTTGTTTTTATTCCAGCCGATTGTTAGGGCTTTTCTCTTTACTTTCTTGCCGGCGGTATCCTTCTTACATCTCAGAGTGAGCCTTTCATTGTGCTTGCTGGAATACGAAGCGCCCCTGTTGCTTAGCGATGGGCCTGGGCAACAGGGGCGCTTGAGGTATGGGGCAACTATAGGTTAGTAATCCAAGGTGATGCGTTCGCCGCGGATAGATTCGTTGAGGAAAATGGAGGCCGATTCGGTGAACTTCTCCTCCGACTCGGTGGTGCGATAGACGCAACGGCCCCCTTTGGTACACTTCTTATCCATTTCGGGGTGGCGGCGAAGGTAGTCCTTCAGACTATCGGCCACCCAAGCACCTTGCGAGACAACTTCTACGCCTGCTGGCAGGTACTGCTTAATCTTGGGCAGAAGCAACGGATAGTGGGTGCAACCCAGGATGATGGTGTCAATCTGCGGGTCTTTGGCCATCAGTTCATCGATGTACTTCTTCACAAAGTAGTCTGTTCCCTCGCCGTGGGCTTCGTTGTTCTCTACCAAGGGTACCCACAAAGGGCAGGCTTGGCTGCTCACGGTAATATCGGGGAAGAGCTTACGGATTTCCAAGGGGTACGACTGCGAGAGAATCGTGCCATTGGTGGCCAATACACCTACGTGACGACTTTTGGTTATCGCGCCAATTCCTTCTACGGTGGGGCGGATGACACCTAATACGCGACGGGTTACGTCCAAGCGGGGCAGGTCATTGATTTGGATGGTGCGCAATGCCTTAGCTGAGGCCGTGTTGCATGCCAGGATAACTAAGTGGCACCCCATCTCGAAGAGCTTGGTCACGGCTTGGAGCGTAAACTCATAGACAATCTCGAACGAACGGGTACCGTAAGGCGTGCGTGCGTTGTCGCCCAGGTAGATGAAGTCGTACTGGGGCAACGCTTGCTTGATCTCGCGCAAGATGGTCAGTCCACCATAGCCCGAGTCAAACACACCTATGGGCCCTGCTGCTGAGGGTAATGTCTGCCGGGCCATTATTTGATGCCTAACTGGGCCTTTACTTTAGCGGTTACATCCACGCTTTGGCTGCTTACGTAGGCGATGGGAGTGCGGGCAATGTCGAAGATATAGACTACACCTTCAGCTTTACCAACGGCCTGGATAGCCTCGTCAAGCTTCTTGTAGATGGGAGTCATGGCATCCTGTTGGGCCTGCTGCATGGTCTGGTAAGCCTCCTGCTGGAACTGCTCCTGACGCTGAGCCATATCCTGAAGTTCCTTCTGGCGGCGTTCGGCGATGGTCTTAGGCAGTGAGTCGGCCTGAGCCACGAATTCCTGGTATCTCTTGTTGAACTCATTCTGCGTGCGCTGCATCTCTTCCTGGAACTTCTTTGACATAGCGTCCAAGTCTGCTTGAGCCTTGGTGAACTCGGGCATCACGGTGATAATCTCCTGAGAGTTGAGGTGAGCAAATTTAGCCTGTGCCATTACTCCGAGGGGAAGGATGAACATCAGGGCAACGATAGCGATTTTCTTAAGCATAATGTTTCTGTTTTTAGATGTTATGAATTAATATTAATTTGATTTGTCTCAATAATGATATTTATTTGAAGTGGTCGTTGACTAATATCCCATCTGCTGGAGTACTTCGTCGCTGATGTCGATGTCGGGTGAGGCGAAGAGGATGCTGCTGGCCGAGGCACGGTCGATTACAGCAGCATAACCACGGCGGGTGGCTATCACCTTGACGGCTTCATAGACTTCGTCTTCGATGGGCTGCAGCAGCTGTTCGCGCTTCTTGTAGAGTTCTCCTTCGGGTCCGAAGTACTTGCGGCGCAGGTCGTTGGCAGCTTTCTCCTTGGCGATAACAGCTTCCTCACTCTTGGAGCGATCAGCTTTACTCATGCTCTCCACCTTGGCTTGGTAGTCAGCATAGAGCTTCTTGGCCTCTTGCGCGAGCTTATCTACCTCAGCCTGCCACTGCTTGGAGGCGTTCTCTATCTGCTGGTTGGCCTGCTCGTAGGCAGGGATGTTGCCCAGGATATACTCCATATCTACGAGGGCAAACTTCTGTGCTTGGACGGCCACTGCGGTGAGCAGGGAGATGACCGTCAGAATCAGACTCTTTCTCATATTCTCTTCTTCTTTAGGTTTTCGTCTATATGGGTTAGAATTCCTGTCCGAGGATGAAGTGGAACTGGCTGCCGCTGTAGGAAGAGCTGCCGCGGACTTTATCGAAACCGTAGGCCCAGTCGATACCCATCATACCAATCATCGGCAGGAAGATACGTACACCTACACCAGCCGAACGCTTCAACTCGAAGGGATTGAACTTGCCTACCTCTTGCCAGGCATTACCAGCCTCGACAAAGGTGAGGGCGTAGATGGTGGTACTGGTCTCAAGCATCAGCGGGTAGCGCAGCTCCAGCCCCATGCGGGTGTAGGCATAACCCTCGTTTCCGTAGGAGGCAATAGAACCGTTCTCGTAACCACGCAGGGCAATGGTCTCTGTGGCATAGCTGGAGTAGCCCGTCATACCGTCACCACCCACTTCGAAGGTCTCGAAGGGTGACTTCTTGTACTTGTTGTAGTGGCCCAGCAGACCGAACTCCATACGACCCATCAGCACGGGGGTACGCTTCACGCTCATGGGGTCCATCAAGGGGATGAAAATCTTGGATTTGAATTTCCACTTGTGGTACTCAATCCACTTGTGCATCTTGTTAATGTCGTCCTGGTTGCTGGTGTTGTACTTGCTGTAGTCCTTGCCATCGAACAGCGAGTAGGGTGGGGTAAACTGTGCGGAAAGTGAGAATTCCGAACCTTGGCGCGGGTAGATAGGGTTATCTACCGAGCTGCGGCTCAGCGTGAGATTAATGCTCAGGTTGTTGCACTTACCGTTAGTCACAAGGAAGTACTGCCAGTCGCGCAGGATGTAGCGCTGGTAGGCCAGCTCGGCGGTAATCTGGAAGTAGTCGTCGGGCCAGCGCAGACGTTTACCGAACATGACTGATACACCGAACATCTGGATGCTCTTGTCGGGGTCGTAGTAGTTCTCGTAGCTGTTGTAGTTGCCGTAGTTGTACATGCCGTAGCCGTACATGCCGCTATAATAGCTATTATAGTAGTTGTTGTAGTAAGCGCTGTTGTAGTAGTTGCTACTGATGTCGGTCTGGCGCGAGTAGAAGGCCGATACGCTGAAGGCGTTGGGGCGCTTGCCACCAAACCAGGGGTCGTAGAACGAGATACTGTACTGCTGGTAGTACTTGGCGTTGGTCTGTCCACTCAGGGTGAGGGTCTGACCATCACCCTGAGGCAGGATTCCACGGTAGTTCTCACCGGGGTGGAGCAGGTTGGCCAAGGAGAAGTTGGTGAACTTCAAGCTCAGCTTACCGATGACACCCGTCTGTCCCCAACCGGCAGAGAACTCTACCTGGTCGTTTGCCTTAGAGACGAGGGGGAAGCCGATATCCACGGTTCCATCTTCAGGACGGGGCTGGATGTCGGGCTGCAGCTGTTCAGGGTCAAAATGGCCCATCTGCTGGATTTCACGGAGTGAACGCATCAGGTCTTCACGGCTGAAAAGCTCACCCGGACGGGTACGCAACTCACGGCGCACGACGTTTTCGTAGAGTCGGTCGTTACCGCTGATGTTCACCTTGTTGATAGTGGCCTGGCGGCCTTCGTAGATACGCATCTCCAGGTCGATGGAGTCGCCCACGATGTTCACCTCTACCGGGTCAAGGCTATAGAAGAGGTAACCGTTGTTGTAGTAGAGGTTGCCGATGGCATCGTCGTCGGTGGTGGTGCGCTCCTCCAGGAGCTTCTGGTTATAGACATCGCCCTTCTTCATCTGCAGCATGTAGTTGAGCTGTTCGGAGGGGTAAAGCGTGTTGCCCACCCAAGTGACGTTGCGCAGGTAGTATTTCTGTCCCTCTTCGATGCGCATGAAGATATCCACCGTGCGGTCATCGTAGGGTGTCACACTATCGGTCACAATCATGGCGTCGCGGTAACCCAGTTCGTTGTACTTGTCGATGATGAGTTGCTTGTCGGCTTCAAAGTTTTCTTCCACAAACTTCTTGGTGCGGAAGATGTTCTTGAACTTATTCTTCTCATTGGTCTTCTTCATCACCCGCTTTAGTTTCTTGGTTTTGAGCGCCTCGTTGCCAACGATAGTGATCTGGTGTACCTTTACCTTCTCTTTCTTGTCGATTTGCACATCCACAATCACCTGGTTCTTGTTCTGTGGGTCGTCGCGTTGCGAGATAATCACTTCGGCATTCTTAAAGCCTTTGTCGTCGAAGTAGCGCTTGGCCAAGGTCTTGGCGCGGTCAATGATATTGGGGGTAATCTGTCCGCCCTTGATCATGCCAATCTTGCTCTCCAGGTCCTCGCGTTCTGACTTCTTCACGCCGTGGTAGATGATATCGGATACGCGTGGGCGCATGGTGAGGTGGATGGTGAGCCAGATTTTGTCGTCTTCAATCTTGTCGGCTGTAATCTGCACGTCGGAGAAAAGCCCGTGGCGCCAGTAGCGCTTGATGGCCTGGGTTATCTCATCGCCCGGGACGGTGATGACCTGTTTCTTCACCAGACCGGAGAGGCCGATGATGACGTAGTCCTCATAGCTGTCTGCGCCTTCCACCTTGATGTCGGCTATCTCATATTTCTTTGGGGTGCCCGTGTAGAGGATTACCGGCTTCTCTTCTCCGGCTGAGGGCAACTCTTGTGCCGAGGCCGGGAGGCTGAAAAGCAGGAGGCAGCCCAGGGCTGCGATGAGGGGGAGCATACGGTGTTGCATCTTCATATAGTGGGGTTTTCTTATTTGGGGTTAGATGATTTGTTCACTGGTCTTGCCAAAGCGTCGTTCGCGCCGCTGGTAGTCGCAGATGGCGCGGCAGAGCTCCTCCTCGCGGAAGTCTGGCCAGAAGGTGTCGCAGAAGTAGAGTTCGGCATAGGCTGCTTGCCAGAGCAGGTAGTTGCTGAGGCGCAGCTCGCCACCGGTACGTATCAGCAGGTCGGGGTCGGGCATGAATGAGGTGGTGAGGTGACGTGTAATCAACTCATCGTCAATCTCCTCCGACTTCAGAAGACCTTTGTTGACCTTCTCTGCTATTTGCCGTGTGGCTTCAGTCAGTTCCCAGCGTGAGGAGTAGCTCAGGGCGAGCACCAGACACATGCCGCTGTTGGCCGCAGTATGTTCGATGCATTGGTTGAGTCGTTCCTGCACCTTGACTGGTAGTTTGGCAATGTCGCCTATCACACGGAAGCTGATGTTGTTCTTCATGAAGGTCTCTTCCTCGATGGAGTCGAACAGGAGGGTCATGAGGGCTGTCACCTCTTCGGCGGGACGGTTCCAGTTCTCGGTGGAAAAGGTGTAGAGGGTAAGATAGCCGATACCGAGGCGTGCGGCCTCTTCGGCGATGACGTGTACTGTCTCAGCTCCGGCCTGGTGGCCGAAGCAGCGCTCCTTGCCTTGCTGTTTGGCCCAACGTCCGTTGCCATCCATGATGATGGCTACGTGCCGGGGAATGCGTTGATGGTCTATTTGATCTCTGTAGCTCATGCTGACGGGATTTTAGTGGGTTGAGGCGAATCCTAAACGGTTGAGGCGACCGCGCCACACGGTGCAGGTGGTACCTTGAGCGGTGATGGACCAAAGGTAGTCACGCTTCTCGTCTTTAAGAACTGTGGGGTCGTTCAGGAGGGTATAGGGTGCTTGACCGGCCAGTTCGTCGGGCAAGCGGAATTTCTTTTCACTCTCTTCCCATACGATGCCTGTCTGCGAGGTGTAGAGGGTGGTGAGGTCGCCACCGGTGCAGCAGTAGAGGCCGGCATAATGGGTAAGGAAGGGCTGTGTGTATGGAGGAAGGCTGCTGTCCGAACTGTTGGAGAGTGAGGCCCAGTCGTCTGCCGTAAGGGAAAACCAGGGGATGAGACTGGTAGGTTCCTCTTCCGTTGTACGGCCTACAACCATTACTTTGCCCACGCCATTGGCAGTGGTAGTAGCGGTATATGAAAGACTGAGAGTGGGGAAGCGGTCATCAACGGGTTCACCTATTGTCCATTGCATACCGTCGGAGGTTGTGACGAATCGTCTCTCTCCGCTTTCGGCTGTGTGGATGGCTACGAGTGTCTCGGCCATATAGGTTACGTCGTTTGCTGGGAAGATGGCCACCAGGTTCACGATGCCGCCGCTCAAGGAGTCGTCCATGCGCCAGTTGCTGCCATCCTCGGAGCGATAGATGTCACCGTCGGAGGTAGCTGCATAGAGTGTGGAGTGGAAGCAAAGCATGCTGTTCAGCAGGGCATTCTGTGGAAGCCCCTCAATGGAAGAAGCACTCCAGCCTTGGCTCAAGGGGTCAGCAGGGTGGCGGTAGAGCTCTCCTGCCGAGGTGTAGAGCAGCAGCTCGTTATTGAAAAGGATACTCTTCAGCTCCTCAGCGGGTGTGGTCAGGGTTAGCGGGTCGTGGTCGCTCAGCCGGCTCCAGCTCATGCTATCAGGGTCCTGACGGTGTACGCGGATCTGAAGCGTATAGATGTAACTGGTACCATCGGCTGCATGCGAGTTGAGCTTGATGCCATCACTACCCGTGGCATTGATGGCCGGGCGAAGGTCGAGCGAGTCGGTCGTATTGAGGATGGTATCCTGTGGTGAGCCGCTCGTCACCCAGCCTGTACAGCTCAGGGTGTCGATGATAATGCGGTCAAGGATGGTGTCGGCCCCCAGAGGGAGGGAATCCTTGTTGTAAATCAGTCGCTGTACCTGGTCGATGGTGAATTTATAGTGTCTCCCGTGGATGGTGTCCAGGCCAAAGGCACGGATGGATCCATCCGTGCTGTAGGCGTAGGTCTCCTCATCGTCCATACAGGCGCTGATACCCACCGACAGGCAGATAAAACTCACAATAACGGATAAAAACTTTTGTCTCATTTCTATGTGGCAGTTTATTTACAAGTTGCAAAAATAGGAACAATTTTTTCTATAATCCTCATTCAAAAGAAGATTTATATAAAATTATAGATAATCACCCCGATTTTCCCGACTTTATCACTTTTTGTGGTGATGAATAATCATTTTCTGTAGTGACGGAAAAGGTGGCCAAAATGCTGCTCGACCTCCACGGATTTTAACTCTTTTAAAGTTGGAGCTGTCACTCCCTGGCCGATGACGAGAGGTGCTTCTTCCACGAATGCTTCGTCCCAATGGCCAGCATCGATGAAGCTTTGCAGCGTGTAGCTGCCTCCCTCCACGAGGAGTGACTGAAGTCCTTCTTGATGGAGCAGGGTGGCTATCTGAGGTGGAAGGGGGGAGCTGAAGTCGAGGATGCGGTATTCCACGGGGAGTGTGCCTGGGGTCTCGGTCAGTAGCAGGGTGCGCTGTGAACCGTCAAAGAGGTGAAGATGCTGCTGCTGAAGCTTGCCCTGGCGGTCGATGACAATACGCACGGGCTGCGGACCGCTCCAGTGACGCACATTGAGTGAGGGGTTGTCGAGCAGGGCCGTCCCTCTTCCCACGAGGATGGCGCTATGCTCAGCCCGGAGGCGATGCACACGCATCAAGGTGAGGGGTGAGGAGAGGTGAAGCGGTTCTCCGCCCGTACGAAGGCGGTCGATGAAGCCGTCGCTGCTCTGAGCCCACTTCAAGGTGATGTAGGGGCGCTGCTGCTGATGGAAGGTAAGGAAGCGGTTGATCAGCGCTTTGCACTCCTCTTCCAGCACTCCTGTGGCTACCTCTACGCCAGCTGCACGCAGCTTCTCAATGCCACGGCCAGCCACCTTGATGAAAGGGTCGAGACACCCCACCACTACGCGGGGAATCTGCTTCTCGATGATCAGGTCGGCACAGGGAGGCGTCTTGCCGTAGTGCGAACAGGGCTCGAGGCTCACATACAGCGTGGCCGAGCGGAGCAAATGGGGCTCGCGTACCGAGCGAATGGCGTTCACCTCGGCATGGGCCTCCCCGCATCGGGCATGGTAACCCTCACCGATAATCCGTCCGTTGCTGACAATTACGGCCCCCACCATGGGGTTGGGGGCAGCATAGCAGCAACCGTTTTGCGCCAGCTCAATGCATCGGCGCATGTATTTTTCTTCTATTTCCATAATCGTCAATTCAAAAATAGTCGCTATTTTTGCAGTCGGTAAGAGTACCGCAAGGCAGCGGCTCTCTATACCTTATTATAATATATATTGAATGAATCCATTGGCTCAATCCATCACATCTCGGCTCTCGGCTTGCTATTCGCAGGGCGAGGCGAGGGCATTGGCCCGAATCCTCTGTTGCGAGGTACTCGGACAGAGCGATGTGGACTTTTTCGTCGGCAAAGATACGGTTTTATCCGATAATGAGCGAAAAAAAGTGGAAGACATTATTCAGCGTCTGCTTCTTTTTGAGCCAATCCAGTACATTCAGGGCGAAGCACCCTTCATGGGAGAACGCTTCAAGGTGAATACTGACGTGCTGATTCCTCGCCCCGAGACGGCTGAACTGGTACAGCTGGTGGTGGATGAGATGAAGGTCTGTGGTACTGCTCAGGCAGCTTTGAGATTGCTGGATATCGGCACGGGGAGCGGATGTATAGCGGTCATGCTGGCTCGTCTGCTGCCTTCAGCTGAGGTTGAGGCCTGGGACATCTCATCGGAAGCGTTGGGCATAGCTCGTGAGAATGCCTTGCGCATGGGTTGCCAGGTGGACTTCAAGCGGCGTGACGTCTTGACCTACACGCCTTCTCTTGAGGAGATGGGACGCTATGCGGCTGTGGTGAGCAATCCACCCTACATCTGCCTCCACGAGGCGCAGCAGATGGAGCGCAACGTGCTCGACTGGGAGCCCAACCTGGCCCTCTTCGTGCCCGATGATGACCCTTTGCGCTTCTACCGCTGCATTGCCAGCCAGAGCAGCACACTGCTTCGCCCAGGAGGTCGCCTCTACTTTGAAATCAATCAAGCCTACGGCAACGAAGTGGTGGAGCTATTGAAGGGGCTTAAATACAGCGAGGTAGCCTTACTGCACGACCTGCAAGGCAATCCGCGCATGGTAAAGGCTGTTTGTAATAGAGATCATGATAATAGATAAATGAATACGAACGAAATGAGTGCCCTTGAGGCTTTTGGCCGGCTGACGGCCTTTTGTGCGGCGGGGGAGCATTGTCTCTCAGAGGTGAAAGAGCGGCTCCGCCGATGGAATGTGGCGGCTGATGAGGCAGAGGCGCTCGTGCAGAAACTTCTGGATGAAGGCTACGTCAACGAGGAGCGTTACTGCCGTGCCTTCATCAACGACAAAGTGCGCTTTGCCCGCTGGGGCCGCGTGAAGATAGCCCAGGCCCTGCGGCAGAAGCAGATCTCCTCCTCCTTATACTCCTCTCTGCTCGACGATATCGACCAGGAGGAGTATCTCGGACAACTCCGAAGGCTTCTCGAAGCCAAGCAACGCGAAGTACGGGGACGCAACGCCTACGAACGCAAGGCTAAATTAATCCGTTTTGCCCTCGGAAGAGGGTATGAAATGGACGAGATACGCCGTTTTATACCCAATTTTGAGGAAAATGAACCAGAAGAGTGAAATTTCCTCCCATTCTCTTTTCTTAATTCAAACGCTTTCGTTACTTTTGCAACAAAATTATCAAATACTGTTGTTTTTGCTATGAAAACT
>JBJEKT010000084.1:0-44514 GCA_051878775.1 Bacteroides sp. | reverse complement strand
GAGATGGGCACGTCCTGCAGCAGGTCCTTGGAGTCGCGGTTGAAGTACTCCACGGTACCACGCAGGCGGTTGTCAAAGAGGCCGAAGTCCAGACCCAGGTTGAGCGTGTAGCTGGTCTCCCAGGTTAGGTCGCTGTTGGCCATGGTGGTGATGGTGCCGCCCGGGTTGCCCAGGTACTTGTTGCCGTAGCTCATCAGGTTGATGTAGCCGTAGTTGTTGGTGGGCAGGGTACCGTTCACACCGTAGGAGGCGCGCAGACGCAGGTCGCTCAGCAGGGGTACCTCCTTCATGAAGGGCTCGCTGAGGATGCGCCAGGCAGCAGCCACGCTCCAGAAGTTGCCCCAGCGGGTGTCGGGGCTGAGGCGTGAGGAGCCGTCGCGGCGCAGCGAGGCCGAGGCGTAGTAGCGCTCCTTCCAGTTGTAATCCACCTTGGAGAGGAGTGATACCATGGCGTTCCCCCAGTTGTAGCCTCCGGCGCTCAGCGTACCGGCGGTGGAGACGGTGTGGAGCGTGCTGGTGGGCAGGCCCTCACCCGTGCTGCGGGTGAAGTCAGTCTTGTTCTTCTCCGCCTCGAATCCCAGGAGCAGGCCTACGGTGTGGTCACCGAAGGTGTTGTTGTAGGTGGCTGTGGTAGAGCTGACCACCTTCTCGTAGATGGTGCGCATCTCGTGCACCGCACCGCCCACAGAGGCGCCAGAGTAGTGGTTGGCGCTGCGGTAGAGGTGATCCTTGACGGTGGTGTTGTCATAGGAGAAGATGCTCTTCACATCCAGTCCCTTCAGCAGGTGCAGGGTGAGCGTCTCCACAGCCGAGATGCGGCTGTTGATGCTCTCGTTCTCCCATTCCTTATTATAATAGAGCTGATTCTGCGCATAGCTGCCATAGCGTGCGGTCCAGGGCTCACCCGTGGCGTAGTCGGTAGGCCAGTAGAGTCCCCAGAGCAGGTTGCGCGTCTGCATGAAGAGGTTGTCGCTCGTGCTGCGTGTATCGTTGTAACCACTCTTGTTGGTGCGGCTCAGGCTGACGTTGGTGCCGAACTCCATCCACTTGCCCACCTTCTGCGAGAGGTTGACGCGTCCGCTGATACGGTCGAAGCTGTTCATCTTGATGCGTCCTTCGTCCTTGGTGTAGGAGAGGGAGGTGTAGTAGTTGGTGGTGGGTGTGGCGCCGCTCACGCTCAGGTCGTAGGTCTGATAGACCGCCGTGCGGAAGTAGGCATCCTCCCAGTCGAAGAACTTGCCTCCGCGGCCCGAGTTATCATATTCGCCGATGTTGACGTTCTCAAAGGCCCCTGTGCCGTTGGTGGTGAACTGGTAGCCGTGCTTGTTGAACTTCTTGTTGAGCTGCTTCAGGGCGTAGGCGTTGGCATCGGCCTCGCTGTCACCGTCGCTCGTGCAGTAGTCGTGGAAGACGGTGTAGAGCATGTTGACCTGTGCCTGCGTGTCGGCAGCCTCGTAGTTGTCTGTAGCCCAGCTGGGAGTGAATCCGACGGAGGCTTTCAGTCCCACCACGGGCTTGCCCTCCTTACCACGCTTGGTGGTGATGAGCACCACGCCGTTGGCCGCGCGGCTACCGTAGAGCGACGAGGCGGCGGCATCCTTCAGCACCGAGATGCTCTCGATGTCCTCGGGGTTGAGTGAGTTCATCACGTTGTTGGTGCTGTAGGTGTAGTCGCTCATCTGGCCGATGTTGCCGCTCACTACGGGCACACCATCCACGACGTAGAGCGGTTCGTTGCTCGCGTTCATGGAGCCGTTGCCTCGGATGCGGATGCTCGGTGCCGAGCCGGCCTGTCCGCTGCTGCTCGTCACGGTGAGGCCAGCCACCTTACCGTTGAGCGCACTTTCGAAGCTGGTGGTGGGCAGGTCCTTCAGCGCGTCACTCTTCACGAGCGAGGCCGATCCTGCGTAGCTGCTCTTCTTGGCCGTACCGTAGGCCACGACCATCACCTCGTCCAGCAGTTCGCTGTCCGCCTGGAGTATAATCTTCATTTGTGGTTTGATGGCCACTTCCGTCTTGCGCATACCTACGTAGGATACCACGAGGGTTTTAGCAGTCTGGGGTACACCTTGCAGAACGAAGGTACCCTCCACGTTAGTCACGGTGCCGATTGAGGTGCCTTTCACCAGCACCGATGCGCCGATCACCGGTTCGTTACCGTCCTCGGCATAGATCACGCCGCTGACTTTCATTGTCTGAGCCCAGCCGTTACCCAAGCTGCACAGCAGACAGAACAAGAGAAATAGAAAATTTTTTGTTCTCATAATAGATGTATTTTAGTAGTTTTTCCCCATGTATGTTCACTCATGTATGGTTATTGAAACTTTGTTTAGCGCTACAAAGATAGGAGTTAATTTTCAATATGCAAGTAAAATTATAAAATTTTTCTCGTAAAGCTATAATTTTTCTCGTTTTTCTTCCTTCTGGGGCTTGTTTTGTGGCTGATGATGGCTTTTTGGTACGTAAGTAAGCCCGGGTTTTGGTGGATTGAGGGGCTTTCCCTCCATTGCGATGGATTGTTGCCATCTGCCCCTACAGGCTATTGGGCTGGGAGCCTCATCCCTGACATAGACTCCTCCCTTTCAAACGCTGTTCAGAAGCCCTGTAAAGACGGGGCGCGAGCGGGGTTTGTACGGCTCTATTTTGTATAAATTTGCGGACAAATCAGCCTGTTTCGGCTGAAATGATCATTATTAGGCGATGCAACATATTTCCACAATCTAGACCTATTTTTACTAAAACCCTTACAGGTTTGCAAGTCGTCAACTCTGATAATTTATGGTTAAATCTTGACAACGTTCTGCTCTCTGTAGTGCAACCGTTGTGCAACTGGATTAGAAAAAGGAAAGCCAACTACCTAGAATCAGGTAATTGGCTTTCATTGCTGTCGGGGTAACGGGATTCGAACCCATGACCCCCTGCTCCCAAAGCAGGTGCGCTAACCGGACTGCGCTACACCCCGAAGGCTTTCTTTTCCAAAAGCGGGGGCAAAGGTAGTGCTTTTTTGCTTACGAGCCAAATCTGTGCCACTTTTTTTTAAACTTTTCTCTCAAAGTATGGTTATTTCAAATAAAAGTCATATCTTTGCGGTATGAACGAACTGGCCCGACATATAGAATTTCTGCTCCTGGAGAATGACTGCGTCATCCTTCCGGACTTTGGTGGCTTCGTGGCACACTATACCGAAGCCGCTTACGAGGCAAAGACTCAGCTGTTTATGCCCCCAATGCGTACCATTGGCTTCAACCCCCAGCTGCGCCTTAACGACGGACTGCTCACTCAGTCGGTCATGGAGGTGCAGGGCACTAACTATGGCGATGCACAGAAGATGGTGACGCGGTGGGTGAACCAACTCAAGGATAAACTGTATGAAGATGGTAGCGTGGAGCTCACCAACGTGGGGCAGTTGCGCATGTCGATTCGTGGCACGCTCGACTTTGTGCCCTACAACAGCCGCATCACCACATCTTGGCTTTACGGACTGGGCAGCTTCGAGATGCCACGTCTCAGTGAGAAGCCTCAGCCTGTGGCTTCCGTCCGCCAGAAGCCAGCCGTCTCTCCGGTACAGCGTCCCACCAGGCGGACTCGCCAGGGGGCTATGCTGCCCCGCGTTAAGGAGCTGCTGCCCCGCGTCAGTGAGGCCAATCTTCGTCCCCTGGTGCGTCTCACTCCCGCCGTGATGCAGGGGGCAGCGGCTGTAGTGGCCGTGCTGGTGCTCTTCTTCTTCTTCTCCACACCCGTCAAGAATACGGAGGTGGTGGATGGATGTTATGCTCAGTTGATGCCCTCAGAACTGTTTGAACGCATTGAGCAGCACTCCTTGGCTATCCATGAGGTGGCCTTGCCTCAGGATGAGAAGAAGCCCGTGGTCGTGGAGCGTACTACGGTGCATCATGATAAGGTGAAGAAGCCTGCATCCAAGCCGAATGCTGTCCCGGTATCGAAGCCTGTTGCCAAGCCGAACCCTGTCCCGGTCACTAAGCCCGCGGTAGTTAAGCCCGCGGCAGCTCAGCCCGCAGTAGTTAAGCCGACGGCAGCCCAGTCTGCGGTAGCAAAACCTGCGGTAGCAAAGCCCGCAGCTAATCCTTCCCCCGCAGCCCATCCGGCTCCGGTTACCAAACCGCAGCCTGCCGCTACGAGCAACGACTATCACATCATCGTGGCCAGCGTGGCTACAGAGCAAGATGCCCGCAGCATGGTGGAGAAGCTGGTTCAGCAGGGCTACAATGAGGCGAAAGTGATTGTGCGTGATGGCAAGAACCGTGTCAGCTTGCGTAGTCTCCCCTCGCAGGCTGCGGCCTATCATGCGGTGAACCAATTGCGTGAGGGGGAGAAATTTGCAGGTGCATGGGTATTACATTGTAAAGTGAAATGAAGCGAATCCGTTGTCCAAAGTGTGAGAATTACCTGACCTTCGATGAGACCCTCTACAGCGAAGGACAGAGTCTGGTGTTTGTATGTGAGCATTGCAAGAAGCAGTTCAGCATCCGTCTGGGCAAGTCGCCCATGAAGGCGCGTCAGAAGGAGGAGAAGCTCGATGAGCGGGCCTTCGACCAGGAGTGGGGCAGTATCTCTGTCATAGAAAATGTGTTTGGCTACAAGCAGGTGCTCCCCCTCAAGGAGGGTGACAACGTGATAGGCCGTCACTCTGTGGGCACCAAGGTGGATGTACCCATTGAGACGAGTGACATGAGCATGGACCGCCGTCACTGCATCATCAACGTGCGCCGCAATGCGCAGGGCGAGGTCATCTATACCCTGCGTGATGCCCCAAGCTTGACGGGTACCTTCGTCAACAATGAAATCCTGGGTGATAAGGAGCGTCTGCGCATCGAAGATGGTGCCATCGTCACCCTCGGTGCCACCACCTTCATCCTCCGAGCAGCAAGCTTTTAAACTAACAACTAAAAACTAAAAGATAAAAACTAAAATGTGCAGGGGGACATATAGGTCCGCCCCTGCAATCCAGCTGATGATGGTTCAATCCGGAATATCTCTCGCTGTAATTATTCATTAATCTTGAATTGTCCTGCGGCCTTCTGATACGCAATGTATTTCAGGTAGAGCTGATAGCGACTCTCCACGTGGGTCTGCCAGGCCTGTTGCCACAGGGTCTGCGCCTCCAGGTGGTCAGAGAGTGACTCCATGCCTGCTTCGTACTGGCTCCTGCTGACGCGGCGGTTCTCATCTGCTTGCGCAAGCGAACGCTCCGCTATCTCACACTCCAGCTGTGCCTCATCCAAGTTATTGGCTGCCTGTGCCAGCTCCAGCAGCATCTGCTCATTGAGGTTGTCACGCTTCAGCTTGACCTGCTGAAGCTGTGCCTTAGCGGCTTTGATTTTGTTGGCCCGTTCGCCGAAGTGAAACAGCGGAATCTGCACGTTGAGCATGGCCGTGAACTGCGGTTTGTCAAACAGCGTACGGTGGTTCATCTCCACGCCGTGCATGTAGCTGTAGTTGCCCATCACGCCTATTTGAGGCAGTGCTTCGCTGCGGGTCAGCTTCAGCTGCTGGCGCGCTATCTCCACTTGGTGGTCGAGTATCTCCACCTCGGGGCGCAGGGAGATGTCGCTGGTCTGCAGTGCATCGGTCGCCTCTACTTCGGGGAATCGTCCCGTGGTGTGTACCTCTGTGAGCAGCGGTTGTCCAATGCAGTGGCAGAGGTTCATCTGTGCCAGCCGCAGGGCGTTGTCGGCCTTGCGGATGTTGAGTTCGCTCTCGTTGAGCTTGACCTGCACCTTCAGTACGTCATTCTTCGGCTTCAGTCCGTGGCGGTGGGCACTCTCCACATTCTTCATCAGCTCCTGGAGCAGGGCGTGGTAGCTTCGTGCCACCTCCTGCATCTCCTGCGCCTTCACCAGCAGGCTGTAGGCCTCGTCGGTCTTGAGTATGACTTCGGTGGCGGTCAGCGTGCGGTTGGCTTCGGCCATCAGTTGCCCGTGGTGGGCCATCTGATAGGCCGCGCGGATTCTGCCTCCCATGTAGATGGGTTGCTCCACGGTGATACCCCCCATATAGACCATACCCACCTTGTAGTCCATCTCCACCCCGGGGAAGTAGGCAAAGCCACCGTTGGGCAGCGGCTGACCAGTGGCATCGGGCAGGAAGGTGGGCAGATTGCCTCCAGCCAGGCCAAAGGAGCCATCGATGTTGCTGTAGAGCCCCGTACCGGTCAGTGAGAAGTTGGGGAAGAAGAGGGCTCGGGTGCTACGCTTGGTGTAGAGCGCATAGCGTGCCTGCTGCTCCGAGGCAGCCAGCTCCTTGTTGTATTGCAATGCCATCTCACGGCATTGCTCCAGCGTGAGTTGTTTCAGCACAACTTGTTCCTGAGCACAGAGCCGCAGGCAACTTCCTGTCGCCAAGACCACAACAAGCCCAACCCATCTCCACCGATAGAAAGAGAAATGATTCATATCTTTAGTTTTTAGTTTTTAGTATTTATCTTGAAGAAGAGTGCATAGAGCACGGGGATGAAGACCAGTGTTATGACCGAGGCGAAGAGCAGACCACCCATGATGCTGGCTGCCAACGAGCCGAACATGGCATCAGTGAGCAGCGGAATCATGCCCAGAATGGTGGTGAGCGAGGCCATCATCACTGGGCGCAGTCGGCTCTGTGCACTATCTATCAGCGCCTTGATAGGTGCTACACCACGGCCCAGCTGCAGTGTAATCTCGTCCATCAGCACGATGCCATTCTTGATGAGCATGCCGATGAGTCCGAGCGTTCCCACGATGGCCACGAAGTTGAAGGTCTTACCCGTGAGCAGCATCACGGCTACCACGCCTACGATGATGAGCGGGATGCAGCAGAAGATGATGAGCGGCTTACGGTAGTCCTTGAAGAGCATGATGAGGATGGCTATCATCAGGATGATGGCCAGGGGGAAGTTCTTGAAGAGATACTTCATTGAGCGCTGGCTGGCGTTCTTCTCACCCTGCCACTGCAGCGAGTAGCCGGTGGGCAAGGGGAGCTGTTCCAACCGGGCCGACACCTGTTGCCAGGCCTTCTCCGTCTCCATGCCGGGGGCCGGTGAGCACTGCACACGCTGGCTGCGCTGGCCGTTGTAGCGCGGGATGACGGGGTCTTCCCACGCCAACCGGATCTCCTTCACCACCTGTCGCAGCGGCGTACTGCCCATCAGGCTCTCCACCATCTCCTCCTTCGAGATGTTGCCGCTGCGCAGCTTTACCATCATCTCCTCGGTCATCAGTCCGTTGAGCGAGGGCAGGGTGGAGAAGACCTGTGCATTGGTCAGCTCCTCCACGGGGCGCCCCTGCTCGTCGAGGCACTTCAAGTAGATGCTCTCCTTGTGGCGGCCGTCGTAGAAGGAGCCGATGGGGATGCCACCGCCGATGGTGAGGAGCGACATGCTGACGTCGCTGCGGCTCAGGCCCAGGGTACGTGCGGCAACCTGGTCGTACTCGATGTGGAGCACCGGTACGCGGGGCTCCCAGTCGGAGGTGATGAGGCACACCTCGGGCGTGCGCTCCATGATGGCACGGGCAGAGTCGGCCAGACGGTGTAGCACGGCGGGGTCGGGACCCAGGAATTGTGCCTCGATGGGGTACTTCTTGAACATCAGGTTGTAGCGCTTCAGCTTGACGTACGCCTCGGGGTAGTGGGTCGTGAGGTAGTGCTGTATCTCATCCATGTTATCTACGAGGTCCTGCGGAGAGGTGAAGTCGATAATCAGTTCGCCGTAAGCCAGGGAGGGGTTGGCCACACTGCGCACCAGGTTGTAGCGTCCGGGGGTTCCGCCCACTGAGAGGGTGATGTCCTTTACCTCGGGGCGGCTCTTCAGGTAGCGCTCTATCTCCTGCAGATCCTTCAGTATCCGGGTGGAATTGGTCCCTTCGGGCAGCTTGTACTCCATGTAGAGCTGGTCATAGACCATGTCGGGGAAGAAGCCCTGGCGCATGAAGCGGAAGCCCACGAGCGAGAGCAGCAGCAGGCCTACCATGGCCAGTACCATGCTCCAGCGGTGGCGTAGGCCGAAGCCCAGCAGCTGGCGCAGTAGCTGGTAAGCCCAGCCCTGGTAGCGCTCCCCGGGGTTCGCTGAAGGAACATCGGCTGATGCCTCATCCGTGGCCTTGGTCGGGGTGGGGTGCAGCTTGCGGTTGGCCATGAGGGGTACGTGGAGCAGGGCCAGCACCCAGCTGAGCAGCAGCGAGACGGCCAGCACGATGAAGAGGTCACGCGTATAGACACCGGCCGTGTCGGGCGAGAGGAAGATGGGCAGGAAGGCGATGATGGCTATCAGTGTGGCTCCCAGCAGCGGCATGGCGGTCTGTCGGCCGATGGCGGTGAGAGCCTCCATGCGGGGTTTGCCAGCCTTGAGATCTACCAGGATACCGTCAATGATGACGATGGCATTATCTACGAGCATACCCATGGCCAGGATAAAGGCACCGAGCGAGACGCGCTGCATCGTGCCACCCGCGCCGAGCAGGAAGAGGAACGATCCCAGCACGGTCACCACCAAGCTCACGCCGATAATTAGACCACTCTTGAACCCCATGGCCCACATCAGGATAAGCACCACGATGGCTACTGACTCGATGAGGTTGATGACGAAGGTGCCGAGCGAGTCGCCTACGCGCTCGGGCTGGAAGAAGACTTTATCGACCTGTGTGCCAGCGGGGAGGCGCGTGGCATGCAGGCGCTCGATGGTGCGGTCCACCTCGCTACCTACCTTCACGATGTCGGCATCGCCTGAGGCGGCCACCAGGATGCCGATGGCCCGCTGGTCGTTGCGGTAGAGGGCATTACGCGTGGGCTGCTCATAGCCCTTCTCGATGTGGGCAATGTCGCTGAGGCGCAGCTGGTCGTCGTCGTGACCCTGGATGAGCATCTGGCCGATGTCCTCCACCGTCTTCAGCTTGTCGGTGACGTGCAGACGGATACGCTGGTCGCCGTTGTCGAAGTAGCCGCTGTAGGTGGTCTTGTTCTGCCCGTTGAAGGTGGCGAGCACTTCAGCGGGCTTCACACCCAGGTTAGCCATGCGGTCTTGGAGCAGGGAGATGTAGATGCACTCCGGACGCTGACCGTAGAGATCGACGCGCTCCACGTTCTCGATGTTGTTCACCTCGCGCTGAATCAGCTCCGCGTAGTTGGAGAGTTCGCGTTCGCTCAGTCCGTCGCCAGTGAGGGCATAGAACATGCCGAACACGTTGCCGAAGTCATCTTTCACGATGGGGCGAGAGGCCCCTTCGGGCAGGGCGGCCTGTGCCACCTTGCGCCGCAGCATATCCCAGCACTGCTCCACCTCGGCATCTTGCGTCGTGGTGGTCAGCTCCACCTGAATCAGCGAGAGATCGTTGTAGGAGTAGCTCTCCACGTTGTCGATATGGCTCATGGTGCGAATCTGCTTCTCGATGACGTCAGTCACCTCCAGTTCCACCTCATGCGCCGAAGCTCCCGGGTAGGTAGTAATTACCATAGCCAGCTTCACCTTAATCTCCGGATCCTCCAGTTTACTCATATCGTAGCAGGAGAAAGCCCCTCCCACCACCAGCACCGCGATGAAGAAGTAAATCAGATTGCGGTTATTGAAAGCCCACTTGCTAAAGTCCATCGATAATAGCTTTAAATTGTTAATTTTTAAATTTAAATTTAGCTTTTAGCTTTTAGTTTTTAGTTTTTAGTTTTTCAGAGCAGTTGGCCCACGTTGGATGCGGTGGGAGCGGGCATGGGGGTGACGCGGGTACCTTCGTGCAGGTGATACACGCCGGTAGCTACAATCACTTCGCCCGCCTGCAGGGTGGGGGAGTTGACCAGCATGCGTCCGTTGCTCAGCGCACGGACGGGTGTGGCCGGAACCTTGCGGATGATGCCATCAGTAGCACTGTAGCGATAGAGGTAGCTCTGCGTATTCTCTTCGAAGAGCGCCGTGCCAGGCACGCTCAGCAGTGTGCCTTCGTGCTCCTCACTCAGGATGGTCACCATCGTGTTCATCCCTGGTGAGGGTAGCGGCTTCCCTTTGCAGTCAATGAGCAACCGCATGGTGTAGAGCTGGTTGGCGTTGGCCTTGGGGGTGATGCTGATGAGCTTCAGCGGATAGACCTCGCCCGGGTAGAGCTGGAAGGTACAGTGGTAGTGGCTGAACTGCTCGCGGCGGATGTACTCTGCAGCGGGCAGGTTAATCTCCACCTCAGGTTCACCGCCGCCTATCATGGCCATAACCGGCATGCCAGCACCCACCGTCTCGTGTGCTTCAAACAGGTGTTTCTGCACGTAGCCGTTGAAGGGGGCATAGAGGCGTGTATAGGAGAGCTGGTCCTGATGGTGTCGGTACTTGGCCGTGATCTGCTTCAGCCCATAGACCGCCTTGTCGTACTGGCTCGCTGTGGTGGCACTGTCGGCATAGAGTCCCATGACACGCTCCGCATCCGCCTTGATCTGCCGGTACTCCGCCTCGGTGGCATCGAGTTGGACCTGATAGTCTGTAGGGTCAAGCTCGGCCAGGAGTTGTCCCTGGCTTACCCGTGCTCCATCCTCTACGAGGATACGCTGCAGCGTGCCGCTCACGCGGAAGGCCAAGCTGATATCTTGTGCTGCCTTGACCTTACCTGGGTACTGCCGCTGTGACAGCTGTGAGGCTTGCTTCACTGTATCTACCTTAATCAATACCTGCTGCGATGTCTCCTTCTTCGCCCCACTGCAAGCAGTCAGCAGGCAGAGCAACAAAAGACCAAATAACTGTTTCATATCTTTCTCTATATTCATTATTTTTATTATTATCACCTACTCCCTTATCCCTTATTCCTCTAAACGCTTCAGCATCCGTTTTTGTTTGCAAAAGTACGTTGCTCTGACTGACTGTGAAAGGTCAAAATGAACAAATGATTGTTCGATTTTTGTATAAAGTGGGCTTTGGATGGTGATAAATTGGAAAATTTGTAGTTAATTTGTGCGCTTGCAAGGTGTTTCCCCCTTTGCAGAAAGGATGAATGATGAACAAAATGTTACCTTTCCGTTTTCTCTCCGTGGTGCCTCAGGCCATGGAGCAGTTTCACGACGGACGTGTCATCTCCACGTTCGAGTGTTGCGGTATGTTCCTCTGTACGGGAGGCGAGGTGGAGATACTCTTCGGTGAGCAGACCTATCGCCTGCATCGGGGAGACATGTATATCTACGTGCCCTCCACCATTGTCCGCTTGCTGCACCGCAGTGAGGATGCCCAGGGCATTATGGTGGAAATCGAACTCTCCTTTGTGCTCCCCTTGGCCACGGCTTCGCTTAGTGTAGAGAATCTGCTGAATCTGCGTCATAACCCTTGCACCACCATCGGTGAAGCGGAGTTTCGGCACCTGCTCACCCTGGCTGAGGCGCTGCAGCAGCGCATTGAGCAGACCCACTTTGAGGCCTTGCCCATCCAGCAACGTATC
The DNA here is from genome assembly GCA_051878775.1 of Bacteroides sp. GTDB lineage: Bacteria > Bacteroidota > Bacteroidia > Bacteroidales > Bacteroidaceae > Bacteroides. Next base: position 33,124 of record JBJEKT010000084.1, on the reverse strand, counting down.
TTGATGCAGGACATCCTCAAGTCGATGGCACAGACCATGTTCTACGAGGTCATCAACCTCTATTACGCCAACCGCCCTCTCTATCCGTTGCCTCAAGGTAAGAAGGACCTCGTGTTTCATCATTTCATGGTCTCCCTCTTCCGCAACTACCGCATGGAGCGCGAGGTAGGTTTCTATGCCGAACAGCAGCACATTGATGCCCGTTACTTCTCGGCCATCATCAAGGAGAAGTCGGGTATTACACCCCAGCAATGGATTGTGCAGATGGTCATCACGGAGGCACGTCAGCTGCTCGAATCCTCCGAACTCAGCATCAAGGAGGTAGCTGCCAAGCTCAACTTCCCCACACAGTCGTTCTTCGGAAAGTACTTCAAGCAGTACGTAGGTCTCTCTCCCAAGGCTTATCGTCAACGGGGAGGATCTTTAGTGATTAGTGTTTAGTGATTAGTAAATTATAATTCAATACGATATGGAAACAAGAATTGATGATTGGAAACTCATTGCCTATTCTGAGGCCTGGAACCGTCAGGAGGCGCTGTTTGATGAACTGGTAGCTGCCAAGAAGGAGGGGGCTACCTACACCAACCGCATTATCCTCTGCGAACACCCACATGTCTATACCCTGGGTCGTAGCGGCAAGGAGCGCAACATGCTGCTCTCCGAGGAGCAACTTGAAGCTATCGGTGCCACTTACCACCACATTGACCGTGGAGGTGATATCACCTACCATGGACCGGGACAGCTCGTCTGCTATCCCATCCTCAACCTGGAGGAGTTTGGCTGGGGACTGAAGGAGTATGTCCACCATCTGGAGGAGGCGGTGATTCAGGTCTGTGCCTCTTATGGCATAGAGGCTGGTAGGGTAGAGGGTGCCACGGGCGTATGGCTCGATGGCGGTAAGCCCCGGGCACGCAAGATTTGTGCCATCGGCGTGCGCAGCAGCCATTACGTCACCATGCACGGACTGGCCCTCAACGTCAACACCGACTTGCGTTACTTCAGCTACATCAACCCCTGCGGATTTGTGGATAAGGGCGTGACCAGCCTCAAACAGGAGCTGGGGCATGAAATAGCAATGGCCGAAGTAAAGCAACGCCTCACCTCGGCCCTATACCATGAAATGCAGATAGAACTGCGCTAAACGTTCTTAATTTTTAGTTTTTAGTTTTTAGTTTTACTATTGTGCCTGAGCCTCTTGTATCATCTGCTCGCTGGCATACATGTAGATTTCCACGCGGCGGTTCTGGTCGGCTGTCTTGGTCTCGTCATACTGGTCGTAGGCCATGCCCTTCACCTCCTTGAACTGCACCAAGGGTACACCACACTGTTGCAGGTAGTTCTGCACGCTATAGGCGCGATTGTTCGATACCTTGACATTGGCCTCGTAGGTACCTACCTTGTCGGTATGACCTATGATGGCAATGTCAGTGGTCTTGTCTTCACGAAGGATGCGTGACAGCTCCTGCAGTGACAACTTAGCCTCATTGCTCAGCGCCGAAGAGTTGAACCCGAAGAGGATTCCTGCGGCAAAGGATACCTTGACGGCGGGAAGCCCATTGATATCAGTCACTTGCTCCACCTGTGCACCCTCAATCTGTGCAGCGGCAGCAGCCTTCTTATCCATCTTATTGCCGATATAGACGCCTGCACCGGTGCCGACAGCCGCACCGATGGCTGCACCAATAGCAGCTCCTTTACCTTTACCAATCAGTCCGCCGATAATAGCTCCGGCTGCTGCACCTGATCCGCCACCAATCACTCCCCCTTTGGTGGTATTGTTCATTGTGCTGCACCCTGCGAGCAACATAGCCCCACAAAGGGTCAGAATAGTCAGTTGATTTCTCTTCATAAACACTATCTTTTTAAAAAATTAATTCGCCGCAAATGTATAGAATAAACAAGGGAACCCCGTAAAAAGGTTCCCTTGTTTTATGACTTTTTATGTTTTTTATGGTGCGGTGCACCTCTTATTGCAGCTTATTGCAGCGAGGTGTATCTCTTATTACAGTGTGGTGTACTTCAGGTTACCCATCTGCCATACGGCACGCACGTTGAGCTTCTTGTCCAGGATGAGCACGTCGGCATCCATGTCCTTCTGCAGCGAACCCTTGCGGTCGTCCACGTGCATGATGCGTGCCGGAGTCTCTGATGCCATGCGGAGTGCATCACCCAAGGGGATGCCTGCCTTGACCATGGTGCGTACCAGCACATCACTGGTGGCAATACTGCCAGCCAGAGCTGAACGGTCGGCCAGCTTGCACACGCCGTTCTCGATGATATAGCGCGGGTCGTTGAAGGTGCTGCCATCTGTAGCGGTGCAGGAGAGGGCATCGGTCACGAGGCATGTGTTCTCCACGCCTTTCAGCTTGTAGGCCAGTCGGAGGATGGTAGGAGGCAGATGGATACCGTCGGCAATCAGTTCGATGGTCATGCCATCAGTCAGATAGACACTCTCCACCGTACCCTCATACTTGTACTCACGGCGCTTGTGGAATCCGGGCATGGCGTTGTAGAAGTGGGCAGCATGGGTGAATCCAGCTTCGAAGGCCTCCTTGATGCCATCATATTCAGCCTCCGTGTGTGATACGGCAGCCACGATGCCATGCTTCGTGATGAAGCGTGCAAAGTCCAGTGCACCGGGCAGTTCGGGAGCCGCATCCCAGCGGCGGATGCAGTGGGTCTGCTCTACCAGCTCGCGGTACTCCTTCTCCTCAATAGGCTTGATTTGGTCAGCAAACTGGTCGCCAGCCATCTTCGGGCTGAGGTAGGGTCCCTCGATGTGGAGTCCCATGATGGGGGAGCCGGGTTGGGCCATCATCTTCTCGCAGACCGCTGCAGCCTGGTGTAGCTTCTCGAAGGGAGATGAAGAGATGGTGGGGAAAATCGTTGTGGAGCCGTGGGGAGTATGGGCATCGATGATAGTCTGAAAAGCCTCTTCAGTACATTCGGTAAAGTCGTGTCCACCACCGCCATGTACGTGCATGCTGATGAATCCAGGCACGATGTACATGCCACGTGCGTCAATCAGTCGTGCCCCGATAAGGGCCAGATCACAGTTAGTCACTTCAAGAATCTTGCCGTCGCGCATCAGCACGGAGCCCTCGTTCAGCCACCCTTGTGGCGTGAATATTTTTCCATTAATAATCTGTGTAAGCATAACTTCTACATTATTATATATTATACCTTAATTATATTCTATAATTAGCTACGAGCTTTTAGCTTTTAGTTTTTAGTTTTATACTCACCCTCCCAGATGTTTCTCTATCATGGCGAAGATCTGTTCTGGTGTGAAGGGCTTCGTCATGAAGTCCACGCAGCCCGCTTCGAGGGCTGCTTCGCGGTCACTGTCGAAAGCAAAGGCCGTGAGGGCGATGATAGGCACGTCGCTCACCTCATGTATGATGCGTGTGGCATCCAGTCCGCCCAGATTGGGCATCTTCATGTCCATCAAGATGAGGTCGGGATGCAGCTCTTCGTTCATGTTCACCGCCTCGATGCCATCCTTGGCCCACTCCAGGCGGTAGCGCTTGCCGAGGGTGGCCTTCAGCAGGATGTAGTTGCTATCCACATCTTCAGCTGCCAGAATCAGTGGCTTGTACTCCTTATCGCCTTGGTGGCGGGGTGGGGTGGGTGCTGCAGTTTCCTGGTTTTTCTCAGGGGTCGATGTCGCTTCATTGGCTGTTTCCTCCAGGGTCAAAGTCTCTTCCATCTCCTCTTCGGGCAGGGGAAGGTAGAAACTGAAGGTAGTTCCCTTGCCCACCTCCGAGGTCACACCAATCTCGCCTCCCAGTCGTTCGATGATGGTCTTGCTGATGGAGAGGCCCAGGCCGGTGCCTTGCACGAAGTTGTTGGCCTTGACGAAGCGTTCGAACACACGCCCCAGCTTTTCCGGGGCAATACCTGCGCCGGTATCCCTCACTGCGAACGACACACGGTCTTCTTCCACGCGGTAACTGAAGGTCACCGAACCTTCGGTAGTAAACTTGAAGGCATTGCCGATGAGGTTGGATATCACCTGGAAGAGGCGGTTCTTATCGGTATGTAGCATGACATCGCCCGCCGGGTCGGTGTCGCTCACTAGAGCCACTCCATCGGGGCAGCGCAGTGAGTGTGCTTCGTAGATCTCCTTGAAGAGGGTGCGGAGCCGCACAGGTCCCATAGTAAATTCCACCATGTTGGCCTCAATCTTCGAGAGGTCCAGTATCTCGTTGATCAGACTGAGCAAGCGCTCGTTGTTGGCTTCCACAATCTGATAATAGTTCTTACGTTCGGTATAGTCACCGCTTTCGGCAATCAGTCGCGAGAAGCCCACGATGGCGTTGAGTGGCGTACGTATCTCGTGGCTCATGTTGGCCAGGAAGGCCGACTTCAGCTGGTCGCTGGTTTCAGCTTTTTTCTTGGCCTCCTCCAGTTCTCGCCGCATCTGCTCCATCTCAGTGATGTTCCACTCGATGGTGAGCAGCACGGGTGGGCAGTCGTCACCGCCGATGCGCATCTTGCGCTTGTCCAGGAAGAGCGGGTTACCGTCGTGGTCGTTCTCCTCGGCCAGCCAGTGCTTCTCTTGACCGGTGGCCATGATTTCTTCGTCCTGCTGTCGCTTCACTCTGGCCACTTCCTCGGGATAGAAATCGAAGTCGTTGTGCCCAATTGCCTCCTTGGGAGAGCAGGGCAGTTGCCGGTTGTGTGACTCCTGGTTGCGGTAGAGGTATTGGTATCCGTTCTGCGGATCCTTCACCACGATGCCGGCCGGTAGTGACTCCACCACCTTGTTGAGAATCAGTGAGAGGCTCTTAATCTTTCGCTCATGGCGGATGCGCTGTGAGATATCGCGTCCGAAGGCCCAGAGCACCTCATCGCCGTCATCGCTCGTCACCCAGTAGGCATTTCCCTCATAGGCCAGGATGCTCGGATCATTCTTCAGCGGGTTATAGACCACGTAGGTGTTGCTATCCCTGCCTCGGATGACGTTTTTGACCAGGTTGTCCCATACCTGGGGATTGTTAGGCGATGAAGTGAGGTCGGTAAAGCGTAGGGTGGAGATGTCGGTGGAGTGAGAGATGCCGTGGTGGTCGCGGAACTTGCGGTTGGCAAAGACCAGCTGTCCGTTGGCTTTGGCGGCAAAGATGTCCTCGGTGGAGTTGTTGATGGCGTGGGTCAGCAGGGTGATATCGTTGCGGTTACGCTGTATCTCTGTGATGTTCTGCACATAGCCTTCGATGATGATGTTACCGTCAGAGAGCACATCGCAGGAGTAGCAACGCAGGTGCATGTAGTAAATCTCGTTTCCCACCCACAGGCGGTAGTCGCTGCTCTGTTCCAGGTCGCCGTGTACATATTCCTCAATCCGTTCCTTGAAGGTGTCTCGGTCCTCGGGTAGCACCATCTGCAGGTATTCGTCGTAGCCTATGGTCTGCTTATTCGGTTTGCAGAGCACGCCCGTCTCGCCATGGTACACAAAGAAGTGCTGCTTGAGGTTGTACTTCCACAGGCCGATGGAAGCTCCCTTCTCAATCTCCTGGAGTTGCTTTATCTTGCGCTCCAGCTGCAGGCTGTGGCGCATCTTGTCGGTGATGTCGTTACAGACCCAGAGCACCATCCCCTCGTAATAGTTCATGTTGCACTCAAAGTAGAAGCTGCGCCCATTGTAGCGCCACTTGAAGTCCTTCGATGAGGAGCAACGGAAGGTCAGCACCTCGTTGAACTCCGTCCGCATCTCGGCGGCTGTATCACGGGGCATCAGTGTGAAGATGTCCCTTCCGATGACTTCTTCCGTGTTGAAGTTCAAAGGTTTTGAGACGTTGCACATCAGGTCTTGGCAGATGCCTTTCCGGTCGATGAGGAAAATCCAATCGGCAGCCAGGGCCAGTAGTTTGGTAACGTGTTGAGGGTCGTTGAGTATGTTCATCATGGTGGGGTTTTAGAGGGGGATGGATGTTATGCTCGCTGGGCCTTTTCCCAGGTACCTTTCTCGTTCTTGTTCCGCTTGGTCAGATAGACCATTCCTCGCAGTACGTTGAAGTTCATGAAGAGGAAGTAGCAGGGTACGAAGAGCAGTTTGTTCTTGGTGTGACGCATACTTAGGTAGTATCCCAGGCTGCCGGCCAGGTAGAAGAGGGCTTGCAGCAGCCAGAGGATGACGTAGAGCCCTGTGCGCTCTTCACAGAAGAATATCAATACCAGGTTGAGTGGCATCAGGGCAAAGAGCAGCAGCGGTGTGATGCTCCAGCGCAGTACGCGGTGTGATACATATTGGAAGCTGAAGATGCCGTAGCGCAGGGGATTGAAGAGGGGCCAGAGGCGGGCGATGGATTGCAGTCCGCCAGCCGCGATGCGCACCTTGCGCTTCTCCTCTTCGAGCAGGTTGGCTGAACCCGTCTCGATGGCGTAGGCATCCTTCAGGTAGGCAATGCGATAGCCGTGCTCCACGATGCGCAGTGAGAGCACGAAGTCGTCGAGCAGCGTATCCTCCTCCATCGGCTGAAACAGTTCGCGGCGGATGGCAAACAGCTCACCCGCAGCACCTGCAGCCGAGTAGAGACGTGAGTCGAGCGCCTTCAGGGCCGACTCGTAGCGCCAGTAGAGTCCTTCGCCTCCTTGGGCTGCATCGGCTGTCTTACCCGTCTGAATCCGCTTCTCGCCAGCCACACACCCTACCTTTTCATCCAGGAAGGCGTGGGCAATCAGTCGCAGCGACTCCTTGTTGAGCATGGTGTTGGCATCGGTGAAGGCCACGAGTGGGGTATGTACATACTCCATGCCTCGGTTGATGGCCGCTGTCTTTCCTCTGCGTTCAGGGGTATGGAGTACGGTGGCTTGGGGCCAGCCTTGCTGTAGCCGCTCCACGGTACGGTCATTGCTCCCGTCGGTACACCATACGATATGCAGCTTCGTGCGCGGATAGTCTATATTCAGGCAGTTGGCCATCTTCTCATCCACCACCAGTTCCTCGTTGTATGCCGCGATGAAGAGAGTCATCTCCGGCAACTCCTCATCAGTAAGGAGCGGACGTTCCACTGGCTTGACAAAGAGCTCCTTCACCTTGACCATTAGCCACAACACTACACCGTAGCCTACGTAGGTATAGACCACCACTGCCAACGCAATCCAAAAAAGTATTTCGATAAAGGCCATATTTTAGTATTTTATAGTTACGAACTACGAGCTACAAGCTACGGGTTCTTTTATCATCTGCCAAATATAGACTGTTTTTTTTAGACTGGCAAATTATAGTTCACAAATCGTAAATAATTAACATTTAACGTAAATCTCATCCTTGAAACTTTATCCCTTATCCCTCATCTCTGATAATAAATTTGCTTATTCCAAAATAATCCCTTAACTTTGTCGGGTCGAAAACGGGATGATTAATTCCTTTTGAATCCTAACGAACATTTAGTTATAAACCATTTATAAACCATTGATTTTTATGAAGAAACAAGCCCTTTCCCTATTCCTTTGCTGCATGGCCGTAGGTTCGCTCCATGCACAGCAGGGAGGTATCTCCCCGGAGATGATGCAGGAGATTCGCTCCGCTTACCAGGCCACTCCTGCTGACAAAGCCCTGCGTAATGCCATGGGTACCACCGACCTGCGTACCTTAGCCATCAATCAGGAGAATCGTCAGGCCATGGACACCTACTTCAGCGTGCGGGTCAACTCACGCGGCATCACCAACCAGCAGTCGTCAGGCCGTTGCTGGCTCTTCACGGGCCTCAACGTGATGCGTGCCAAGGCTATTGCCAAGTACAACCTCCCCTCCTGTGAGTTCTCGCAGGTCTATTCCTTCTTTTTCGACCAGCTGGAGAAGGCTAACCTCTTCCTGCAGGGCATTATCGATACGGCCCGCGAGCCGATGGAGAGCCGCACCGTGGAGTGGCTCTTCCAGCATGCCCTGAGCGATGGCGGTACCTTTACCGGTGTGGCCGACGTAGTGGGTAAGTATGGTCTCGTGCCCAAGGAGGTGATGCCTGAGACCTACAGCAGCGAACACACTTCGCGCATGGCGTCGCTCATCATGCTCAAACTGAAGGAGCAGGGGTTGACGCTCCGCGAGATGGTGGCTGCAGGCAAGGGCAAGAGCCAGCTCCAGAAAGAGAAGACGGCAATGCTCGGCACCATCTACCGCATGCTTACGCTCAGCCTGGGTGTGCCTCCCACGGAGTTTGACTATACCGTGCGCGATGCACAGGGCAAGCCGTTGGCCGTGGAGCACCACACCCCTATGAGCTTTATGCAGAAGTATGGTGACCTGCAGTTGCTCAAGGATTACGTGATGCTGATGAACGACCCTTCGCGCGAATATTATAAGGTCTATGAGATTGACTACGACCGCCACAGCTACGACGGGCACAACTGGCGCTACATCAACTTGCCTGTGGAGGACATCAAGGAGATGGCCATCGCCTCGCTCAAGGACAGCACCATGATGTACTTCTCTTGCGACGTAGGTAAGTGCCTCGACTCCGAGCGCGGCCTGCTCGATGTGAACAACTACGACTACGGTTCGCTGATGGGCACCACCTTCCCCATGGACAAGAAGCAGCGCATCCAGACCTTTGCCAGCGGCTCCAGCCACGCCATGACGCTGATGGCCGTTGACCTCAATGCCGAGGGCAAGCCCAAGAAGTGGATGGTAGAGAACAGCTGGGGAGCCTCCTCCGGCTACCAGGGCCACCTCATCATGACCGATGAGTGGTTTGACGAGTACATGTTCCGCCTCGTGGTGGAGACCAAATATGTACCTGAGCGTATCCTCAAGCTGATGAAGCAGAAAGCCATTCTGCTGCCCGCCTGGGATCCCATGTTTGCTGCCGAGGAGTAAACCCTTCGGTAGCCCTCGTGACCCTTCAGTTTACCATTCGAAGATAAATTCAGGATGGTCAGGGTCGGGAATAGGTTGGTCGTAACCATCGACCACCGTCATCTTGAAACGTAACGTGCCCGAATGCGCATCGCCCTGTAGCGAGCCGTTCGGGCACGCTTCGTCTTGTGGAATCAGGGCCGTGGAGATGTCGGAACGGCGGCATTGCACGTAGCGGCAACCATTCTCCACCCAGTAGTAATCCAGTACATCGATGCCGCCATCTTCCCGGAGGCGGAACTCCAGGTCGTACTTCTCCACGCCATACCAGTTGCGCAGGATGAATCGGCGGTTGCTGTAGGCCTCCAGCGTGGTCTCAATGTCGGGCACGCGGCCCACCAAGTGACATCTTCCCTTTACACTCCACAGGGGTGCCTCTGGCCGTTCTCCCCACATCAGCGTGTAGAGGTGTCCGCCTTTCCACTCCCGTTGTTCATTGTACAAATAGGTGTAAGCCCACACCTTTCCCTGCTTCGCATTGCCGCGGAAGCCAGAGCAGAGCGTATGAGTCTCTACAAACATGCCCGGATAGATGGTGGCTGTGGGTAGGTCGGGCAGCCCCGTCTTCACATAGTAGTAGCCTGAGGCATAGCGCTCCGCGTTGGTCACGCGGATGATGGTCGAGTCCTCCACCTGTTCGGTGACGAACTGCACGTCATAGCCCCTCACGCCATACCAGTTGTGGATGGTGTAGAGCGTATCCCCCACGCAGGTCAGGTAGGGACTCTCCTCACGGGCCAGGCGGTAGGCATCCACGTAAGCAGCCGTCTGCCACCAGTAGTCGCTTGCTGAAGGCTTCTCGGTCAATACAGCTTGATGTATCGTCACCTCCTTCAGGGGGCGGTCCTGTTCATTGGTTGCCTGCTGCTGGATGCGGTCTATCACCTCGATGCCTTTCACCACCTCGCCGAATATGGTATAGCTGCCGTCCAGATAGGGAATGCCAGGTTGCGTCAGGTAGTGATTCCTCAGGTTGCTGTCCATGGCGTGGCGTCCGTAGCTCCAGGCCCTCATTAGGGAGTCATCGCGTTGCAACTCTTTGTCAGTCAAGGGTTTGCCCCAGGCTATGTAGAACTGCCTTTGGGCGCTCTTCAGCTCCTTGTCGTCTGTACAGCGTCCCATGGCCAGTGCGCCTCGCTTATGGAAGCGCTTCGGGTAGCAGATTTCCGCAGGAACTACATCCTCCGGCTCCTCCTCGCCGCATTGCACCATGAAGTCCTGTATGACGCGGTTGAACGAAGCGCCGTTATAGACCCCGCTCCGCACGTTGTTCACAAAGTTGTCCCGATGCTTAGGCGTCTCGTTGTAGAGCATCAGCACCACTTCGCCTTCCGAGGTGTCGAGTTTTACATACGTCGCCTCCTTGTCCGCAGAGGTTGACCCACAGGCTGCCAATCCCAGCCAGCAGCACAACGTCACCATCAGGCCCGCTGCCGAAAAATAATTTCTCATTGTATTTATCTTTAAAGTTTAACACAGTCCGTTCATCATCCTCTCAGATTAAGATTTGAAACTTTGAGGCAAAGGTACATTTATTCCTCGTAACGGCAAAATATATCATGGAACAAATTAATCTTCTAGCCGTAAGATTATTAATGTTGCTGCGTTAAGATTAATAATGTTGCTGCATAGTAAGGCGCTGTCTTTTGTGTTGTTGTTCGTTAGTTCTGGCTTCCATAGCGGAGAGCAAGCGAATCTGTAACGAAGGAAAAGCGAAGAACAATAGGAGTTTTAACGGAGAACGAACGGCAACCGAACGTAGAGCAATACGAGAAAAGGGATAAAATAAGGCTGAAAGTTTGCAGCGGAAGATGGAATATGTTATCTTTGTGCCGATAAATAACAGGAGGTGACATGACGCTTTATATTGCTAACCCGATTTATGACACGGTATTCAAGTACCTGATGGAGGACGAGCGCATTGCCCGCACCATACTCTCTGCCTTGCTGAAGAAGGAGGTAGTGAGGGTGGAGCAGCGCCCGCATGAGTATGTGAACACGTCGCGCAACGAGATTTCAATGTTCCGCATCGACTTCGGCGCTACGGTGCGCGAGGCGGATGGCCAGGAGCAGCTCATCCTGATTGAGCTGCAGAAGACGTGGCTCGAGACGGAGACGCTGCGCTTCAGGCAATACCTGGGCACGCAGTACAACCGCAAGGAGAACATAGTGGAGGAGAGCGCTGACCAGCATGCGCTGCCGATGGTGGCAGTCTATCTGCTGGGTCACCGTGTAGGGCGGTTTGACACGCCAGTCATCTACGTGAACCACAAGACGTACGACTACGACGGCAACGAGCTCTGCTGCGAGCAGCCGAACGCCTTCGTGGAGAGCCTGACGCACAACAGCATCATTGTGCAGATACCGTTGCTTCATGGCCGCGTGAACAACCGTCTGGAGAAGGTGCTGAGCGTGTTCGACCAGTCGAATGCATCGAAGGGCAACCCGCAGACCATCCAGGTGAAGGAGGAGGCTTATGAGGGTGACGCGGAGATGGAGTATATCCTGAAGCGCCTGCTCTCAGCGGCCTCGAACCCAGATGTACGCCAGGAGATGAACGTAGAGGATGAGTTCTTTAAGGCTATAGAGGACCGTGACACAGCCATCCTGCAACGGGATAAGATGTTGAAGGAGCGGGATAAGATATTGAAGAAACAGGATAAGAAGTTGGAGAAGCAGGGAGAGATGCTGGAGAAACAGGGAGAGCAGCTGGAGAAGCAGGGAGAGATGCTGAAGGAACGGGATAAGATGCTGGTAGAGAAGGACAAGATGTTGACTGCGGCTGTAAGAGGAATGCAGGCTAATGGGATGGATGTGAAGACTATTGCAGCCATCTTGGGACAACCCGAAGCCACTATACAGGAGTTGCTGGAGTAACTTCTCTTCTGTAATTGCGCTAAGCGTTTACGCATGAAACCTTTTCAACGGCACACCTTGTTTATCACCCGTCGCTTGCTTTCTCCATGATTACAGTTACTTTCATTGCTATTTCGATAGAATGTAGTTCAACTTTTCATCAGAAGGATCGTTCACTTCAGCCAGGATTCCTTTGAGCCGTCTGAAGGATTCTGGCAGTTTACGTTTGGGTGGCTTATTCATGATTTATTTCTTTTGATGAGATTATCTTCTCTATCTCGATATTCTGTGGCCTTGGTAAATAAATTTTTGAAGCGTTTAAAAGCCTTCTTTAGCCGAAGGAAGAAAGCCACGGAGAGTGACTCTTTAACGGTCCCGTAACCCGTATAGGCCGTTACGACCGATTTTCGTATGAACTTAATTTTCCCATAGCGTTTCAATCGGAACGCTACATATCCATCATCGCCCCCACGTATGATGTTGGTATTGAGTCCGATTTCTCTCACTTCCTTGGTTCGATATGAGAACACCATTGCCCTGACACAAAGTTCGGGACGTTTAATGGACAACAGCCAAAGATAGATATCCCTTAGCTTTGTGTAGCACCAAATGCCCATAGGAGAGTGGTTCTCATCAGGTATGTAGCTCCAGGTAGCATTGATACCCATCAGATTCGAATCTCTCTCAAATTGATTAATGATGTATTCTGCATATCCTTCAGGATACAACGTATCGGCATCAATGCAAATATGATATTTCCCTTTTGCATTGTTTAGACCGCACAGCCGAGCATATCCACAACTTTGTTTGTCCTCGTTGAAATAACGAATGCCAACATCTTTATAAATATCTTCAGTTTTGTCTTTAGAGTTGTTGTTCACTCCGATGATTTCTACCGGATATTTGCACTTCATGTTGCTTAACGACCAAAGACAGGCCAATAGATGCCTCTCTTCATTATAAGCTATGACAGAGATGGTAGCGACAGGGTTATCTGAATGCAGTGTTTGCATATTATGCCTTACTTCTGATACAATCTTATGATAAGTAGTTGAATCATATGGCTTTTCATAAACCGAGAGATATTTCTTATACCATTTCATAGCTGCAATAATTTTTTCGAATAATAATTAACTGTCTAAACGTAATAGAATCAAAAAGCAAATTCTAATCCTGTCCAAAACAGATACAGGATTACATATTGTAGGGTGTGAATCCATATTGTTCACTCATAGTCTTTTAAGCATTTTCTTAAGAGTTTATAATGATTGAGGCAAAGATATGTTTTTTCTTTTTGATTGCCAAACAATCCACAGATTTATTTTTTAGTTTCTATACTGGTCGTAAAAATGATTGTATAATAAACAGGAAAGTACGTTATACTCAGTTGTGAGATTTTTCTTATAATAATTGTAATAAGTCAGAATTTTGCTGTATTTTTGTCGCAAGAAAATAGCCAAACAATGAAGATTAGAACACCTTATACTAGAGATGACCTTCGCATCAAGCGAAGTGATCGTGTGCTTGAAGTTGGTCCAGGACACAATCCGACCTATCGTGCCAATGTGATATGTGAGAAATTCTTGCATGACAATTCCCATCGTTGCGGCGATGTGAAGGTCTATCCGCATCAAGAGCTGGTTAATGCCGATGGTGAACACTTACCTTTTGAAGATAAAGCGTTTGACTATGTGATTTGTAATCAAGTCCTGGAGCACACCGAACATCCCGATGTGTTTTTAAAGGAGCAGATGCGCGTAGCGAAGCGTGGGTACATTGAGACTCCCAGCTACCTGGGTGAGTTCCTGCATCCGAAGGCGTCTCATCGTTGGGCTATCCTTGAGATTGACGGGAAACTAGTTCTTTTTGAAAAGTCCAAGATGGCTGCGTATGCTCACAATTATGGCAATGTTTTTCTCAATTATCTCCCTTATCAGTCTTTGCCTTACAAGCTACTCCAAATCGTAGAGCCGCAGCTTACGGCCAATCGATATGAGTGGAAAGATACCATCGAGTTCGTAATCAATCCCGAAGATGAGTATTATCGTTCATTCTTTACTCAACCGTGGACTATGGAGATGACTCGTAAAGTTTTCCCTCCGCGTGGATTGGGAAAAGAACTCTGGAGAATGATGTTGGGCTTATGGTTCATCTTCCGTGGCGAGCTGAACAAGTTGCGTAAAGTCAAGCCTTTGACGATAGACGAGTACGAAGCAATACACAAGATCAAATGATGATAGCACGGATTAAGGCATTGCTGATGAACTCACCTAAATGGAAGATGCGGGTTCACAGGATGATTATCAGTAGCAGTCGTCCCAGACTGTGGGTCAGACTCCTTGTTAATCCTTGGTTCTTCCGTCATGGGAAGAGAGCCAAGATACGTCGGGGATGTGTGCTGAATGTATCTCCGATGAATCGTTTCTATCTAGGTGATTATAGCAGCATTGAAGAGTGGTGTGTAGTTGATAATGGAGTAGGGGATGTGTGTATTGGTCATCATACTTTAATAGGTATGCGTAATACGTTGATTGGCCCTCTGGCTATTGGGAATCACGTCATCCTGGCCCAAAATGTTGTATTGTCAGGATTGAATCATCGTTATGAAGACACCTCGATGCCCATCTCGCTTCAGGGAGTGAATAAAAAGGAAATCATCATTGAGGATGATTCCTGGATAGGGGCGAATAGTGTCATTACGGCTGGTGTGCATGTTGGCCGTCATGCAGTGGTGGCTGCAGGTAGTGTGGTTACGAAAGATGTCCCGCCATTTACCATTGTTGGTGGATGTCCGGCTAAAGTTATCAAAGAGATACCCCAATTATAAAGGCTTATCTTAAGATATGACTAAGCTTTTTTTAACCAAAAGACAAGCCAGTTTTTTAGGGAACCATATTTTATTAATGAATGACTGTATAGAAGTCTAAAAGTGCTGATTTTGTCTTTTGTATTCAGTTTATGTCCTTGCCAGATTACAGAGTTAAAGGTGTTTTTTAAAAATTGATCAATTAAAGGCTTCCATGCCGGATTGCTTAATAGAAGTTTGTTGGCACATTCAGCCACTTTGATATAGCTGTTGATATTTTTTATACCAAACTTAGTGGTCATTGTGGAGTTATCTCGAACTCGTCTTTGGAAATAGGCATGTGGAAGATACATTGCTTGTTTGGAACAGAGCATAAGATGCAATACGAACACGTTGTCTTCGTGAATGATTCCTTCAGGGAACTTAATTTGGTTGTGAGTGATTGACGATTTTTGAATAAACAGCAGACAAACCGAGGAACTGAAGCAATAATGTGAAAGGGTATGCTCTAACAAATCGTTGCTTCTCCACAGTCGTGATGCGTCAATTAGCCCTGTTCTGTTGTAGTTAAAATGGAATCTGTTTTGGAGTTGATGGGATATTATTTGTGCATCAAAGGTAACGTAATCTAAGTGTTTACTTTTGCAAATGTTGTAGCATTCTTCCAGACAGGTGGCTTCTAATACATCATCACTATCCATAAAGTAAATGTATTCTCCTTCAGCATTTTTTAGTCCGTGATTTCGTGCAGCTCCTTGCCCTTGGTTAGTTTGGGTGATAATTTGGATTCGCATATCACGAGCAGCGTATTTTTCCATAATCTGAGGGCTATTATCAGTAGAGCCATCATCTATAAGAATAATCTGTAATTCGCGTAGAGTTTGCTTACAGATGCTATCCAATGCTTCTGACAGATATTTTTCTGTATTGAAAATAGGGATAATTACGGTAACTTTAGGCAATGTAAGAATCATTGTTATCAATATTATAGTTTAACCATAAGAATTTTTCTAAAAATATTAACTCGCGTTAATAAACTGCGCAATAGTGTCCGTTTTCTCCAACTTCCTTTGCTGAGATGAATTGCAACAGTATCGTTTGTCTTTTGAGTATATGCAGCTCCCAGTATGCGTGAAGGATATATTACCATATTATCTTTTAAAAATTGAATGGTATCTTTGTTGTACTTCAACCCGTATTGTTCAGCAGCAAGTGCTAAAACGTCAGGAGCTATTTCTGATGTGTACCAAGTACCATCTGGTAGGATGAAGTGATGATTCTCATAAAATTCCATAGCTGTTTTAAGAAATGGGTGACCTTTTTCAGCACCTATAATAGCTGAGAGTAATCCTATACCGGGCACTCTTACTCC
This sequence comes from Bacteroides sp., assembly GCA_051878775.1. Classification (GTDB taxonomy): domain Bacteria; phylum Bacteroidota; class Bacteroidia; order Bacteroidales; family Bacteroidaceae; genus Bacteroides. The sequence goes on along the minus strand of JBJEKT010000084.1, from coordinate 17,230 downwards.
AGGATAGTGATTACTACCGTCAGGGTCAAGTCTAGTTGTCGCTTTATCATCTGCTTCAATCATTTCAGGATGATATTCAATTGCAGTAAACAGCCTATTATTTAACATGGTACCAAAAGGCTTTTTCATCCATACATCTGTGTCCATGTATATACCACCTTCATGATATAATGCAAATAGTCTAGCATAATCAGATACAAAAGCCAAGGCTTCAGCCTCGTATGCTTCTTTTGTCCAGTTGATCATATTCACATCGAAATTACGTTCATTCCAAAGATGCCAAGTATAGTCGGGAAGGATTTTTTTCCATGTTTCCATGCAGATTCTAAGGTCTTTCGATATGGGTTTATTGCCAAACCAACAATAGTGAATTGTTTTAGGAATCATGATTAAATTATAGATTAGTGTATTATTTCGATTTCTTCAAATAGTATTTAACCTCCTTATTGGGGAAATCAAGTAGGAATGTGTTTTGCTCAAAGTTATAGCTCTTGATAGTGAGGTAGCCACTTTGATAAAACATGGGCAGGGGCTTCTCTATGTCTGCTTTGTAATCAATGAATTCGCTGGAATCGTAGTATCGTCCTGTCAGTTCATTGAGGTTCTCTTTGGTGTTTTCGAGCAGGCGTACTAAGTAGGTGGGTGTACCTGTGCGAAACCAATAGTCGTCAATTCTTTTAGTTGCCAATGCATTGAGCAGACTGAAGGGATTGAATATGTCTGTCAGGTTCTCACTGAAGTGGTACCCGTCGTATTGCTCTTTCAGCATTTTCTTGATTGTTCCGCTATCGATGCCGTACTTTTGAGCCATCTCCTGGATGGGGTCCTGGAAGTATTGTTCCACCTCCTCTTTGGTGATTCCACATAGGGATTCGTAGCGGGCATCAAGGCTGATGTCGGCAGGCTGGTTGAAACCGCTGAATATGCTGACTTGTGAGAACTTGGTTACGCCTGTAAGGAGCACAAACTTCAGGTGCTCGTTGGCTGCTTTGAATACGGAGTAGAAGGCTTTCAATATCTCGCGGTGCTTCTCCTCGAGCAATACTTCACGCCCGTCGTAGGTGGCTGTGATGTCTGACTTCAGTACATCGAGAATGGGCTTGTCGTATTCGTCTATCAGGATGACGGCTCGTTGTCCTGTTTGAAGGTGGGCTTGCTGTAGTACGTAGATGAATCGGTTGCCGATGGCTTGGCTGTAGGGTGACCTCCCGAACTGTTGTTCCCACTGGCAGAGGTAGTTTTCCAGCATATCGGTCAGCCCTTCCGATTGGGTAAAGTTGCCTCCATTGAAGTCTATATGAAATACGGGGTACGTAAGCCATTTCTCTTCTAGTTTGGCGATGGCCAAATCCTTGAAGAGTGTCTTCTTTCCTAAGAAATAGTTCTTTAGCGTAGAAATAAGCAGACTTTTACCAAAGCGACGTGGGCGACTCAGAAAGTAGATTTGTCCGTTCGTCACCAGCTGGTGTACCAAAGAGGTTTTATCCACATAGACAAAACCTTCGGTGATGATTTGCTCAAAGTTCTGTATTCCTATCGGGTATTTCATAATAACATCTTCTTAATCTGAGTTCAAAGGTATTGGTTTATTTTGAGATAGCCAAATTATGACGTTCATTTTCTGATTAAAACCCTTCTGTGGTGTGATGGTGATTACTTTCTGTTGTGATTTTCCTGTTCGATAAAGATGATACAATTAGTACTTCTCTGTGAAGTTCACTCAAAAGTTCACTCTAAGCTTCCTTGAACAGTTCACTCAAAAATTTGCACTAATAGTAGGATATATACATTATCTGTTGTTGCCAAACATTCTAAACTTTGTTTTTAATTTACCAATGACATAGTGGGGTAATGTCCATAAGGACAATGGAAGTAGAGGCTGGTGATGTGTGGTATCTATGCTACCTACTTTATAGTTTACCTTCTTCATTATTAATTTGGGAATGAGGTAGAATCTGCCAAAGGTTTTGCTGTCACCTTGATAATGATATGGAATCTGCAATCCATTCTCTATGATGGGAAATGTGGCATAGGGTTCAAATTGATGTCCGTAAATATCTGATAATGAAAGTAAAGGCGATGAAAATCGCGCTGTCATGAAGACTAAGAATAGTCTGACAAGATCACGTGGATTCTTCTCCTCAAGAAGAATATGATTCTCAATGTAATTGATTTGTTTTTCTAAAGCATGACGGAACGATTGGATAAATTTATCATTGTCAGATACTTGACAGGAAGCAGTCTTAACAAAGGAATCAATAAGTTCTTCCTTATGGTGGTATGAGATTGATGAATACAGTTCAGTGCCCATGGTACCTCCAAAACCTATTTGATAATCAGAGGTGTGCTTTATCATTCCCATAATGATTAAGTTGTTCTCTTTTGAGAGCCCATGCGTTAAGTAACAATACTCGTCTTTGTCTGCTTTTGGGGTTGTTTTGTAAATGCGCAATCTTTTTCCGAGTTTCTCGGCCACAAGTTTTCCAATGGATAAATCAACAAAGCCTTTATCTTCAATCGTAGAAATCCTCAAATCCAGATTGGGGATAAGAGAGGCGCAAAGAGAGGATATCAACCGACTATCGTATCCTCCAGTGATAGTGGAAACAGCGCGAAAATCAGCATACTTGCGAATAATGCTTGAAAGCAAAGATAGTGTTGTGTCAGCACATGCTTCAGCTGGTTCGATTTTCTTGTTGTTGATATTGATAGTGAAATCTCTCACCATTATTTCTTTATCAATCACAATATATTGGCAAGGTTGCAGTCTCAGAATTGACTTAATAGAAGTCGTATTGCCAAGTGTGACAGGATAAAGGCATTTATCCATGGCTTGAAACTCTAAGGATGTATAATCGTCTTCGAATCCCGTATGGAATGAAGACAAGGCTCCAAAATTCGAAGATACTTCGCCTTTTTCTAAATCATAGTAAATTGAGCGGATATTCATAAAGTCGGAATGAATATACCACTTTTCGTTGGCGTAGATTAGAAGAATATACTGTCCAATTAGTTTTTTCTGGATTATCGGCAATTTTCCTTCATTGAAATCATCTAAAACCTCGTAAATGAATGTGTCTTTATCCTTGTCGATTACTTGTGCAGTACCCACGATGTAAGCTGAATTGCCTTTATATTCGTAATGCTCGCTCTCATAATTTCTGTAAATTAGAACGTTCTTTTCAAGTAAATCTGTTTTGGCGTAGATTTGGAATATTTTTTGCGGAAGTGTAGATTTTGATGAAGAGTAATAAAAATCTGCCATGATAGTAATTGTTTAAGTGTTATTTGTTTCGTTTAAATATTGGTACTAAAATACGGTATTCGCCAGATAGACGTATAAATATTGCGTAAATTAGTAGAAATATGATAGATTTAATTGCTAGTGAGGTAATATAGCTGGTGTCTTGTATCAGTGGTTTTACTGCCCATAAACATACGAACAGGATAGATGAAAGTATGATGGCCGAAAGAATTTGTTTATAAAAGGAGGCCATCGAATGAGAAAAGACCCTTTTGTAAAGTAAGGTATAGCACTGGATAAAGCTGAGTATGAAAGACAGCACAATACACCATGATGTGGCTATAAGTGATTTGAAATAAAAGATGCCGATGCAAAGTCCTAAAGCGGTAGTTGTGGAGGCAAACACCGCACAGTAAAACATAGAACGGGTGTTACCTCCTGACTGATAGAATGAACCTGAGGACGAGAGAATCATTTGAATACCAATTGTGAGCGAAAGAATTTGAAATACAGGAACTGCAGCATGCCATTGCTCTCCGAAAAGTATCAGAATGGCCTCGTTAGCACAGTAATAGGATAAGATACTGATTGGAAATCCGAATAATGACAATAGGTGGACAATTTTCTCGTTAGAAATGCGTAGTTGCTGGATGTCGTTTTGGTAGTCACTGAGGATAGGGTGAAGTACAGGGGTGATTACATACGTTATATTCTGCACAGGGAGCATCATCGTGCGGTATGACTTTTCGTAATATCCAAGTAAGTCCATACCAAGATATTTGCCGATCAGTAATTTGTCTAGGTTGTTTGTGAAGTAGTTGATGATGTTGAACAGGAACTGGTATATGGAGTAACCCCAGATTTTGCGGATGCTTTCTAGACCTAGCGTAAACGCGGGACGCACAGGATGATACTTGATGGAGATGAGGTAGAGAAGCAGACCCGAGAGTAGTGGTTGAATGGTTAGGGTGTAGAGTCCTGCTCCCTGCCAGGCAGCAAAGATGGCTGTAGCCCCCGTGATGAGTTGGATGCAGAGCGTTCGGATGGCCAAGAGCTTGAATTGCTTCTCTTTGTAGAATAGCGTGTTGGGCACCATGGAAGCGGAAGAGAGGAACAGGTTGACGGAGAGTATTTGGCAGATGGAGCGCAGGGTGCTGTTTCCGTAATACGAAGCGATTCCCCAAGAGGAGGCAAAGAAGAGGAGGCTTAGCCCGAGTCCCATCCATAGCGTGAAGCTGTAGATGTTGCTGAGGTCTTTGGTGGTCAGCTCTTTGTTTTGTATGATGGCGGATGAAAAGCCGATGTTGGTGAAGAGTTCGAAGAAGGCGATGAAGACCGTGGCGATGGCTACTACGCCGAAGTCATCGGGCGTAAGCAGACGGGCCAGTACCGCCATCACCACCAGGGAGATGACGATGCCTGAATATTTAGCTACGGCGGTGTACATCACGCCCGACATCATCTGTTGCTTAAGGCTGCTCATAACTTTGCTCTTCTCGTTTTGCTGGTCTATCTTCCATGACTTTACTGTTTTTAATCGTTTGCAAATGTAGAATTTTTCTTTCAATTGAGCAAGTCTTTTTCTTTATTATTTGCCTATTGTCGATTATTACAGGGTGTGCAAAGTATTCAGTACAGTACTGTCCAACAAGTCCGGACGTTTGTCCGAGTAGGTCCGGAAAACTTTCCGAATAGGTCTGGACAGAATGTAACATGAGTCCAGATGAGGTGTGAGATGTATCACTGTTTTTGCAGGTAAAGAGCATCAAATAGTAGTAAAATAGTCCCTATTTTGCCAGTTTTGCACCAAAATTCAGGTTGTTGCCACCCTTGTTGCCACCCGTAACGTACTGTTTATCAATGAGTGTTGCAACATGGCAACAAAATGACGCAAAAAATAATCTGTAGAGGGCTCTATGATAACGGTTCAAAACATTTGGCAGTATCACTTTATTTTGTAATTTTGCGGCTGATAATGATTCGTGCTATGGATAAGACAGCTCATAAACCCCGCCGCATACCCTACGGTATGATGAACTTCGTGGCCATCCGCGAGGACAACTATTACTATGTCGATAAGACGCGGTTCATTGAGAAGATAGAGGATGCCAACCGCTACTTCTTCTTCATCCGTCCACGACGGTTCGGTAAGAGCTTGACTGTCTCGATGTTGCAGCATTACTACGACATCAACAAGGCGGATCAATTTGACCGCCTTTATGGTGGGCTCTACATCGGCAATCACCCTACGCCTAACCGCAACAAGTATCTCGTCATCTACCTCAACTTTGCCGTCATCGATGCTGAGTTGGGAAACTACCGTCAGGCACTGGATGCCCACTGTAGCATGTGCTTCAACTCATTTTGTGATACGTATGCCTCCTTGCTGCCTCAGGACACAAAGGAGGAGCTGAACAAGAAGAATGGGGGAGTGGAACAGCTGTATTATCTGTGCGATGTATGTAGCAGGCATGGGCGGAAGATTTATATCTTCATTGATGAGTACGATCATTTCACGAACCACATCCTCTCTGATACGGCGCGGCTCGATGAATACAAGCAGGAAACGCATGGCACAGGTTATCTACGTACCTTCTTTAACACCATCAAGGCAGGTACCTATTCTTCCATTGAACGCGTTTTCATCACCGGGGTCAGTCCTGTCACCCTTGATGACCTGACCAGTGGATTCAATATCGGTACCAACTACTCTCAGGCCTATGGATTCAATGAGATGGTTGGGTTTACGGAGCATGAAGTGCGTGAGATGCTGACCTACTATTCGCAGCATTATGCGTTTCATCATACGGTGGATGAACTCATCGGGGTGATGAAGCCCTACTACGATAACTACTGTTTTTCCGTAGATGCCTGTGGTGAAACGACGATGTACAACTCCAACATGGTGCTCTCCTTCATGTACAAGTATCTCGAGAACGACTGCCGCATCCCCAGTAAGATGCTGGAGGAGAATATCCGTGTGGACTACAACAAGCTCCGTATGCTTATCCGCAAGGACAAGGAGTTCACGCACGATGCTTCCGTCATCCAGACGTTGGTGTCGCAGGGCTACATCATAGGGGAGTTGAAAGAGGGTTTCCCTGCCGAAAGTATTGCTAAAGAAGACAATTTTGTTAGTCTGCTCTATTATTTTGGTTTGGTGACTATTGGAGGTGTACATCGGGGCAAGCCCAAGTTGATTATTCCTAATGAGGTAATTAGAGAGCAGATATACACCTATCTGCTTGACAATTATCATGAGAATGACTTACGGCCAGATAGCCATCGTCTCAGTGTATTGGAGGAAGGCATGGCTTTCGATGGGGATTATAAACCGTTCTTTCAGTATATAGCCGAAAGTATTCACACCTTTGCATCGCAACGTGACCGTCAGAAAGGTGAAGCCTTTGTTCATGGTTATACGTTGGCTCTTACCAGTCAGTGCAGTTTCTATCGTCCTATATCAGAGCTAGATAATCAAGGTGGGTATGCCGATATATTCCTTCGTCCACTCTATGAGGTATATCAAGACATAGCCCATGCTTATATCATCGAACTTAAATATCTTAGGAGTCAGGCTAATGACGAACAAGTGTCTGCTGCTTTAGAGCAGGCCAAGGCACAGGTATGCCGTTATGCTGAAAGCACGGTTGTGGCTGGCAGCATCGGTCATACCATTCTCCACAAGATTTGTGTGGTTTATCGCGGGGTGGAGATGATGGCCTGTGAGGAGTGCTGATGTGGAGTCCTTCTTTCAAAACGGGCTTGTTTTTTGTGGAGAACTATTTTGATTTGAAAATTTTACGGTAAAAGTTGAACCTAGTTAATATACTACGAAGTATGGTCCTTTTCCTCCAGCTTCCTTTGCTTAAATGTACGGCAACGGTGTCTTTTGTAATCTGGGTATAGGCTGCTCCCATGATGCGAGAAGGGTAGATAACCATGCGCTCTTGTAAGTCCTGTCGTATGTCTTTGTTATACTTTAATCCATATTTTTCTGCAGACAATGCTAATACATCGGGGGCTATTTCCGAAGTGTACCAACTTCCATCAGGTTGTATAAAGTGTCTTTTCTCATAGAATTCCATAGCCGTTTTGAGAAAAGGATGTCCTTTCTCGGCACCAATTACTGCAGATAACAAACCGACTCCAGGGACTCGTACTCCTGGATAATGGTTCGAACCATCTGGGTTTATTCTTGTTGCAGCTAATTCGTCTGCATCAATCATTTCAGGATGAAATTCGATGGCTGTGAAGAACCCATGTTGGAGCATTGGATCAAATGATTTTTTCATCCATACATCTGTGTCCATATAAATTCCACCCTCGTGATAGAGCGCATATAGTCTAACATAATCTGCTACAAATGCCATAGCATGAGCCTCGTATGCTTCTTTCGTCCATGGAATCGTATTCATGTCGAAGTCCTTCTCACTCCATTTCCTCCAAGAGTAGTCAGGAAGAATTTTTTTCCATGTGTCCATGCACATTCTTAAATCTCTTGAGATGGGTTTGTTTCCAAACCAACAATAATGGATTGTTTTGGGAATCATAATTAATATTTATCTACCTGTTAATAAGCTCTATTTTAATAAATTCGTGCCAAATATATGCAATAATTTTGGATTAGCCAAATATTGTGATATAATTTATTTTTATTATCGCGCATAAAAATACTGTATGTAAGGTGGTAGTCCTAACTTTTTTACTAATTTTGCAAAAAAATATAAGCCATCCATGAGTAATAATGAATCTTCAATATTGAACATTGTTCGTTTTGCGATGATGATTTCTGTTTTGATGCTCCATAGTTATACTTCTGTAAGAGCTTGTCAGAATGTGTCTTCATTGCCTGTCTATTCTGTAATTACAAGGCTTTTTAGCTGGCAGTTTGGAGAGTTAGGTATCCCCGTTTTTTCCGTAATATCAGGGTATTTGTTTTTTAAAGGATATTAGCAAACGTTTGATAGTTATACGTCCAAACTAAAACGACGTTTTCGCTCTTTGTTTGTTCCATACGTACTTTGGATTTCGATTTTTTTAGTAGTCTTTTATTTCGCAGAGTGCTTTCCTGTAGTACGAGAATCTTTTAATGAAGGACGGATTTTAGTGCACAATTATACATGGAATGATTTTTTAAGAGCTTTTTGGGCTGCAAAACAATCAGAATATCCTTTCGTTATTCCACTTTGGTATGTTCGAAATTTAATGGTAATGGTTATAATAGCTCCTTTAGTTTATGTTCTTATTAGTAGGTTGAACCATTATCTTCTATATGTTATGGCTCTTATATGGTTCTTTGGTTCACGATGGTATTGTGAGGCAAATACTATTTTTTTTCTTCTGCTTTGGGGCATACTTTAGTTTGCATGATATGAGTTTGGTTAAGAATGTAAGTCAATATCGTCGGACAATCGTTATATGGTTTCTATTGTTTTCTTTTTTAGATTTAGCCTTCATGAATTATTCTATAAGCTTTTGGTTTCATCGGGCTGAAATTATGTTCGGGACTCCGTTTGTTCTTATTGTTATTTCTTGTTTGGTTGACAAAGGGTATGTTCGTGACTATCCAAGTATTTTTGCTTCTTGTTTTTTTTGTTTATGTGACTCATGAACCATTGCTTCGCTTCATTCGACGATTCTCCTTAAAAGATATAGAAGAAAGTAGTGATTGCCAGATGATAATAAGCTATTTGGCATCTGTTATCATAGTGCTATTGGTGGTTTATTTTACATATTGGATTCTTTCAAAGTACTTTCCCATTGTTATGAGAGTATTATCAGGTGGGAGAGGGTAATATTGTTATGTGTTTTTTTAATTACTGTTGACGATTATAATTATTTGAGGTACTCCACGACCTTCTTCATTTGTTCATCCCAGGAGAGGTGGCTGATGCTCTCGCGGATGGCTTGAGGTTGCATGGTTTGAGCATGACAGAAGTTAATGACTTGCTGTATGTCAATGGGACTTTCATCAGCAGGAACCTTCAGGACATAGGGCATGGCATCAAAGTCGTCATCGCATTCGGAGTAGGCGAAGGCGAATCCTCTAGCAGCATACTCTCGGTTCTTCAACGTCTTGATATGGGTGATACCGCTTCTGTGCCTCCCTAAGCTACCGATGGCAAAGTCCCCCTTGTCGAATAGCTGTTCCAATACCTCACCATGCAGGGGACCGTAGAGGCTAACGTACTCTTCTAAGTGGTATCTGGTGACTGCATCAGCTACTTCATGTTGTTCACGTTCACCTGATATAGGACCAGCTAAATGGAAATAGACCTTATACTCAGGATTGGAGAGGTAGTAGCGGTGAAGTCCTTCAATCAGCCGGTCATACCCATGCCAGTAGTGTATTTCAGCCACTGCTACAAGATGCAGCTCCTTGCTGATGTCGTGTAACTTTGTGCGAAGAGGAATCTGACTGAAATCGATGCCATTGGATATCCGTATAGTGGGGCAACTGAAAATCTCGTCATCATTGCTGAAGGTTACGATACGATCTATGTATCTATAGAATTGGTGTCTATAATGGCGTTCTATCCAGATCCCTATTTTTCGGTTAATGTATTCCTGATCATATGGATAGGTAGGTATCTCTACCACTATTTTTACATTCAAATTACAGATTTGTTTAGCAAAATGAATAGTAAATGGATTGGCATTATGGTCACTTCTCCAATATACAAAATCAAATCGCTCCTTTCGGATGTAATCTAATATAAACCTGTAATCTAGTCGTTTGCGTATTTTCCCCCAGATGCTGTTGCCAAAGCAATGCAACACCTTATCATCAATCATCCAGGTACGAGTGCCATCTACTACTGATGTCTCGTAGTGGCAAATCTGCATTTCTATCCCATTATGGCGCAAAGCCTCAACCTGGTATGCAATCTTTTTGCTGATACCATTGAAGGCATTGAAGCCGTAGAACATGAGGAAGAGACCTTTCATATCAAACTCGCATTAATGATAATTGGTACTATTCAGCACTTCTTCGTAAATCTTGACCCAAGCCTCTGCCGTAGATTTCCAGGAATAGCGTTGTGCCTGCTGTAAACCGTAAGCAATCAGTTCATTTCTAAACTGCTCATCGCTTTCCAGCTGAATCAAGGCATCGGCTATCGTCTCTGGTTTAAAGGGATCTACCAGTAGTGCTCCTTCACCAGCCACCTCAGGCATGGCAGAAGTGTTGGAAACGATAGTTGGCGTGCCACAAGCCATAGCTTCTATCATTGGGATGCCGAAACTTTCGCGCAGCGAAGGATAAAGGAATGCGAACGCCGAGTTGTAGATACTGGGTAAGTCCTCGTTACGGATATAGCCAGGACAGAAGATGTTGTGACGGATATGCTCCAAGTGTTCTTCCCTGAGCAGTGTGTCTAGATACTCCTCCTTCAGGTCTGCAATCAACAACGGACGCTGACGACCTGAGCATTCCAAGTATTTGGCGTAGGCGTGAAGCACCCCTCTTGTATTCTTCTTAGGATCCGTATTGCCCAGGAAGAAGAGGAAGTCATCATGGGGCATGTAGTGCTTGATGGCCAGCGTTTCCTCCTTTTGTAAAGGACGGAACCGGGGATTATACCCATTGTAAACCGTCTCTACTTGCTCTGCAGGCAGATGAAGTGCATCAAGGATGCGCTTTCGCTCAAAAAGGGAAACAGTAAGAATGCGGCTGCACTTTGAGAGGATGCGAGGTACCACAAATCTGCGGTAATGCCATCCCATCTCCTGATACCACGAGGAGCTACGGTGAGCGCGAGGCTCCAAGTAGATGATGTCATGTAGGGTCAGTACCAAAGGGACAGGACACCACAAGGGAGCTGTGTTGGAAGTGCAATGCAGCAAATCTACATCCAGTTTCTTCAGTGCATAGGGCAGGGCAACCTGTTCCCACAGCGGATAGGTAGGACACTTCACCTCCACAATATGTACGTTGAGCGACTGGTCCAGGCAAGGATCATCCCCTGGAGCGACCAGCACATAATAATCGTTGTCATCTTCTCTCCGTTGTAGCTCTCGGATGGTCTCGAGTGCCACAAAATCCATTCCGTGCTTGTCTTTACGGAAGATACGTTGGGCTTCAATGGCTATCTTCATGGGTAGTTTTCTTTTTACGTTTAGGCAATCTATTGATTAGTAGTGAGGATACGGATTTCAGAATCAGATAAGGCATTACCCAAATGGCGTGACGGAAGCGACGGTTGATTTCACCCTCGGGCAGTGCCATGACAAAGGCGAAGATTAGTGCCAGGAAGAGGAAGTACCACTTGAAGCAGAGCGTCCAATCAGCAACGGTGATGATGAGGGTCAGTAGAGCCAGTAGCACAATCAGCGTGAAGCGCGAAGGGATGCTCCATTGGAAGAGCTTGTTGGCAAGGTCCCATTCGCCTCGCAGCATGGCAAGTGGCAGATGTAGCATGGCGTATCTGCGAGTGTAGTACCGTCCCTGCGACCATTGCTTACGGCGCTTCTGATACTGTTCATCATTGTCTTCCTTACGGCTGTAGCATACCACCTCTTCCAGGTACTCGGTATAGATATTCTGATTCAGCAGTGCAATCTCCATGGCTGTGGAGGTATCGCCTCCCTTCATCGAGGGAGCAATCTCGTGGAAGATTGCAAAGTCGAACGCCATGGCCGACCCGATGAGGGCTGATGAGAATCCCATGCGTGTATGGCCTTTGCGGAAGAGGTTATTGTTGATTTCCTCACTGACAGCGCCCAGCACAGCGATGCTTGTATCGAGATTGCGGGTGATACGGTGGGCCTGAATGGAGTCACACCCTGAGTAATAAGCGTTGTTGAAGAGATCCAAAGCATTAGGAACAATCTGATTGTCGCTGTTGAGTATCACAATCATGTCATATTCATTCGGTGAATAGCGCTCCATCACCTGCTGGATGGCATACACCTTGGTGCAATCCTCACGGTCGGGAATCACGATGTTGATAGGCATCTGCAGCAGCGTGATGAGGTCATCCTCGCTCAATCCCGTAGCAGCCACAGCAATGTCGTACTTCTCGCGTGGGTAAAGCTGCGTGTCAATAAACGCATTGATCGACTCAATCACCTCCTTACCATCATTAAGCACCGTGAAGAGTACGAGGAACCGATGTTGCACATTGGCAGGAGGGTAGGGGTTCTTGTACTTGCCAAGTGAGAAGAGGGCACAGATAAAGAGGTATGCCACAGGTATGCAGCAAAGCAAGAAGAGAACAGCATCGGAGATCTCAAGAGCACTGTTGTTCTCATTCATCCACCATTCGGGATTGAATATGTTAAATAAGTCGGTCATATAGCGTTGTTTGTTTTAGTAGTCAATAATTTCTTTTGAGCAATTTCTTTATCAATGGTTGCACCATTCATAACAAAGGCCATCATGGCAGGAATTATAAAATCTGTTGGAGGCATTCCGGGATTATTTCCTGTATAACCTGAAGCCCAGATGCCTAATGTGGTGCAAGTAAAAGCAGCCATTGTTTGTTGTAGAAGTTTATCCTTTATTTTAAATAAGACAATGCGACAGCCTTCGATAATTATTATACCGCATATTAATAAGAAAATAACTAAGCCATAGGTTCCCGTTTGAATCCAAATCTGTACGAAATAGGAGTCCGAAGGAAGGGTGCCCAATGTGTATGTTCCGTCTTCGTTTAACCATAGTTTTGCTATAGAGCCCTCAATACCTGCCCCAAAAGGATGATTGGCTATGTATTGAGCAATTTCCTTTCTGTTCTGTAAACGAACATTCATGGAGGCATCTTCTGATTTATGAAAGGCTGAACGTGCACGGCGAATATATTCATTTCCATTCCCAATATTTGTGAATGCAAAAAATGAGAAGAATAAGATACCTGTTAATGCTGTGATAATAATAATTTTAAATCTTTTACACAATAAGGTATATAGCATCAACCCAATTACAGGAATAATTAAAGCTCCTCTTGTTCCAGATATGAACATGCTCAAAAAAGCTAAAAGTGCTACACTAAGGTATAGAATTTTGGCTTTACCCCATTCTTTATGAAATCCTACAATACCATATAAGAGACTTGCTGCACCCATAAAACATCCAAAATTGGCTGCATCTGTGAAGTATGAAAAATACCGAACACCAGTTCCTATGATGTGTGTTACAGCTCCTCCCTCTGCAAATAACCAATGAAGTTCTGCGTTATCAAAACCTATATATTTTTGCCATGCTAATTTGGCAAAAGCAAATATGGTAAATACGGCAATAGTATTTAATCCAATACGTAAAGCTCTGTTAGTATTAGACAGCACGGACAGGAATATGTATAAACCGAATGTTCGAAATATCCAAACTCGTATGCCCAAAAAGACTCCACCACTATCTGTGCCAGGATTGCTTAATTGTAAGAGGGCCATAAACATCCATGGAACATAACTTATGGTTAATATATTGATTGCACTTTTCCAATTAACACTACCCTTTTTGTAATAATTTAAAAATATTAATGAAATAATACCGTAAAATAAAATTGCATCTAATCCGGCACTTAGTTGATTCACATGCGCATACCGACTGATAGTAGTGAAAAAAAATGAATAAGTTGCATATAATAAATAGATAAATCCTGGATTGATGAACCCATAACCAATCAGATAGATTCCCAAAGGTAAGGTGACGATTGCCAATGCAACAGCAATCTGTTGTTCAATAATAGCAATGGAGATGCTTGCTAATCCAAGAAATAACAACAGATTCAGCAGTACTTTTGGAGATAATTTAGGCGATTGATATGAGCTATTTATGTTCATAACGGTATTATTACTTAATTGCAGCTTTCTGAGACGTTAGGCCGAATTGGAATAGACGGCTAAACAAGGAATGAAGCGGCATCTTGGGAGGGAGCTCTCCTGTAAATGATTCTACCACTTCTCTATCTGCATTGTTGAGATAAAGCATAAATGGCTTATCTTCAAGGCTCTCTTTTATCGATGTAATCAAGGTGGTATCACTATCTCTCCATAAACGTTGAGCATTGGCTATTAGAAGAGTAATATCAGACTCATGTAGCACTGGAAGAGGTAAACTAGCAATTTGTAGTGATGGGTACTCAACAATAACAATATCCGGTTGGGTTTCAGCTTCATTCTTTACCCAAAAATCACTAAGGCACTTAGCCTGAGTATAATTCTTGTCTTGTGCGATAAAATCAACGTTATGGTCAACTATGCGAACAGTAAGGCCCTCTTTACGCCAGTAATCGGCAAAGTATTTAGCTAAGAAACTTTTGCCTTCACGTGCATTTATGCTTATTAAGCTTATTACACTTGTTTCACCAGGACGAAGGTATTTATTCAACCTGCGGCAGCTGTATGCAGCAGCCATACGGTTGCATGCTTTTAAGAAGCCGCGGTACTTCAGGTTACTGATGCCATTGAAGGCGGCAATGACAGGAAGACCACTGAGCCGTTGTCCACGGAGTGAGTCACGCAACGTCCTATCTAATACTTCGATAATAAGGCAGAAGGTGATAATAAAGAGTATGCTGCCCAAAAAAGCTACCAACACATACATCATTCTATTGCGTCCATTGTCGGCTAAAGGGTAAGGAGGAGGAGCTACTGTCTGCAGGTTGCTCGTACTCATTTCAATATTCTTTAGACGCATATTTGCCTTGGCTAAACCGTCCAATTGGATGCGGTAGTTGTCTTCCGCTATGCCCACAGCTCTTTCTTTACGATTCACTTGTGTCCCAACTGGTGACATCCGTGCGTAATGTTCCATGATACTTTCTTGTCTGCGTTTTAAAACGTCCATTTCCGCTTTTGCTTTCGCTTCGTTTACACAAGCTGCTAGCCATTCATTGACCATGTCTTCAATACCAACACCTTCCTTTGTAAAATTGAAGTTGTTCAAACTGTCAGATATTTGGCTGATTCTTTTTTCAGTTTCTGCTAACTCTTTCCTTTTCTTGTTTCCGCTTTGATCGCTTGCAGGATTGAATATTTCATATTCCATGATTTCTTGATTCAAAGTGCTAACCCTGTTTAGTTCGTTAAGCAAGGCAGAATTGTTTCGGATAATATTGGCTCTTATGTCCATACGTTTATCTAGCATTTTTCTAAGAGCAATGGCGCTTTCGTACGTCCGTTCCGCTAATTCCAATCTGTCATCAACCTCATAACGTGTACCTGCCAGAGCTTTTGTTTCCTCTCCATAGTTAATAACTTGCTCACGAACATTGTAATACATTAAGTCATCTTCTTCTTTATTCAGT
Organism: Bacteroides sp.; assembly: GCA_051878775.1. Taxonomy (GTDB): domain Bacteria; phylum Bacteroidota; class Bacteroidia; order Bacteroidales; family Bacteroidaceae; genus Bacteroides. The sequence goes on along the minus strand of JBJEKT010000084.1, from coordinate 1,735 downwards.
TCCTGTTTTGATTTTCTAACCTGATCTTCAAAATATGCAATAACATCGTTCGTTGCTTTAAAACGTAGAATCTCATACGCTTTTTTTAACTCCTCTATGAGAAATTCAACTGTTTGTTGGGTCATACCTGGATCGGCTGAAGTATATGAAATGTGAAGGATGTCACTATTATCAGCACGGCGTATGTCGATTTGGTCTAATGCACTTAGACTGTAAAACGGTATAGAATTGCTATTCAATACCTTATATATAAAATTGAAGCGGTCTTCTTTTTTGTAACCTTTCAGATGTTCGAGCGTCTTGTTAACATCCTTACGGTCTGCAAGAGCCAAAACTTCTCTAGGGGTAATTTCAATTAATTGGCGGTAATGCTTAGCTTGGATGTATCGGTTGTCATTCCACTCCTCACCATAAGTAAACGCATTAGCTAATAATCGAAGAGATACCTCTTGAAGTGTCTGTTGTGATTTACCTATATTTATAAGGTTGTCAAAAGAACTTCCTATAGCCGCATAATTGACAGAAGTACCATCTAATGATGTTTGCGTAGATACACCTGTATAGATACTTCCCCTAACACTATAGCTGTAAGGCAGAAATTGAGTAAAATAGACCACCAGTCCAGTCACAATAAGTGAGCCCCACACTACTTTATAACGTATGCGGTAAAGAAATTGTGATACGAATAGTAATATATCCATTTTTCTCTTTTTAATCTTTGATAATCTTTACATTAGTCAGCATCTCAAGCAAAATGATAGAATTATGTAGCTCAACTCTGCTTTGCTCATATGCTGTTACTGCGCCAGAACGTCGTCCTCTTTCAATCGAAAGTGTATTAATGTCTAATTTACCCTGAACAAAATTGTATTCATTGATTTTCATCTGCGCATTATATAGTGCAGCAGTTTCTGCTTTTGCGCCAATTGTTGCCAATTGGATAGTTACCTGGTTATATGCTTCTAACACTCTTAATCTACGTTCCTCCATCACTTCTTCTTGTTGATATTGGAGTTGTTCAATGTCATAACGGTATCTTTTCAGCTTAAGTTTTCTGTTGGTAAAGTCACCCAATGGAATGCTTACACTTGCTCCGACGCTGAAGTTGTGTTGTGCGCTGGCCATACTTGTTTGATACAACGGCGTATATTCATCACTGTTATTGCTAAGGATGTTATATCTACCATAAGAATAAGAACCATTAATACGAATGTTGTTCCACCAGTCACGTTTCTGCAATTGGTATTCGTTTTTGACTTCTTCCAATTCGCTTCGGGCTTTTTTTACAGTGGCATTCTCTGTCACAGCATCCAAAAACACCTGTAGGGGTGGCAACTGAATCTTCTCAATCCCCGTAGGTACTCCCGTTGACATAGAGTCCAGTGCTGCATCGGCCTCTTTGAGGGCGTCGAGCAGCTTGATACGTTGGCTTTGGTCTATGTTCTCTTGGGCATATAGTGGGGTGGCCGCGGCTAGGCAAAGCAGGCAGGCGGCTAGCTGAATCCATTTCATATAGTTCGTCTTTGTGTAGTTCATCTCTACTAAATCGTTATCTTGGGGTTAGACATTCTCTTTCTGGATAAAAGCCGTGAACGTGCGCAGGATAATCTTGAAGTCCATGGCGAACGAGAACTCGTGGGCATAGCGCACATCAAGCTGCTTGCGCTCAGCGGCAGACATGGCTCCTGCACCTCCTCGCTTCTCAGTTCCACCGGTTGATCGGACCCTGTTTTGC
>JBJEKT010000083.1:0-11961 GCA_051878775.1 Bacteroides sp. | reverse complement strand
CCACCCGTCCCGACGAGCGAAGCCTTTTGCATGATGCAAACATAGTAACTACAGGTGTTACCCGTGACGGCTGGGGAGTTAACTGTTCACGGCTGAGGAGTTAACTCTTCAGCCGTGAATATCAAACTCTTCAGTCGTGGAAGTCAAACAGTTCAGGAGTCCTCATCCACGATGCCGTATTCGCGCAGGATGTAGCGCACGATGTGGGGTGGGAGCAGTCGCATCCGTTTGCGGTACCCCATGCGAGTCAGATCCTCGCTGCGGCTTTCCAGCCACGTGCCGAGTGTGTTGCGGCTGACGCCCGCCATACGGGCCAGCTCGCTCTTAAGCATTGCTTTCATTGCTGTAGTATATTTACGAATTTTCTGTAAAGATACACATTTCCAGTGAATTAAGCAACTGATTTGACAAGAAAAAGCAGATGATTATCTTATTTTATTTATCTGGTCAGAAGGGATATAATGCAAAAAAATCCCCCAAAGTATAGATGGGTATAGACGCTTTCTGGAAGTCTTTCTTGTTTCTTGTGACAATACAATCTGATGCTTCGTTTGTGGCTGTAAAGCACTGAACTGCATCCTCGTAGTCAGACCACTGGCTTTCAAGGGCTGATATTGAGGTGAAGGCTTTTAAATCAACTACTTCTACAAAGTTGGAGATTCTGATGAGTTGTTGCTTGACATCTTCGTAGTCATACCGCAAACCAAATCTATCAGGATGTTAGTATCTACAAAGACTCTCATAGCAGATACTTGTCAGTGCGTGCATCCCTACCATCCTCATCAGCAGGTACCGGTCTCCCTCCCTTTGCTGATAGGCTGGAAACAAACCTCAAGGCTTCCTCATCACTGACCTCAGGATGATGCTTCGTAGAGCGTTGTGCCCTATTGATAAACAGCATGATACCTTGCTCAATGATACTTTCTACGCTGATGTTGTTCTCGTGTGCAAACGATGCAGCGCCATTGTATATGTTCTGGTCGATAGTAACAGTCTTCATAGAATTGCTTTTTGATTCCATTCGTGCGACAAAGGTAGGTTTTACTTCTTGAATCAGCAAATGATTGATGGAAAAAGTTTCATAATATGGATGAATAAAGTGCGTTAAAGTACTTTATTGCACAATATTGTGCGCTATTGTCGCGAAAGTAGGCAAGCGCCCGACCACCCCTGGCGGAGGTCGTATCTTTGCAATGTGATTAGTAACCACAGATTTCACGGATGGAGACCGATTTTCACGGATTTCTCTTTTTGTCGTGCGTGAGGGCTACGGAATGTCCAATCTGTGCTCATCGGTAGCAATCTGTGAGAATCTGTGGTTACAGCTCGTAGCAGAAGAATGAATTTTTAGTTTTTAGTTTTTAGTTTTTAGTTTTTAGTTTTTAACTTTTAGTTTTTAGTTTTTAGTTTAAATTTATGCCTGTACTTTATTCCGTGCGGCAATCCACGATTGCCAACAAGGAGGGTAAGAAGCTCTTCCACCCTCAAGTGAAAACCACCGGTACCGTCACCCTCGACACGATGGCCGAGGAGGTAGCCGAACTGTCGTCCCTCTCCCCGGGCGACGTGAAGAACGGGGTCGATAACCTCATCTCCGTGATGACGCGCCACATGCAGAGCGGCGAAAGCGTGATGCTCGGCGACCTGGGTTCGTTCTACTTCGTCATGAAGAGCATCGGCAAGGGCTTTGAGACCGCCGAGGAGGTCAACGCCAACAGCTGCCGTCTGAAGGTGATGTTCCGCCCCGCCACGACCCGCAACTCCGACCGTACCGTGGCCACGCGCACCCTGGTGACCGGTGTCACCTTCAAGAAGATTGACACCCTCTTCGCCGGCAGCGGCACCACTTCCGATGGCGGAGGCAGTAGCTCCAGCGGAGGAGGCAGTTCCAGCGGAGGCAGCAGTGACAACGGCGGCAGCGGCGATGACCTGCCCGGCTACGAATAATCACCCGTGACCACGCTCGCCCATGACCACGTCACCACCTCGCTGTCGGGGCAGACCTATGCGTCTGCCCTGAATCCACCCACGTAAGAAACAACAAATGAATAAAACCAAAAACACCATGCCCACAACAAAAGAAACCCTGAAGAAATGGATTAACATCGTCATCACCATCCTCACCGCCATAGCCAGTACCCTCTTCGTCCAGAGTTGTTACCGCTGAGTAGAAGACAGTTAAGAACTACAAGCTACGAGTTTTTAGTTTTTATCTTTTAGTTTTTATCTTTTAGTTTTTAGTTTTCCCAAAACAATGCGCCCCATCACCTTAATCATCGTCCACTGCTCGGCCAACCGTGAAGGGTCTGCGCTCCGCGCCCGCGATATCGATGCCTATCACCGTTCACGCGGTTGGAATGGCTGCGGATATCACTACGTCATCCCCACCGACGGCACCGTCGAGGCCGGACGACCCATCGAGGTGGTGGGCGCCCATTGCCGGAACCACAACCAGCACTCCATCGGAGTGTGCTACATCGGCGGCCTGGGTCCCGACGGCCAACCCAAGGACACCCGCACGCCCGCCCAGCGCACGGCGCTCCTTCATCTCTTGCAGGATTTGCACCGCCGTTACCCCCAGGCCCTGATTGTAGCCCACGCCGACCTCGACCCCCGCAAGCCCCATTGCCCCGGCTTCGACGTCGTCCGCGAGTACCGCCACCTGAACAGCACGACATAATATAGAATAGGTATAATACCTCCCGCACCGCCCCGATAGATACAATAACCGCTACATTTATTAATTAATGTAAATATTCAATAATGAATAGTTCATCCTGCCTGATAATGTGCTATCTTTGTGATATCATTAACAATAAAAATAAATAATTAATAGCCAATGAAAACAAGACATGCTACACGCTGTTTCCGCGTTTGGGTGCTGATGGTTTGCTGTATGGCTGCCATCTCTTGCAGTGATGACAAGTCCGTCCCCGGACTGATGTTTGATGACGAGACCCTCTCTGTCAGCGGTCAAGGTGAAGAGGCCGTACTGACCTACCAGATGCTCTCCTGGCCCCAAGGGGCCGAGCTCTCCGTGAGCAGCGACCAGGAGTGGCTCCACGACTTTGACACCTCCACACCCGGAGAGCTCCACTTCACTGTCGATCCCGCTCCCTATGCCGAGACCCGGGGACGTGAGGCCGTGCTGACCATCACCTCGCCCACCGTCTCCACGCTCCTCGCTACACTCCATGTCAAGCAGGAGTACAACAGCAGCTTCGCCTATTTCCAGATAGATAAGGTCGAGGACGACCGCGTAGCCTTCCAGCTCTTCACGAATTCCGATGTCTATAACAACTTCAGCTACATCCTCCACTACTGCTTCACCCGCGAGGAGGCGGATGCCATACAGACCGGCGACCAGCTCTTCGAGGCCTTCGACAAGAAGATGGAAACACTCTCCGACGGGAAGGACTTCTACTGGGACTGGCGCCTGGGATACATGTCGAGCCGCTCGCTCTCCGACATGTTCTGCGACCTGAAGCCCGGCACGGAGTACTGCCTCATGGCCATGGGCGTGACACTGGATGAAAACCGCTACTACGTGCCGGCCACCCCCATCCTGCGCACCTACTTCACCACCGAGACGGCACGCGAGCATCCCCTCGCACCGGCCACCCTCACGGCCAAGATGGTCAACGGCATCGGACACATCGAGCTGCAGACCACCTGCGAAGCCCCCTACGTTATCATCGCCGTGCCCACCAAGAGCAACTACCAAAAGAATAGCGCAAAATACGATGCGAGAATCAAGAACTTCGCATCCGAGGCCGTCGTTCACGGCTACCTGATACACACCGAGAAGGAGGAGTTCAACATCTTCGGCTACAATACCGTCTATTACGGCAGCGGCACCCACTACTACTTCAACGCCTTTGCCGACCGTGACCTGGTCATCGTGGCGCAGGCCTATGACGAACGCCTCCGTCCGCTCACCGACATGCAGGTGATCGAGTGCGACACCTACGGCATCACCTCCGACTGCTGCGCTACCTCCATCGAGATGCTCGACCTGGAGCCTTGGTATGTACGCTTCAGGGCACAGTCGTCCGACCCCTCCATGGTGCTCTACTACGGGGTCTATCCCAAGCAGACCGTCGATTCGCTGATTGCAGAGGGCGGCCTCTCCGGCTGGGCCGACTACGACCTCTACCACCGCAACGGGGCCCATGAGTTCGGCTTCCACGACAACCTCAATTTCCTGCTCTACGAATCCATCGTCCCCCAGCCCGGCCAGGAGTACAGCGCCTTTGCCTACAGCTCCGGCGGACGCCAGATGACCTCCCCTTTGGCGCGGATAGACTTCACCCTGCCCGCTGAACAGCCCTCGTCGGTGAAGGCCGACGTGCAGGAGGTGAAGTACTTCTCCATCGAGGAGCTGCTGAAGCGTTACGAACTGCCCATGCTGGAGGGGTCGTCCATGAAGTACCTGGTGACCATGAAGTTCAACACCCCCGACGATGTGGAGCATATCGACGACTACCTGATAGGGGAAGAGTCGCTGGAGGGCATGAAGGAGGATTATCAACTGAGCGACACCCGCTCCCTGCTCATCGCCCTGGCCCGCCAGTGGCGTATCGACGACGACCTGTTCCGCTACTGGCTGGTCCGCTACGACGGCGAGCAGACCCTCTTCTTTGTTCCCTACGAGAAAGGCACCCATCAGGTGGGCGAAATCACGAAAGTACCCGTGGCGCTCACCCCCGAGGGCTGTGCCCCAGTCGAGGAGTTCAAGGAGCACTACCAGCAGTTCCAACTGAAGGAGAAGTCGGTCACCCTCCGCTCGGTAGATCGCACACGCCTCCGCCCTGCCGACCGCTCAACCCTCCGCCCCGACAGGCCTCTAGGTAAGATGCAGTATCTGAAAAAGTAGATTGAAAATCTAAGAAGAAGGTATGTACAGACAATCGATGTGGATTGTTGTGCTGTTGCTTGCGCTCTGCATGGAGAGCCTGGCACAGACGGGAATGACGGTCACAGGCTTGGTGACCGACGAAGAAGGCTTGCCGGTAATCGGCGGCAATGTGTTGATTAAGGGCACCGATAAGGGCACCGTGACCGATGTCGATGGACGCTACATGCTCCATGCGGCGGCCGATGATGTGCTCCGCTTCAGTTATGTAGGGATGAACTCACTCGACGTGGCCGTCAAGGGCCGCAGCGTGATTGATGTCCGCCTGGAGAGCGCCTCGCTCGACCTGGACGATGTGGTGGTCGTGGCCTACGGCACGCAGACGAAGCGCACCCTCACCACCTCCGTCGCCTCGGTCAAGGGGGATGCACTGAAGAATCAGCCGGTCAACTCCATCGACCAGGCTCTGCAGGGAAGGGCCACGGGCATCTACCTGCTCACCCCCTCGGCAGGCGTCGGCGAGTCGCCCGTGGTGCGGGTCAGGGGTGTCAGCTCCATCACCTCGGGCACTCAGCCGCTCTATGTGATTGACGGCGTGCCGGTAGAGACCTCCAACGGCTCCTACGTCGGCAACTCCAATCCCATGGCCGACCTCAACCCCTCGGATGTGCTCTCCATGGAGGTGCTCAAGGATGCCGCTGCGGCCGCCCTCTACGGCTCGCGCGCAGCCAACGGGGTCATCCTCATCACCACCAAGCAGGGCAGCAAGGGCAAGACGCGGGTTGCCTACAACGGCTGGATAGGCATCTCCTGGCGCTCCAAATTCATTGACATCATGAACGCCCGCCAATACACCGACTTCAAGAACCAGGCGGTGGAGAACCGCTACGGCACACCCTACTACGACCTGACCGCCAACCGCGTGACTACCGACGGCCGCAAGGCCTTCAATCTGATGCTCCGTGCCGACGGCAGCGAGGTCGATACCAAGTGGGCCGATGAGGTGTTCCAGACCGGCATCCAGCACCACCACACCGTATCGGTGGAGGGAGGTACGGAGAAGGGCCAGTTCTACCTGTCGGGCAACTATGCCCATCAGCTGGGCGTCATGAAGGGCGACCGCTACAAACGCTTCGGCATGAACGCCAACGGCCAGGTGCAGGCCACCAACTACCTGAAGCTGGGTGGCAGCGTGAATGCCTCGACCTCGCAGACGGAGTCTGCCGACCGTGCCCGTCAGGGCAACCAGAACATGATTGAAGGCTTCACCCGCCTGGCGCTCGTCCTGCCCACCAACATCCCTGCCTGGCGCGAGGACGGCACACCCTACGAGGAGAATCACCGCATCGGCCGTGGCAACAATACCTATTATAACAACTATACCAATCCCGCTGGCCTGCTCTACTACCATAGCCGCGCCAATGCGGAGATCCTGCGCTTCCTGGGTAACGTCTATGCCGAGGTGAGACCCTGGAAAGGCGTGACCCTGACCAGCCGCTATGGCATAGACTATAACCACATCGACGACACCGACTTCCGCAACGCCATCGTCTCCGGTGACTATGAAAACGGCATGGCCAGCAACCACTCCGCCAAGCGCACCCTGCAGACCTGGACCAACACGGCCAACTGGCTCTACTCCTGGAGGGGACACTCGCTCGACCTCCTGCTGGGGCAGGAGAGTACCACGAAGTACCTCAACCGCTGGGGAGCACGCCGCACCACCCTGCTCGACAACGCCTATACCACCTTCCAGGGTGCATGGGCCAACACCGATGCCGACGGCAACAACATCACGGAGAATGCCTTGCTCTCCTACTTCACCCGCCTGAACTACGACTACGAGAGCCGCTACCTGCTCTCGCTCAACTGGCGCCGCGATGGCTTCTCCGCCTTGAGCAAGAACAACCGCTGGGGCAACTTCGGCGGCGTGTCGGCCGCCTGGCGCATCTCGGCCGAGAAGTTCTGGGAGAAGATACGCCCCCTGGTCAGCGAGCTGAAGCTCAAGGGGAGCTGGGGTAGGGTAGGTAACACCGATGTGGGCGACTATGCCGCCTGGTCCTACTACCTCACCTCCTACTATGGCAACAGCGGCGCCTACGTGCTGGGGCAGATAGCCGACGACCAGCACCTGAAATGGGAGACCTCCGAGAAGCTGGACCTTGGCTTCAGTGCCACGCTATGGCGAAACGTCGAGGTGGAGTTCGACTACTATCGCAACACCTCCACCGACCTGATTCTGGCCCTGCCCGTGGCCGCATCGCTGGGCATTCCCGGCAATGCCATCACCACCAATGCCGGCTCCATGCGCAACAGCGGCATCGAGCTGAGCCTCTCGGCGGAACTCATCCGGACGAAGCACTTCTCCTGGAGCAGTTCGCTCAACCTCACCACCACCCGCAACCGCGTACTCTCCCTGGCCGACGGCGTGACCGAGCTGACCTCCGGCATGTACAACATCACCCTGCCCGGCTACTCCATCGGTCAGCTCTATCTCTATCCCACCCGGGGCATCGACCCCGAGAGCGGACGGCGTATCTTCCTCGACAAGGAGGGGCGGGAGGCGCTCTGCATCTATGAGAAGGGGGCCGACAAGTTCTACTACCGCGACGGCACCGTCTGCAAGGAGAGCAACCTGCAGCCTATACGCTGCGGAGGCACGATGCCCACATACTACGGCGGATGGAACAACCAACTGAAATACAAAGGTCTGGACCTCACCATCCTGCTGCAGTTTGCAGGCGGCAACCACCTCTACAACGGCACCACAGCTACCTGCAGCGACATGCGCTACTGGAACAACAGCCTCGATGTGCTAAACAACTACTGGACGCCGGAACGCACGGCGGCCAAGTATGCCAAACCCATCTATGGCGACAACTACTCCAACGGCTCGGCCAAGCCCATCAGCGACTGGGTCGAGAAGGGTGACTACCTCCGCCTGAAGCAGCTCGTGCTGGGCTATACCTTCCCCACGGCCAGGTGGCGCTGCGGCATCAGTTCCCTTAGGATCTACCTGCAGGCACAGAATCTCTTCGTGCTGACCGGCTATTCGGGTCTGGACCCCGAGGCCAGCCTCTATGGCAACAGCACCACCCCCTCGGAAGCCAATCTGCAGGCAGGCATCGACAAGAACACGATGCCGCAGGCCCGGGTTTTCACCTTCGGTACCAACATCACTTTCTAAACCAAATATGTAGCTTATAACGGAATATGCAGCTTATGAAAAAAATAGAACGCATCCTCATGCCGATGCTCCTTGGCATCCTGAGCGGTTGCAGCGGTTTCCTGGACAAGACCCCTTTCCTCCAGTTGACGGACACCAGCATCTTCAGTTCGCCCGAGCGGGTGGAAGGTGCCGTGAAGGGGGTATATACCCAGATGAAGGAGAATACCTTCATCGGCTCCAAGACCTACGCCTGCATCGAAAACATGGGCGATGACATGAACAACGTATCGGGCAACGGATACGAGTGTACCTTCTCCTACAACATGGAGGTGGGCAAGGAGACACGCGACAACTACCAGACGTGGACTGGTGCCTACCAGACCATCCATAGTGCCAATACCGTGTTGGACAACCTGGCAACCGCCCAGGAGGTGGTGGGCGACAGCTACTCCAGGTATCTGCAGGAGGTGAAGTTCTGCCGCGCGCTCTCCTATTACTACCTGGCCAACCTCTACGGCAAGCCCTACTTGCTCGACGGAGGCAGCTCGCTGGCGGTCCCCCTGCGTCTGAAAGCAGAGAAATCACCGGCTGGCAACAACCTGAGGCAGAGCATCGTGGCCGAGGTCTATGCCCAGGTGCTGGAAGATACGCGCGAGTATGAGGCCCTGCCGGTGCCGGGCACTCTGGACTACAGCATCAACCGGGCCAACCAGGCTGCCGTACACATGCTGCGGATGCGGGTCTATATGGCCATGGAGCAGTGGCAACAGGCCATAGCGGAGGGAGAGGCCGTGCAGGGATATGAACTCACCCCTGAGGTGACGGCTCCTTTCCTCTCCAGCCCCTCGTGCATGGAGTCCATCTTCTCTTTTCCCTTCGAGGGTACCAACAACGGCGGAGGCCGACAATATGCTGCCTGCTACTTCTATGCCACGGGCAACTCGCTGGTGCTGGATCGCGAGAGTGGCATCCACAGCGACCTCTATCCGCTCTATAACCTGCCTGCCGATGCACGGGTAAGCGCACTGATTGGCGTGGCTAGCTCCGGCCAGTATGTGCTGACCAAGTTTACGGACGGCATCACCTACCTCGACTGGGTGCCCATCTTCCGCTATGCCGAGACGCTGCTCAACCTGGCGGAGTGCTACTGGCAGATGCACCAGGAGGAGAAAGCCATCGCCGTCCTGGCCAAGGTGCGCCGACGCGCCCTGCCCGCTGCCGATGACCCGCTGCAACTGCATACGTTGAGCGGAGCTGCGCTCGGGGAGGCCATCTACCTGGAGCGGCGGGCCGAACTGGTGGGGGAGGCCATCCGGGCCCTCGACATCAAGCGCCGTGGTGAGACCTTTGTCAAGAAGAAAGGCACTCCGGCCGAGTTCTCCTGTGCTCCCGCTTCATCGGGCTACACCTGGCCCATCCCCACCATTGAGACGGCCAACAACAAGGCCATAGAAGAATGAACAACTCCATAGGATAGTATAATAACAAACCAACAGTTAATATAATAATGTATATGAAACAAAACAGAAAAAGAACCCTGCTCACGACATGGCTCTGCCTGCTCATGGCCGTGACTCTTCAGGCACAGATCTCCCTGAAGGGGACTGTGGCCGATGCCGAGACCGGCGAACCGCTCATCGGAGCGACGGTCCGGGTAATTGACACCTCAATAGCCACCATTACCGATATCGATGGCCATTTCTCGATTGCGAATGTACCCGCTGAGGCTCGCCTCTTCGAGGTGGGCTATGTGGGCATGGTGACACAAACCCTGAAGATTGCAGACTACAAGGGGACCACCATCCTGTTGCAGTCGGACAACCTGCTCAGCGAAGTGGTGGTGACGGCCATGGGTATCTCGCGCGACAAGAAAGCCTTAGGCTACGCCATGAGCGAGGTGAAAGGCGAAGAACTAAACCGGGCACGAGGCGGTGTGAGCAACCCTGTCAATGTGCTGCAAGGTAAGATATCGGGCCTTCAAATCAGTAGCAACAGCGGCTCCATCGGTGGCTCGTCGAAAGTTCTGATACGCGGTGTCAGCTCTATCTCGGGCAACAACCAGCCCCTCTTCGTCATCGACGGTGTGCCCATCGAAGGCAGTGACTTCAACAGCAGCACCACCGGCGGCGGATGGGGCGGCTACGACTACGGTAACCTGGTGCAGGACATCAATCCCGACGATATTGAGAGCATCTCGGTGCTCAAGGGTGCCAGTGCCTCGGCCCTCTATGGCTCGCGAGCCAATAACGGTGTCATCCTCATCACCACCAAGCGTGGACGTAAGGACGAGGGACTGGAGGTATCCTACTCCGGCACCGTGGGTGTTGAGCGAGTGGGCAAGCTGCCTGAATTTCAGAATCAGTACGGTGGTGGTAACAGCAGTACCTTCTCCACCGCTACCATCAACGGAAAAGAGTATCAGGTGGCCAACTACTATGTCGATGAGAGCTGGGGCCCCAAGCTGGAGGGGCAGGAGGTGCTGACTTGGTATGACCTGGCGCGATGGGAAGAGGGGGGCAAGCAGGGCGACCCCATCCCCTCGAAGTGGCTTCCGGCCAAGAATGATTACTCGTCACTCTTTGAGACCGGTCTCTCGGTAAGCAACCACATCTCTTTGGCCAAGACCACTGAGGGCAGCCAGCTCCGCGTATCCTACACCAATACAGAGACCAAAGGCATGGTGCCCAACAGCAAGCAGCACAAGAATGCCCTCAACCTCTCCGGCACCCTCAAGAGCAAGGACAAGCGCCTGGAGGTCTTTACCAACGTTTCTTACCTCAATACACGTACTCAGGGACGCACAGAGACGGGGTATGGAAGCAATAATATCTTCATGAAAACCACCTGCTGGTGGCAACGTCAGCTGGACTTCAAGCAGTTGAAGGAGATGTACATCGGTTCCTCGGGTAAACAGTACACTTGGAACCGTACCTCGTGGGACGATCCGACTCCGGTTTACACCAACAATCCCTACTGGACGCTCTATATGAACAGCCAGAACGACAGCCGTAACCGTATCTATGGCAATATAGGGACCTCCTATCAGATTGCCCCCTGGCTGAAGGCGCAGTACAAGGTCAACCTGGACTACTTCTCCCAGAAGGAGTATGAGCATGTGGCCGTTGGCTCGCAACAGGAGAGCTCCTATACCGAACGGGCCCGCCAGCAGTACGAGATCAACCACGAGTGGATGCTGATGGGGCACTACGACTTCAGCGACTTCTCGCTGCAGGCCAACCTGGGTGCCAACATCATGCACCGCCGCTATGAGCTGACCACGGGCGCCACGCAGGGCGGTCTGGCCATCCCCTTGCTCTACAACCTCAGCAATTCGGTGCAGACTCCGCTGGCCTCCAATGAGGTGAGCCGACGCGGGCTGAACTCCTTCTTCGGCAACGTCAGTGTGGGTTGGCGCAGTATGCTCTATCTCGAAGCCACCCTACGACGCGACAGCTCCTCCACACTGCCCAAGGGGAACAATACCTATTGGTACCCCTCATTCACCACCAGCTTTATCTTCAGCGAACTGCTCAGCAATCAGCTGCCCTGGCTCACCTACGGTAAGCTGCGTGCAGGATGGGCCAAGGTGGGTAACGACACCGCCCCTTACAGCCTTCTCACTGCCTACAAGCAATACACCAACATCGGCAACGGCGTGCCCGGCTATATCCTGAGCAGCACGCTCAACAACAAACAGCTAAAGCCGGAGACCACCTATTCGTGGGAGGTGGGCTTGGAACTTGCCTTCCTGAAGAACCGCCTCGGTCTGGATGTGACCTACTACAGCAGTGAGTCGCGCGACCAGATTGTCCCCTTTTCCGTGTCGGGCAGTACGGGATATACCTATGCCGTCTATAATGCCGGCGTGCTGACCAACCGAGGTGTGGAGCTCACGCTGCATGCCACCCCCGTACAGACCCGTTCGTTTGAGTGGAAC
>JBJEKT010000082.1:0-2763 GCA_051878775.1 Bacteroides sp. | reverse complement strand
CCCTACAACCTGCGCAAAGCCTTCGGCATGACCACCATCGACCATAAGAACTGCGTCTATGCCTACTACTTCTACCGCCTGATGCAGCGTGCTGAGCGCATTACTATTTTATACAATAGCTCCAGTGACGGGCTTAACCGTGGTGAGATGTCGCGCTTCATGCTTCAGCTGCTCGTGGAGAGTCCCCACCCCATCCAGCGCTATACCCTACAGGCCGGACAAGCCCCTGGACGCAACGAGCGTATCACTGTGAAGAAAAGCCCAGAGATTCTCCGCATCCTGACTGACCGCTACAACGCAGACCTCCCCAATCACGCCATGCTCTCGCCCACGGCCCTGAATTACTACCTGGATTGCAGTCTGAAGTTCTACTTCCGCTTTGTAGCTCGCATCAAGCCGGCCCCCGAGGTAAGTACCGAGATAGACAGCATCACCTTCGGCAACATCTTCCACCGTGCCGCACAGCTCATCTACCTCGACCTCACGGCTCACGGCAAGATGATCCAAACCGCTGACCTGCAGCAGCTACTCACAATCCCCCAACGTATCCAACAGTACGTGGACCATGCCTTCAAGGAGCTCTTCTTCCAGGTGTCTCCCGGCGACAAGCCAACCTACAATGGCCTACAACTCATCAACCGCGAAGTAATAGGTGGCTACCTGCACCAGCTGCTCACCCACGACCTCCACTACGCTCCCTTCAGCATGGAGGGCATGGAGACCCCTGTAAGCGAAACCGTAACCGTCCTGACGAATGATGGCCCCCTACGCCTCACCCTGGGCGGCATGGTGGACCGCATGGACCTCAAAGAGGGTACACTCCGCATCGTGGACTACAAGACAGGTGGATCCCCCTCCAATGTCCGCTCGCTGGAGCAACTCTTCCTGCCAGCCAAGGAACGTCCCGGCTATGCCCTGCAGGCCTTCCTCTACGCCTCGCTCATGGCCCATCGGCACCCCACCTACCACATATCGCCCGCCCTGCTCTACATACACCGCGCCGCTGGGGAGGATTACTCACCCATCATCAAGTATGGCGAACGCAGCACGCTGGCCCCTGTGGATGATTTCCGCCCACTGGACGAGGAGTTCCGCAACCACCTGCAGGAGTTACTCGAAGAGCTGTTCAACCCGGGAAACGACTTTGCCCCCACCGAAGATGATACCCGCTGCACCTTCTGCGAGTTTGCCACCCTCTGCCGCCGTTGAAGCAGAATGCCCCTACCTCCTGAGCATGAACACCCTATTACAGCAAAGCTTTTCAAGCAGGAATATGCGCTATGAAGTGTTTTTTTCCCTGTATGGGATAAAAAATGCAATTTTTCTTTGCTGTTTCTTAAGAAAGTATTATATTTGCACAATTTCTAACCAAATGTGCAACTCTAATGGAAAATCGTATGGAGCAAAGTTTTATATCCTATATAGAGGAGAGCATCAAGAAGCATTGGGACCTCGATGCATTGACTGATTACAAAGGAGCCACCCTGCAGTACAAGGACGTGGCCCGCAAGATAGAGAAGCTACACATCATCTTTGAGAGCAGCGGTATTCAGAAGGGCGACAAAATAGCCGTCTGTGGGCGCAACAGTTCCCATTGGGGAGTCACCTTCCTGGCCACCCTGACTTACGGAGCCGTCATCGTGCCTATCCTCCACGAATTCAAGGCCGACAACGTACACAACATTGTCAACCATTCTGAGGCCAAACTGCTCTTCGTGGGCGACCAGGTGTGGGAAAACCTCAACGAGAGTGCCATGCCCATGCTGCAAGGCATCTTCATGATGAACGACTTCACGCTCCTTGTCTCGCGCAACGAGAAGGTGACCTACGCCCGCGAGCACCTCAACGCCATGTTTGGACAAAAGTATCCTAAGAATTTCCGCCGCGAACACGTGGCCTACCACAAAGACCAACCTGACGAACTGGCTGTGCTCAACTACACCTCAGGCACCACAAGCTACTCCAAGGGCGTGATGCTGCCCTACCGCAGCCTCTGGTCAAACACCAAGTTCGCCTTCCAGGTACTCACCATGAACCCGGGCGACCGCCTTGTAAGTATGCTCCCCATGGCCCACATGTACGGCCTGGCCTTCGAGTTCCTCTACGAGTTTGCCTGTGGTTGCCACATCTATTACCTCACGCGCACACCAAGCCCCAAGATTATCTTCCAAGCCTTTGCTGAAGTAAAACCCCACCTGGTGGTGGCTGTACCGCTCATTATCGAGAAGATTATTAAGAAGAATGTGCTCCCCAAGCTTGAGACCCCCACGATGAAGCTGCTCATGAAACTCCCCATCATCAACGACAAGATCAAGAGCACCATCCGTGAACAGGTGGTCAACGCCTTCGGAGGCAACTTCTACGAAATCATCATCGGTGGTGCCGCCTTCAACCAGGAGGTGGAGCAATTCCTACGCCTGATAGACTTCCCCTACACCGTGGGCTACGGCATGACTGAGTGTGCCCCCATTATCAGCTACGAAGACTGGAAGCGCTTCAAACCCGGCTCCTGCGGTAAAGCGGCCCCACGTATGGAGGTGAAGATCCTCTCACCCGATCCAGAAAACGTGCCGGGTGAAATCGTAACCCGCGGCCCCAATGTCATGCTAGGCTACTACAAAAACGAAGAAGCCACCGCCGAGGTGCTCGATGCCGATGGATGGCTCCACACGGGCGATTTAGCTCTAATGGATGCTGAAGGCAACATCACCATCAAGGGCCGCAGCAAGAACATGCTCCTGGGTCCCAGCGGGCAGAACATCT
>JBJEKT010000081.1:0-2785 GCA_051878775.1 Bacteroides sp. | reverse complement strand
ATTCAATATATTATTGGTATGTATAATATTATTTTTCAATAAATTTTAAACAACTTCTAAGGAAAAATGGAGAAACACAAAATTTCAAGAAGAAACGCCCTTCGAATGATGGGTGCCATGTGTGCAGGTACGGTATTGTCATCTTGCACAGGTACTAAGGTAAAGGCAGAAGAACCGATAGAAAAGTACAAACGCTTGATTTTCTTCTTCTCTGCTACAGGTAACAGTCTATATATCGCTAAAGAGCTGAGTGGTGCGGAAGGTACCCTTATGAGTATTCCGCAGGAAATTCACAATGAGCATCCTGTTTATGAAGCCGAGGAAATAGGAATCGTATGTCCTATCTACTGCTTTATCCCACCTACCATCGTGCAGGAGTTTTTTGCCCGTTCCACCTTCAAGGCTAACTATCTTTTCTGTGTAGGCACTTACGGAGCCAACTCTACCATATTCCCTGAATATGTAGCTCAAATGGCAAAGGATAAAGGACTTGAAATGAATTATATCAATACCATCAAGATGGTGGATACCTACCTGCCATACTATGACATGGAAAAGGAAAAGGCTGCTGATAAGCAGATACCTGAAAACCTGGCTGCAATAAAGGCTTCTATCAATAGCCGTGAAAACTTTATCCGTCCTGTCTCTGAACAAGAGAAGATGTTTTGCGAGGGCTATTACAGACATTCTGGCCGCGACAGGGTGAAGCCCACTTTTACGAGGTCTGAGAAGGTTGTCTATTCAACAGATGAATGTATAGGCTGTGGCATTTGCAACTCTGTTTGTCCTCATGGCTCCTGGAAGATTGTTAACGGAAAGAGTGTGGCGGAGGGAGATTGTGAAAACTGCCTGTCTTGTGTGCACAACTGTCCGAAAAAGGCCATCTCCATTATTCGCGTAGATCCAGAGCCAGAAGAACAAAACCGTAATTCAAGGTATCGCAATCCAAATGTGAGAGTGGGTGAAATCATTCTGGCAAACAGTCAGGTAAATTATAACGGTTAGTTTTTTGTCAGCAATCGGTTTAGGTTGCTGACATTGCATTAAATAATAAAACGATGAAAGAAATAAAAAGATATATGATGGTAGCAACGCTGGCTCTCTTATGGATGGGAGCCAGTGCGCAACCCATGATGAGGCCCCAAGGCCCGCTGAATGAGTTTTCTGCAATAGAGGGTACTTCTGCCTTGCAGTATAATCTGCCTATGGAGAGGAATATAGAGTCACGCGCCGGATTTGGCCCTGCTTTTTATATCTTCCCTGATCAGAAGCTGGATAATGTATCTGCTTTAGCGTTGGCAAAGGAACTGAAGGTAATAGAAATGGCTGCTGAAAACGGTGGCAGAATTAGTGTGGTGAATCCTGTAGGCGACAAGTGGCAGGCTTCTGACGTACAGGCTTTCCGTGAACTGATAGGTAGAGGTGCCCCTGCCACTAACATTAAGGTGGTGGGCATTGGCAATGGTGCTACTTTCGTCAATCAGCATTTGGCTGCTTCTGACTTGACGGGTGCCATAGCTGGCATCGTTTCTATTGGTGGTGCTCCTGGTAAGGTCTGCGCACTGCCTGTCCCCGCTTATGTCGGTGGCAAGAATGCCATAAAGGTTGCCAAGCCTTATCAAAAAACCAGTGATGCCGCTCCCAAGGATCCTTTGCAGCAAGTGGTAGTGAATGCTGATGCTAACGCATCTGAAGCTATGTTGTTGGCTGATGCTTGGGATAAGGTGTTGAGTGCCAACTATCGTTACAACAACCTCTATCGCACGTTCTATATGAGCCGTGGTATTGACAACCCGGAAGGTGTGAAGACTTTCGAACTGGTTTCATACCCGATGTTCGATAAAATGGGCATCCAGCGCAGTGTAGTACAACATCCTGTGGTGGATACCAATGCGGCTGGTGGGGTAGAAAACCCTGACAAATATCTGTGGTATGAGTATCTGCCAAAGCAGGTTCAAAATGCAGCTAAGGGTACTGTGCCATTAGTCGTGATTCTGCATGGTCATGGCAACGATCCTCGCACACAAAGTGAGACGGCTGGTTTTGTGGAACTTGCCGCAGAGGAAGGCTTCATGGTAGTAGAGATGGAGTGGCAGGGCAGCAATGGCTTCATCGCTATGGGATTGGATGGCATTGAGGCCGTTATCAGTGTACTCAAAGAGAAATATCCGCAGATCGATGCTTCACGTATCTATTGTGAGGGTTTGTCTGCTGGGGCCATGACCAGCAATATGCTGGGTGTGCGTAAATCGCATCTCTTTGCTGCCGTAGCTGGCCATTCTGGTGGCATCTTCTCTGGCAGCGGACTTGGTTATTATGGCTATGGCAGTGAGCCTTTGATGAATGAGGCCATTCAGAAGCGTGGCTATGTGGAAGTGGGCTATTGCTCTGTGGCTGGTACCCATGATGATGTGATACGTTACTTGCGTCCTGACAACTGGCAAGGAAACCCTTATTTGAATGTTTGGCGCATCTATCAGACGATTAATGATATGGAGGTGACAGGTGATTTGGATTTCAATGTGGATCCAACCTTCGGATTCAAGTTGCAAGACCGCCGTCAGATTCATACGGGCAAGAGCGAAGACATCACGATGGAGTTTGGTCAGCTGTATAAAGGCAATAAGCCGATGATCCGTCTTATCGCTATCAATAACTATGGCCATTGGAACTTCAAGCCTGCGGCTCGCCTGATTTGGGACTTCTTCCGCCACTTCTCTCGTGACATGGAGACCAAAAAGCTGAATTATACAGAATAAAGAATTTGACAAAACTTATTGAATAT
>JBJEKT010000080.1:0-2792 GCA_051878775.1 Bacteroides sp. | reverse complement strand
TTCTGGTATGGAATATTCGTAATAGTCAGCCATAATGTCACACTTTTATTTTATATTTTACTATAATTTATAGCTTGTTTTATTGTCTATTTTATATTACGCTTATATTTACAGCTGCAAAATTACTCAATATTTTTGAAATAAATGCATAACAGCAAGGAAAATGTTGGATAAAGAGCAAATTTATATGGTTCATCCGACATTTCGAGTGATGGCAATAAAAAAGTAGTCCATACTCACTCATCCTCCCTCTCCTTGCGGTAGCTCTCAAAGACGCGTGCCATCTCGGGGTCACAGCATTCGCAGGCCATGGCGTCGAACCTCAGCCGCTGGACGTGCGAACCACGGGCCATGGTGCCCGCCACGATGAGGTCGGAGGTGTAGTGGCTGGAGGAGAAGGGCACGCTGATGCCGTTGGTCATGGCGGAGAGCTGTTTGTACCAGGGCAGCGGATTGATGGTTACGGTGTCAATCTTGATGCGTCGCTTGGCAGCCTTGCGGGCCTCGTGACGCCAGTCTATCTGATTATTCACCACATAGTCCTTGTAGGTATATCCCAGCGGATGGGGCTCCGCATCGCTGATGAGCAGCAGCGAGCGCGTGGAGCCATGCCGCCAGGGAGTCTCCTCCACGATGCGCTTGATGACCAGTTCGTAGAACTCGTCGCCATCGCCCCCGCTCGTGTCCCTGCTCTCGCGGATGAAGCGGATGATGTCGTTCTCCCTGTTCGTCAGGGGCAGGCACTGGTAAGCATCGCCAAAGAGGTACTTGCTCTGCATGTCACAGTAGTCGCCAAAGGCCACGATGCCCAGGCGCAGGTCCTCGTTGTCCTTGAAGAGCCTGGGGATGAGTTCGGCCACCTGCTGCCGCACGTCGTCGATATAGGCCGACATGGAGCCTGTGGTGTCAAACGCGATGACCATGTCCAGCATACCCACCTTCTTGGGTGCTATCTCCTGAAGCTGCTTCTTCGTAAAATTCTTCTTTGCCATAATACGTACTGTTTTATTAAAGGGTTAAACCAATGATGAATCATGATGTTTACCCATTAAGAAGAACTTTCTGCAGAAAAATTAAGCACGGAGGGAAGAAAAACAGCATTTTTTTCGGAAAAAAGTTTTTTCCGTGGAGAAATAGCGCTACATTTGCCGGAGTATAAGCATAGCTACCCTGACGCATGAAACACCACGACCCTACCCCAGAAGCAGCCATCATCCACGGCCTCTGCTCGCTTCATGCCGGCATAACGAAGGAGTACTTCTACGGCTACTGCCGGCGAGCCTACCTCATCTTTGACCGCAAGTACCAGCTGCACACCAAGGAGGGGCTCGACTTCTACTCCCTGGCCCACGAGTACTACATCCAGCTCCTCACCCACCACTTCCAGCCGCTGCTCGCCAAGCCCCGGGAGCAGAAGCTCTCCACGTGGATGGCCCGCGGGTTCCACTTCGTGGTGCTCGATGCGCTCAAGGCCTATAATAAGGAGTACGCACACCTCACGGACGAAGCCTCTGATGTGGTGCTGGAGTACCTCTACTCCACCGAGCCTGAGGAGCAGATGATGTTCCACGTGGCCGAGGCGGTGGCAAGCCACTACCATGACCGCATGATGCAGGAGATAGCGCACATGATCTTCTTTGCCGGATTCAAGCAGAAGGAGGTGGCGGCCCAGCTGGGCATCACGCCCGCTGCCGTCAACCTGCGCTACAAGCGGATGATGGAGGAGGTGGTGACGCCCTTCGTCATCGAGAACTACGGTCGTGGGCTCTCCAGTGAGCGTACCGTCCGTGCCGAGTTGGACGAAGCACCCTGTGCCGCACCGTGCGCCACTTTCCTACTGGACAATGCCTCTTTTTCAACAATCGATAATTCCACTATTTCAGCTATGGACAACAGACGCATCACCCCCTCGTACATCACGAGTCTAAAAGCAAACGAGATTTTTGTATTCGGTTCCAACCTCCAAGGTATCCATGGCGGAGGAGCAGCTCGCATGGCCCGCCTCCACTTCGGTGCCGTGATGGGCCAGGGTGTAGGCCTTCAGGGGCAGTCGTATGCCATCCCCACGATGCAAGGCGGTCCCGAGACCATCCGCCCCTACGTGGATGAGTTCATCGCCTACGCCCGTCGTCACCCGCAGCTTCGCTTCTACGTCACGGCGATAGGCTGCGGCATTGCCGGCTTCGAGCCCCGTGAGATAGCCCCCCTCTTCACCTCGGCCCAGCACGTGGCCAACATCTACCTGCCCGCAGAGTTCTGGGAGGTAATTGAATAAGAGCAACTCCTGACCCTGCGAAAAAAAACTGAAACTGTAACAACTGTAACGCTTTTGCAAGCTATCATCCTGTAAATCTGCGGGATGGAACAGGAGAAACAAAAGAGCAGCCCGTGCGAGAGGAGTGGTAGCTCCTTCGGACGGGCTGCTTCATGTTCGGTGGTTCACGCAGAAGTGAAGAGATTTCATGCGGAGGCGGGGGACGCGCTCAATGCATCATGCAGGAGGTCACTCCCAGGGTGGTGCTGATGGCCGTCAGGATACTGATGATGGTCTGGATGATGAATTTCCAGGTTTCTTTCTTGGTCATGATTTAAACTAAAAACTAAAAACTAAAAACTAAAAATTAGAGGTTCTACGTCAATGTAGATGTTGCATCACCTGTAGGGGGTGTTATCCCCCGTTGGGTTACTCGTAGCCGGGGAGGTCGCCGCCGCCGCTGTCACTGCCGCTGCCGCCAGTACCTCCACCGCTGTTGCCGCTGCCCGTGGTGTTCTCAGGAACCACCGTGCCGGCA
>JBJEKT010000079.1:0-12145 GCA_051878775.1 Bacteroides sp. | reverse complement strand
TACGGCGTATTCATCGACCTGGGTGGCGTAGATGGTCTGATTCACATCACCGACCTCTCTTGGGGCCGCGTAAGCGATCCGCATGAAGTGGTTGAACTCGACCAGAAGCTCAACGTCGTTATCCTTGACTTCGACGATGAGAAGAAGCGCATCGCTCTGGGTCTGAAGCAACTCACTCCGCATCCTTGGGATGCCCTGGATGCTGACCTCAAGGTGGGTGACCACGTGAAGGGTAAAGTGGTTGTGATGGCTGACTACGGCGCATTCATCGAAATCGCTCCGGGCGTTGAAGGCCTGATCCACGTATCTGAAATGTCTTGGAGCCAGCACCTGCGTTCTGCTCAGGACTTCATGAAGGTGGGCGACGAGGTAGAGGCCGTTATCCTGACCCTCGACCGCGAGGAGCGCAAGATGTCACTCGGCATCAAGCAGCTTAAGGCTGATCCCTGGGAGAACATCGAAGAGAAGTATCCTATCGGCAGCAAGCACACAGCTAAGGTACGCAACTTCACTAACTTCGGCGTATTCGTTGAAATCGAAGAGGGTGTTGACGGCCTGATCCACATCTCTGACCTCTCTTGGACTAAGAAGGTGAAGCACCCCTCTGAATTCACGCAGATTGGCGCTGACATCGACGTGGTTGTTCTGGAAATCGATAAGGAAAACCGTCGCCTGAGCCTTGGTCACAAGCAGCTCGAGGAGAATCCTTGGGACGTATTTGAGACGGTATTCACCGTAGGTAGCATCCACGAGGGTACAATCATCGAGATGCTCGACAAGGGTGCTGTAGTAGCTCTGCCTTACGGCGTTGAGGGTTTCGCTACACCCAAGCACCTGGTGAAGGAAGATGGCTCACAGGCTCAGCTCGATGAGAAGCTGCAGTTCAAGGTGATCGAATTCAACAAGGATGCTAAGCGTATCATCCTCTCTCACAGCCGCATCTTCGAGGATGCTGCTAAGGCTGAGGAGCGCGCTGAGAAGAAGGCTGCCAAGAAGGCTAACAGCAAGAAGGAAGAGACTCCGATGGTACAGAACGTAGCCGCTTCGACTACGCTCGGCGACATCGATGCTCTCGCTGCCCTGAAGGAACAGCTCGAGGCTAGCAGCAAGAAATAAGACAGCTGGCCAAAGCTAAATATACACAGGAGCATCTGCCTTGGGCGGGTGCTCCTGTGTCATTTAATATGAACCTGTGAATCATGATTATCCATATGGAAAATTTGACTGTTTTGACTAACGGACAGCTCTCAGTGGCTGTCTCAGCCCATGGCGCAGAGCTCTGCAGCTTGCGTAAAGGGGAGAAGGAGTACCTCTGGCAAGCCGACCCAGCCTATTGGAAAAGACACTCACCGGTGCTCTTTCCTATCGTGGGGAGTGTGTGGGAGAACCGTTACCGTGTAGATAGCGAGGAGTTTATGCTGAGTCAGCATGGCTTCGCGCGCGACCTGGAGTTCCAGCTCCTGTCGAAGACCGACAGGGAAGTGTGGTATGAGCTGACTGACGACGCTCAGACACGATGCAAATTTCCTTTTGCCTTCTGTCTGAAGATTGGATACCGCCTGGAGGGTGGCTCGGTGGAGGTCATCTGGAAGGTGACCAATCCTGCCGACCGTAACCAGGGCCGCACTTTGCCCTTCCAGATAGGTGCTCATCCAGCCTTCTACTTCCCGGACTATGAAGCAGAGCCTTCGCGACGCGGCTTCTTCAGCTTTGACAGTGCGACGAATCTGAACCATATCCTCATCTCCGCTAAGGGCTGTGTGGATGCCGAGACCCACTATCCGCTGCAACTCGATGCAGAGGGGATGCTGCCCCTTGACGTGCACACCTTCGACCGCGATGCGCTTATCCTGGAGGATAGGCAGGTGAAGGAGGTGACCCTTCATGACGTGAACCGTAACCCCGTATTGCGCTTGCGCTTCCCATCGGCTCCGCTCGTAGGACTCTGGTCGCCTCCGGGTAAGAATGCACCCTTTGTCTGCATCGAACCCTGGTATGGCCGCTGCGATCGTGCAGGCTTTGAGGGAGATTTTACAGAGAAAGACTGGGTGATGCTGCTGAAGCCTGATGAAACCTTTGAAGGAGGGTATTGGATTGACCTTCTGGATGAGGCTCCCTCTGCCTGCTCAGGGAAGGAGGCCGGGAGATGACCCAGGATACAAAGGCGGTGGCATGTGCTGCAGTAGCTGTGCTCAGTTGGAGTACGGTGGCTACGGCTTTCAAGGTGGCGCTCAGCTACTTGAGTCACGATGAGATGCTCACGGTGGCTTGTGTAGCCTCCTTGCTCGTCTTTACCGTGGTGCTGACGGTGCAGCGTAAGTGGGGCAGTGTGACCCGGCTAAGCCGGTCGGAATGGGGGCGCTTTGCCCTCTTGGGCTTACTCAACCCCGTGGCGTACTACCTCGTGCTCTTCAAGGCCTACGACCTGCTTCCGGCACAGGTGGCTCAGCCCATCAATTATGCCTGGCCTATCGTGTTGCTGGTGCTTCTGGCTCTCTTCGGTGGACAGCCCATTCCGCGTAAGAAGTACATCGGCATGTTCCTCTCCTTGGGAGGCGTGGCGCTGATTTCGCTGGGCGGTGGAGAACTCACAGGCGATGCACTCTCAGTCAGCGGATTGCTCCTGGCTGCGCTGAGTGCCCTGCTGTGGGCCTCTTACTGGATGGTCAATAAGAAGGTCGTGGCTCGGGCTGACAGCAGCATCGTGTTGTGGGTCAGCTTTCTGTCGAGCTCGCTGGTGATGCTCGCCTTCGTAGGCCCTCGGCTGATGGAGCACATCACCCTCTTCGGAGCCTTGGCCAGCGGCTATGTGGGTTGGTTTGAGATGGGCATCCCCTTCATCTGCTTCGGAGCGGCTATGCGCATGACCAGTAACCCCGCACTCATCAACCAGCTTTGCTACCTCTCACCCTTCCTCTCGCTCTTCTTCATCTCTACCATCCTGGGAGAGCCCATCCTGACAACAACCTATATTGGCCTGCTGCTGATTGTGGGAGGACTTGTCTACAACAAGTAAACCGCTTCTTCGCTGTTTGCTTTGATAAATTTGCAGTTTTTCTGCACTTTTTCTGATAAATGTTTGGCTGTGTCGTAGATATGCTTTACATTTGCAGCGTTGAAACCTATTTAAGGATATAAAAGCTTAAAGATAGTATGAATTTTGCTGCTTTACATCATCACCATCATCATCCTGACGAATAAATTCGGTGGGCAGCTGGGTGTATGTACAGGCATCAGGTTCAGAAGACAATGAAAGGCTTACCGAAGGAGATTCGGCAAGCCTTTCGTTTTTTGGGATACCGCCAATGTATAATAAGAAAATAGATAAATTGCTTATGTTAAGAATTGCAGTACAAGCCAAAGGACGGCTTTATGATGAGACGATGAACTTCCTGGAGGAGTCGGACATTAAACTGAGTGCCGCTAAGCGGACCCTGTTGGTACAATCCAGCAACTTCCCCCTGGAGGTGCTCTTCCTGCGCGATGATGATATTCCGCAGACCGTAGCTACGGGTGTGGCTGACATCGGCATTGTGGGTGAGAATGAGTATGTGGAGCGTGCTGAAGATGCACAGATTGTCAAGCGCTTGGGCTTCAGTAAGTGCCGCCTCTCACTGGCCATCCCTAAAGACGATGCTTATGAAGGATTGGAGTGGTTTGAGGGGAAGAAGATTGCGACCTCTTACCCTGTCATTCTACGCAACTTCCTGATGGAGCATGGAGTAAAGGCTGATATCCACGTCATTGCCGGCTCGGTGGAGGTATCACCGGGAATAGGCCTTGCCGATGCGATATTCGATATTGTCAGCTCCGGTTCCACCCTGGTCAGCAACCGCCTGAAGGAGGTGGAAGTGGTGATGCGGAGTGAGGCGCTACTCATCGGAAACCGCAACCTCAGCACGGAGAAGCAGGCGATTCTTGACGAACTGCTCTTCCGGATGGATGCGGTCCGTACCGCAGAGGACAAGAAGTACGTCTTGATGAATGTTCCGAGCGACCGGGTGGACGACATCGTCAGCGTACTGCCTGGCATGAAGAGTCCTACGGTGATGCCGTTGGCCCAAGAAGGGTGGTGCTCAGTACACACTGTGCTCGACCAAAAGTGTTTCTGGGAAATCATCGGCAAGCTCAAATCCCTAGGAGCCGAAGGCATCCTGGTCCTTCCCATCGAGAAGATGATACCGTAAGCAATCACTAAACACTAATCCCAAAGATAAGAATCGTGCAAAAGATACTTTTTCCCAAAAGAGCAGCGTGGGACGAGTTGCTGAAACGTCCTGTGCTGCGCACCGAGGAGCTGTTTGGCTCGGTGCAGACATTGATTGACGAAGTAAGGCGTGGGGGCGATGCCGCCGTGCTGGAGCTGGAGGAGCGCTTCGATAAGGTGACACTGACGCAACTGGAGGTCAGCGAGGAGGAACGCCGAGAGGCTGACGAGGCTGTGAGCGATGAGCTGAAAGTGGCTATCCAGCTGGCTGCCAGCAATATTGAGACCTTTCACGCGGCTCAGCGCTTTGAGGGTAAGCGGGTACAGACCCAGCCCGGAGTGACCTGTTGGCAGCAGGCGGTTCCCATCGAGAAGGTGGGACTCTACATCCCTGGTGGCACGGCACCGCTCTTCTCTACGGTGCTTATGCTGGCCCTGCCGGCACGTATTGCTGGCTGTAGTGAGGTGGTGCTCTGTACACCTCCTGGGCGTGACGGCCGTGTACACCCTGCCGTGCTCTACGCCGCAGGGGTGGCTGGCGTGAAACGTATCTTCAAGGTTGGGGGTGTACAGGCCATTGCCGCTATGGCCTATGGCACGGAGAGCATTCCCAAGGTCTATAAAATCTTTGGCCCGGGCAATCAGTATGTCACGGCTGCCAAGCAGCTGGTCAGCCTCCGTGATGTAGCCATTGACATGCCCGCTGGCCCTTCGGAAGTAGAGGTGCTGGCTGATGAAACGGCCAATCCCGTCTTCGTAGCTGCCGACTTGCTGAGCCAGGCTGAGCATGGGGCCGACAGTCAGGCCGTGCTGATTACCACCAGTACCTCACTAGCTGATGCGGTGGAGCGAGAGGTGGAACGTCAGCTGGCTGAGCTGCCCCGCAGGGAGATTGCTGAGCGTGCCCTGCAATGGAGTAAACTCATCGTGGTTCAGACCATGGATGAGGCCATGGAGATGACCAATGCCTACGCTCCTGAACACCTCATCATCGAGGCTGCTGATTACCTCAAGTTGGCTGCTCGTGTACGCCATGCCGGTAGTGTCTTCCTCGGTTCACTCACTCCCGAGAGTGCCGGTGATTATGCTTCGGGCACCAACCACACCCTGCCTACCAACGGCTATGCCAAGGCCTACAGCGGTGTCTGCCTGGATAGCTACGTGCGTAAGATGACCTTCCAGGAAATTCTGCCCGAGGGATTGCGCCGCATCGGGCCTGCCATAGAGGTAATGGCTGCGGGTGAGCAGCTGGATGCACACCGTCTGGCTGTAACACGCCGCTTGGCTACACTCCGCGAATCAGATAGTTGCCCCACCATTTAATCCGTGATAGTATATGAAATCACTTGAAGAACTTACCCGTGCCAACGTTTGGCGCATGGAGCCTTACTCCTCGGCACGCGACGATTACAAGGGGGCTACGGCCTCGGTCTTCCTTGATGCCAACGAGAACCCCTATAATACTCCCGTCAACCGTTACCCCGATCCGAGGCAAAGCGAACTGAAGGCAGAGATTGCCAAAGTGAAGGGGGTAAACCCGGCTCAGATTTTCCTTGGCAACGGTAGCGATGAGGCCATTGACCTGCTCTTCCGGGCCTTCTGCGAGCCCCGCATCGATAATGTGGTGGCCATCAATCCCACCTATGGCATGTACCAGGTCTGCGCTGAAACCAACGACGTGGAATACCGTAAGGTGAACCTTACTGACGACTTCCAACTGCCAGTCAGTCAGTTGCTGGAGGTTGCCGATGAGCAGACTAAACTCCTCTTTGTCTGCTCGCCCAATAACCCTACGGGGAATGATTTCCGTCTCAGCGACATGGAGCAGTTGCTCCGTGGATTCGGAGGACTGGTGGTCATCGATGAGGCTTACATCGACTTTGCCAGCCGTCCTTCTCTGCTCAAGCAGCTCGATGAGTTCCCCAATCTGGTGGTGCTGCAGACCTTCTCCAAGGCGTGGGGCTGTGCTGCCATCCGTCTAGGAATGGCCTTTGCCTCGCCAGAGATTGTGGGTATCATGAGCAAAATCAAGTATCCCTACAACGTTAACCTCCTCACACAACGCGAGGCACTCAACATGGTACATCGCCACTACGAGGTGGAGCGCTGGGTGAAGAGTCTGAAGGAGGAGCGTACACTGCTCATTGCCGGTTTGGGCAAGCTCTCCGTAGTAGAAAAGGTGTTCCCCACGGATGCCAACTTTGTGCTGGTGCGCGTCACTGATGCGGTGGCCATCTACAACTACCTGGTAAACTGTGGTATCATCGTGCGGAACCGCCACAGTGTCACCCTCTGCGGTAACTGCCTCCGTATCACCGTAGGTACCCGCGTAGAGAACGAACGACTGCTGGAAGCAATGAAAGCGTACCATTAATCCCTAATCCCTTATCCCTAAAACGACATGTCCAAACGAATACTCTTCATAGATCGTGACGGTACGATTGTGGTCGAGCCGCCAGTAGATTACCAACTCGATGCTTTCGAGAAGCTGCAGTTCTGCCCCAAGGTAATCCGTAACCTCCACTTCCTCCGTTCCCACCTTGACTTTCATTGGGTCATGGTCACCAACCAGGATGGCCTGGGTACTCCGTCGTTCCCGGAGGAGACCTTCTGGCCCGTACATAACCTGGTGATGAATACCCTCCAGGGTGAGGGCATCTCCTTTGATGACATATGCATCGACCGTTCCTTTCCAGAGGATAATGCCCCCACGCGCAAGCCCCGTACGGGTATGTTGACACACTACATGGACAACCCTGACTACGTCCTGCAGGGCAGCTACGTCATAGGCGACCGACCCACTGATGTGGAACTGGCCCTTAACCTGGGTTGCCGGGCCATCCTTCTCCAGCCCGATACCTCGTTGCTACGTCAAGATGCGCGAGGTGAGGAGTTTGTCAAGCGGCTTGAGCAGACCTGCGTATTAGCTACTACAGACTGGGATCGCATCAGCGAGTTCCTCTTTGCCGGCGAACGGCGTGCAGAGGTGCGACGCACCACACGCGAAACGGATATTCTCGTATCCCTCAACCTGGACGGTAAAGGTACTGCAGACATTCATACAGGATTGGGCTTCTTTGACCATATGCTCGAACAGATAGCCAAGCATGGAGGCATTGACCTGACTATCCGTGTGGACGGCGACCTCTATGTGGACGAACACCACACCATCGAAGATACCGCCTTGGCTTTGGGAGAATGCCTTCATCAGGCTCTCGGAAATAAGCGGGGTATTGAACGCTACGGTTATTCTCTTCCAATGGATGATTGTCTGTGTGCCGTCTGTCTCGACTTTGGTGGACGCCCCTGGTTGGTGTGGGATGCTGAGTTTCATCGCGAGAAGATAGGCGAAATGCCCACAGAGATGTTTTTCCACTTCTTCAAGTCACTTAGCGATGCAGCTCGCATGAACCTCAATATTAAGGCGGAAGGAAGTAACGAACACCATAAGATAGAAGGTATCTTCAAGGCATTGGCCCGCGCTATTAGGATGGCTGTGAAGCGTGACATATACCGCTATGAGCTCCCCTCCTCGAAAGGGGTACTCTAACTTGTGATGCAGTTTTTCGTCTTGATGCTTGCATAAGACGGGCGATTTATGTAAGTTTGCAACGCTTTAACGGTATAATAATAGTAATAACACATAAACAACGTACTATACAATGGAGAATCTGCTTTTATTCAGTATGCCTAGTGGCTCCGAATTGATTATCATACTGGTCATCGTCCTGTTACTTTTCGGAGGCAAGAAGATTCCCGAACTGATGCGTGGGCTTGGTAAGGGTGTCCGGAGCTTCAAGGAGGGTATTAATGAGGCAAAGGATGAAATCAATAAGGCTACCGCAGAGGAGGAAGAGGCTAAGAAGTGATTAGCAATTGCTGAACAGTAATCCTCTCGATGACGATGGAGAAACAACTGAGCTTCTGGGATCACCTGGACGTGCTGCGCTTTATGCTGCTGCGCGTTATCGTAGTGTGGTTTGTACTGGCCGTTGGCTACTTTATCGTCATGCCCTCCATCTTCGATGAGGTGATTCTGGGTGCCTGTCACAACGATTTCCCCTTTTATGATTTCCTGCGCTGGATAGGGGAGAAGCTTCATCTTGAAGACCCTTTCTTTACTCAGGAGTTTTCGGTGAAACTCATCAACATCAACCTTGCTGCCCCCTTCTTTATCCACCTCTCCACAGCTTTCTGGATGTCGGTGGTGACCGCTACACCTTACCTTTTCTTTGAGGTGTGGCGCTTCGTGGAGCCGGCGCTCTACCCCAATGAACGGCATGGCGTGAAAAAGGCACTCCTGCTGGGTACTGGCATGTTCTATGTGGGGGTGCTCGTGGGGTACTACATGGTCTATCCACTCACATTGCGTTTCCTCTCCACCTATCAGCTGAGCAGCGCTATTGAGAACGTCATCTCGCTCAACTCCTACGTTGACAACTTCATGATGCTGGTGCTCTGCATGGGGCTGGCCTTCGAACTGCCGCTCGTCACGTGGCTGCTCTCACTGCTTGGCTTGATTCGCAGGCAGACGCTCCGCACCTACCGTCGACATGCCATCGTGCTCATCGTTATTGCTGCTGCCATCATCACCCCTACAGGCGATCCCTTTACCTTAGCTGTAGTCTCCATCCCCCTCTATCTGCTCTATGAAATGAGTGTGCTCATGATTCGCAAGTGAGTTCTATTGGCCATATGGGATAGTGCTTTTTGCGCTTTCTCATCTGTTTTTGAATAAAAAGCGCCATAAAGCTTGTTTAAAAAAGGGATAAACTCTATATTTGCACAATTTTTATAGAAGTGAGCAAATAAACTAGTGAGCAAATAAGAAACACACATGGAAACATTACCCGGCTTGACCGACTACATAGAACAAAGCATCGTACGCCATTGGGACCTCGATGCGCTGACCGACTATAAAGGTACCACATTGCAATATAAGGACGTGGCACGTAAGATGGCCAAGTTCCATATCGTACTAGAAGCTGCTGGCATCAAGCAGGGAGATAAGATAGCTGTATGTGGACGTAACAGTGCGCACTGGGCGGTAACCTTCTTGGCCACAGTAACCTATGGGGCAGTCATCGTTCCTATCCTGCATGAATTCAAGGCTGACAACATCCACAACATCGTCAACCATTCCGAGGCCAAGCTGCTGCTGGTAGGTGAGCGTGTCTGGGAGAACCTGGATGAAAAGGCAATGCCTGGATTGATTGGTATTGCCCTGCTCGAGGACTTCAGTGTGGTGGTGAGTCGGCACGATGGTTTGTTGCAGGCTTATGAGACCCGCAATGCCATCTACGGCGAACGTTACCCATGCAACTTCCGCCCTGAGCATATCCACTACCGTAGGCCTTCAGCGACCAATACCCACCACAGTACAGCTCCTGATCCGCTCTGTGTCATCAACTACACTTCGGGTACAACGGGTTATAGCAAGGGAGTGATGCTCTCTTCACACAGCCTCAGTTCCAATATCGCCTATTGTCAGGAGATGTTGCCCGTCAAAGCTGGAGACCACATCGTATCCATGTTGCCATTGGGACATGTATTCGGTATGGTATATGACTTCCTCTTCGGCTTCAGTGTAGGGGCCCATCTCTTCTTCCTCACCCGTATGCCTTCACCCAAGATCATAGCCCAATCGTTTGCTGAGATTCGTCCACGTGTCATCTCTTGTGTACCGCTGATTGTGGAGAAAATCATTAAGAAAGATATTATCCCACAGGTAGATAACCGTATCGGACGTCTGCTGCTGCGCTTGCCGCTCATCAATGATAAAATTAAGTCTGATTTACGCAAGCGGGCCATGGAGGTGTTTGGCAACAACTTCGATGAAATTATTGTGGGTGGTGCGCCCTTTAATGCTGACGTGGAGCGCTTCTTGAAGTATATAGGATTTCCTTATACCGTGGCTTACGGCATGACGGAGTGCGGACCCATTATCTGCTCCTCGCGTTGGGATCAGCTCAAGCTGGCTTCGTGCGGTAAGGCGGCCTCACGCATGGAGGTACGTATCGGCTCACCGCAACCAGAAACTGTGGCCGGCGAAATACTCTGCCGGGGAGAGAACCTGATGGTGGGATACTACAAGAATCCTGAGGCCACCCAGCAGATTATTGACGTGAATGGTTGGCTCCATACGGGTGACCTGGGTACGATGGATACGGAAGGTAACGTCTATGTGCGTGGCCGAAGCAAGAACATGCTCCTGACAGCCAGCGGTCAGAATATCTATCCTGAGGAGATAGAGAGCAAGCTCAACAACATGCCCTACGTGAGCGAGTCGCTCATTGTGCTACAGAAGCAGCAGCTTGTGGCGCTGATTTATCCCGATTTCGATGATGCCTTTGCTCATGGCTTGCAGCAAGCAGACATTGAACGGGCCATGGAGACCAACCGCTTGGAACTTAATGCTATGCTTCCTGCTTACAGCCAGATAGCCAAGGTGAAAATCATCTTTGAAGAGTTTGAAAAAACGGCCAAGAAGAGTATCAAGCGCTTCCTCTATCAGGAGGCGAAAGGATAAACTATCTTTTATCATATTCATTACTTATTATTAATCATGGAACTCAACGCACACAATAAACAGGAATATCCGCCCATGCACACGGCGGAGCACATTATTAATCAGACCATGATTCGCCTCTTCGGTTGCGGACGGTCGGTCGAGGCGCATATCGAGCGTAAGAAGAGTAAACTGGATTACGCCCTTGCAGAGGCACCCTCTGAGAATCAGGTGAAGCAGCTTGAAGAGGCCGTGAACGAGGTCATTGCCCGCCAGCTACCTGTCACCACCGAGTTCATCACTCAGCAGGAGGCTTGTGGGCGGTTCGATATGGAACGTCTGCCCGAAGGGGCCAGTGACACGGTGCGCGTGGTGCACGTGGGCGATTACGATGAGTGTCTCTGTATCGGTACGCACGTGGAGAATACATCCGAAATCGGCCGTTTCCAGATTATCAGCCACAGCTATGAGCCGGAAACTCATCGCTGGCGTATGCGGTTCAAGCTCTTGCCACCGCAGTAACGTCCCGCTCCATCTTCATGCCAGAAAACCTATAAAAGCAGCGTTCTGCATGGGTTTTCTACCCGATTATTTGCTCGTTTCAGAGATTATTGCGACCTTTGCGCCCCGAATAAAGCAAGTGAACAGAAGATAATAGAGTATGAAAGAGAGGATTGCAGCACTGTTCGATTTCGACGGTGTGGTGATAGATACCGAGTCGCAATACAGTCGCTTCTGGCAACAAGTGGGCCAGCAATACGGCTACGACGGGCTGGAAAAGCAGGTGAAGGGGCAGACCCTGACCTACATTTACAACACCTTTTTTGTTGGCCGAGAGGCTGAACAGCAAGAGATTACCGAACAACTCAACCGCTTTGAGCTGAACATGAGTTATGACTATGTGCCCGGTGCGGTCGATTTTATCCGCGCCTTGCGTGCAGAAGGTATTGCCACTGCTGTAGTAACTAGCAGCAATGAACAGAAGATGAATGCCGTCTATCGGGTCCACCCCGAGGTGAAGCAGCTCTTCGACCGCATCTTGACGGCTGAGATGTTTGCTGCCTCCAAGCCCGACCCCGACTGCTATCTGCTCGGTATGCGCCTCTTTGGTACCACCCCTTTGCAAACCTTTGTCTTCGAGGACTCCATTAACGGACTCCGGGCCGGCATGGCTAGTGGAGCACGGGTCATTGCCCTCTCCACCACCTTCCCCAGCGAAGTAATCGCTCCCTTGTCACACAAGGTGATTCCTCACTTCAATGGCTTCAGTGTGGCCGACATGCTTGCTGTATAACGGAAACATCAAAAACTATAACCCATACAACTATCATTATGGCTGGATATATTTCAGATGACGCACGTAAAGTGACGACTCATCGCCTCATCGAGATGAAGCAAAGAGGCGAAAAGATTTCCATGTTGACTTCGTA
>JBJEKT010000078.1:0-2799 GCA_051878775.1 Bacteroides sp. | reverse complement strand
ATGGTATTAGATTTAAGGTTAACAAAGGTTGGAGTACAGCGGTACTCCTTTTTTTTTGCCTATACCCCAGTCGTCTCTTTTTCGCGATGGGAAAAAAGTAAGCCTCCTGCTTCCGTTGCTGGAAGGGGAGGCTTTCTTTATAGGGTATGTACACTATGCGTCCTTGGGGGATGGCGCTTTACTTGGCCGGCTTCAGCCAGCGGTCCAGCCAGCTGAAGAAGGTGCGTTGCCAGAGGATGCCGTTCTGGGGCTTGAGCACCCAGTGGTTCTCATCGGGGTAGATGAGCAGCTGGGCAGGCACGCCACGCATCACGGCAGCATCAAAGGCAGCCATGGCATGGTTGGGCAGGATGCGGTAGTCCTTCTCGCCGTGGATGCAGAGGATGGGCGTGTCCCAGCGGTCCACGAAGCGGTGCGGGGAGTTGGCAAACGTGCGTTGTGCCACGGCATTCTGCTTCTCCCAGTAGGCACCGCCCATGTCCCAGTTGGCAAACCACTTCTCCTCCGTCTCCAGGTACTGCATCTCCAGGTTGAAGATGCCGTCGTGGGCGATGAAGGCCTTGAAGCGTTTGTCGTGGTGGCCGGCCAGCCAATAGACGGAGAAGCCGCCGAAGCTGGCTCCTACGCAACCCAGGTGGTCACGGTCCACGTAGGGCTCGCTGCAGAGCTCATCGATGGCCGTGAAGTAGTCCTTCATGCACTGGCCACCGTAGTCGCCGGAAATCTGCTCGTTCCATTCAGGACCGAAGCCCGGGAGGCCACGGCGGTTGGGCGCGATGATGATGTAGCCCTGGGCAGCCATCACCTGGAAGTTCCAGCGGTAGCTCCAGAACTGGCTCACGGGGCTTTGAGGACCACCTTCACAGAAGAGCAGGGTGGGGTACTTCCTAGAGGGGTCGAAGTGGGGCGGGTAGATGACCCAGGAGAGCATCTGCTTACCGTCGGTGGTCTTCTGCCAGCGGGCCTCCACACGGCCCATATCCACCTGGTCGTAGATGGGCTGGTTGACGTGCGTGAGCTGCACCTCCTCCTGGCCCAGGCGGAAGATTTCATCGCCCATGCTCATGGAGTGGCGCTTGCAGACGAGCTCGTCGCCCAGGAGGGCCAGCGAACCGTAGTCGGCCACCTCAGAGGTGATGAGCTCTATGCGGCAGGCCGTGGGGTCATCCTCGCTCGGCTGGTCGAGGTGGAGGGCATAGACCTGCTCCGTGCCGTGCCAGATGCCCAGGAAGTAGATGGTGCGTGAGTCAGTGTGCCAGAGGAACTGGTCCACGTTGCTCACGAAGGCCTTACTGGCAAAGCGCTTCTCGCCCGTGGTGCGGTCCATGATGATGAGGCGGTTGAGGTCGGCCTCATAGCCGTCACGCTCCATGCTTTGCCAGGCCAGGTAGCGGCCATCAGGCGAGTACTGGGGATTGGTGTCGTAGCCCATGAAGGCTCCCAGCCCCTGGCTTGCAGCCTGCTGGCCAGCCCCCTCAGCAGAGGGCTTGCAGAGGTTGGTGGTAAGGCCCGAGGCCAGGTCGTACTCGTAGATGTCAGAGTCGGTGGAGATGGCGTAGGCCAGGCCCGTCTTCTTGCGGCAGGTGTAGGCCACCTTGTCGCTCGCAGGGCTCCATGCCAGCTGCTCGATGCCGCCGAAGGGCTTCATCGGGCTTTCGTAAGGCTCACCCTCCAGGATATCCTTCACGTGGCTGATGCCCTGGCCGTCGAAGTCGGCCACGAAGGGGTGGGGGGCCGTGGTGGTCCACTCGTCCCAATGCTTGTACATCAGGTCCTCCACGATCACGCCGCTGGCCAGCGGAAGGTCAGGATAACGTTCGGCGGTACTCTGCACGGTCTTGACCTGTGCGATGAAGAGCAGCTTCGTGCCGTCGGGCGAGAAGGCAAAGCCCTCGATGTCGCCCTCGTAGTGGGTGAGCTGGCGTCGGCCTGTACCATCAGGGTTCATCTCCCACACCTGGCTGCCGTCACCTCCCTCGTTGCTGAGGTAGGCTATACGGCTGCCCTCCTTGATCCAGGTGGGCTGGCTCTGCTGGAAGTTGTCCTTGGTGAGCTGCACGAGGTTCGAGCCATCGGCCTGCATCACGTAGAGCTCACGGTTGCTACGGTTCTGCTCCACGCTGTAGTAGGCCACGGAGTAGGCTATCTGCTCGCCGCTGGGTGATACGCTCACGTCGCCTATGCGTCCCATGGCCCAGAGCGCCTCGGGGGTGAACTGGCGGTTGCTGAGCTGGATGGTGGAGGGCCCGATAAGCGGGCGTTGGTCGGCCTGCTGCTCTCCGGAGCCCGTGCCGCACGAAGCCGAAGCCAGAAGAATGGCTGCTGACATAGTGAAAAAGTGGAAGTTAAAATGTTTCATAATGTATAGGCTTAAATATAAAAGGTCTTATTGTTTCCCTTGTCTCTGCTTCATCAGCTCCTCCTGCTGCTTCTGCATGGCCTCCAGGCGGGCGGCAAAGCCCGTCTTCTTCATCTTCTTGGGGTCCTTCTTGTTGGCCTCCAGCTGGGCCAGCAGCTTGGCCTCGTCGGTGGTGCGACGCATCACGATGGTGGTCACTACACCAATCAGCGTGGAGAGGAAGTAGTAGTAGTTGAGGCCGGCGGGATAGTCGTTCAGGATGAAGAAGAACATCAGCGGCATGAGGTACTGCATCCACTTCATGGCAGCCATCTGCGGATTGGCTCCGTTGTCCTGCTGCTGCATCATGTACTTGGTGTTGAGGATGGTGGTGATGGTCATCAGCAGGCAGAAGATGCTGATGTGGTCACCCAGGAAGGGGATGTGGGGGAAGGTGATGA
>JBJEKT010000077.1:0-12168 GCA_051878775.1 Bacteroides sp. | reverse complement strand
TGTAGTCTAACGCTTTTGGTTGACTACTTCAAGCCTTATTTTTAAGGTTGGTTGATCCGGTTAAACATTACTGTAGCAATAAGAGTTGCAGAGTGGCAGCAAAATGATGCAAAAATAACTATTGTAAGTGTAGGCTATGACGGTGGCAACTGATGTTGCTGCAGGTCAAGTATCACCGTTTCATCCATGACGTCGGTATAGCCCTGCGTGGTCTTTACGCTGCGGTGACCCAAGAGGCGCTGCACCGTGGTGATGTTGACGCCACTATATATTAATAAGGTAGCATCCTCAGATGCTTGTTCACATTAGAATTGCTCCTCATACGGAAGAACTCCTCCTCCGTGCCGCTGTACTTGGCCAGCAGTTGCAGCGCTTCCAACTGAACCAGGGCTTTTCCTGTACCATTCAGGCGATTTTTGCGGTTATAAACAAACCTGTAAACAATTTTATCCATAAATACGTTATTATTAAAGGTTTTTGGTGTAGTAAGGTCGCTCGGAGTGCTCCAGGGGATGATGAGGCTGGCCAACTGCATTGTCCCTTGGGGCTATGAGGAACTACCAATGGTTCATTTAGGACCAGTTTTTGAGTAGAAAGATGGCTATAGTAGTTCAAACAGCATCCAAATCGCGTTGTTTTATTAACATTTTTGATTAAAATTGCTGAGGTTTTCAGAATTGAATAGTGCATAAAGGTAGTGCATATTGGTATGCGATGTAGTATTATTTATGCTATTTAACAGGAATTGCCATGCTATGCAACATGTTTTTCCTCTATTTTATATCAAAATGACATATTTCATCGGTTTTATTCAAAAACGTATTGTAGTATTTATATTTATTAATATATTTGCATTTCGTTAGAGCAAAGAGACAATTAATGTAAAGTTTAACTTTAAGAGAGAATTTATGAAAAGAAAATTAATGCTGTTATTGGCCTGTCTTTTTGTAGGAATAGGCCTTGTAACTGCCCAAACTCAGAAAGTTACAGGTGTTGTAATTTCTGAAGAAGATGGGCAACCAGTGATCGGCGCCTCTGTAGTGGTAAAGGGTACACAGCTGGGTACCATTACCGGTGTAGATGGTGATTTTACGTTACCCAACGTACCAAGTTCGGCGAAAACGCTGGTCGTTTCGTTCGTGGGTATGCAGAAGGCAGAAGTAGCTATTTCGCCTCGTATGAAGGTGAGCTTAAAGCCTGATGCAGAGCTTCTTGACGAAGTAATGGTTGTGGCTTTCGGTACGGCCAAGAAGTCGGCCTTCACCGGTTCGGCCAAAGTGCTGGGCAATGAGAAGCTGGAACAATCGCAGGTGTCGAGCGTAACCAATGCATTGGCTGGTGCTGTGCCGGGCGTAACCCTGACCTCTTCTAACGGTGCTCCGGGTGCCTCTTCTTCTATCCAGATCCGTGGTTTCGGTTCACTGAACGCTGGCAACAGCCCGCTGATTATTGTGGATGGTGCTCCTTACTCTGGTGACATCAGCAACCTGAACCCCAACGACGTAGAGTCAATGACGGTGCTGAAGGATGCTGCTTCTAACGCCCTGTATGGTGCGCGTGGTGCCAACGGTGTGGTTATCATCACGACTAAGAAGGCTAAGAGTGGTGACGCTGTGGTGTCGTTTGATGCCAAGTGGGGTGCCAACAGCAACGCCCTGAAGCGTTACAACGTGATTAAGGATCCCGCTCAGTACTACGAAATGCACTACGGTGCCTTGAACCGTTATTATTTGGATAATGGCTCCTCTGCAGAAGAGGCTTGGCAGAAGGCTAACGCCAACCTGTTCGGTCCTGCAGGTAGCGGTGGTGTAGGTTACAATGTATATACTATTCCCGAAGGTGAAGTGCTGATTGGTCTGAACGGTAAGCTGAACCCCAACGCTACGCTGGGTCGCACCGTAACTTACAAGGGTCAGGACTACTACGTTACTCCTGATGATTGGGATGAAATCGGTACGCGCACGGGGCTCCGTCAGGAGTACAACTTCTCTGTAAGTGCTGCCAACGACCGCTCTTCGTTCTATGCTTCTCTCGGTTACCTGGAGAACGAAGGTATCACCGAGAATTCTGACCACAAGCGTCTGACGGCTCGTCTGCGTGCTGACTACCAGGCTAAGAAGTGGATGAAGATTGGTGGTAACATGTCATACGCTCGCTTCGATTTCAACTCGCTGAGCAACAACGGTTCTAGCACCTCATCAGGTAACATCTGGGCCTTCACTACCCAGCTGGCTCCTATCTACCCCGCTTACATCCGTACGGCAGATGGTAACGTCATGGTGGATGCTAACGGTATCAATGTGATGGACTATGGTAACGGCAAGAACGCCGGTATGTCTCGCCCCTGG
Organism: Bacteroides sp.; assembly: GCA_051878775.1. GTDB lineage: Bacteria > Bacteroidota > Bacteroidia > Bacteroidales > Bacteroidaceae > Bacteroides. The sequence goes on along the minus strand of JBJEKT010000077.1, from coordinate 9,820 downwards.
ATTTCGGACGCTAACCCCATCCAGGACGTGAAGCTGAACACCAACAACTCTGAGGGTAACGCCTTCTACGGTAATGGTTTCGTTAACTTCAACTTTGTGGAGGGTCTGACCATCACGTTGAATGGTACTTACAACCTCGATGAGACCCGTGAGACCTACGTCTATAACCCCTACTACGGTCAGTTTGACAGCACGGGTGGTACGGTCAGCAAGGGTCACTACCGCACGTACGAATACAACCTGCAGCAGTTGATTAACTACTCACGTACTTTTGGTAAGCACAATGTAGATGTCATGTTGGGTCATGAATATTCAGATTATCGTTACTATGCACTCTCTGCCAGCAAGAGCAAGATGTTCTCGCAGAGCAACAAGGAGTTGAATGGTGCTGTGGTTGACGGTCAGAGCGCTGGTTCTTACAAGAGCCGTACCAACTGGGAAGGTTACTTCGGTCGCTTGCAGTATAACTACGATGAAAAGTACTTCGCTTCGGCTTCTCTCCGTCGCGATGCCTCTTCGAAGTTCCACCCCGATTACCGTTGGGGTACCTTCTGGTCAGTAGGTGGTGCTTGGTTGATGAACAAGGAAAACTGGTTCAATGTAGATTGGATCCAGGAACTGAAGCTTAAGGCTTCTTACGGTATCCAGGGTAACGATAACATCGGTACCTACCGCTATACAGACGTATTTGACATCGTGAACTCAGCCGGTAACGTAGGTACTTCGTTCGCTGCTAAGGGTACGAAGGATATCACGTGGGAAACCAACGGTAACTTCAACGTAGGTGCTGAATTCCAGCTCTTCAAGCGCATCAGCGGTAGCTTGGAATACTATTACCGCAAGACCACTGACATGCTCTTCAGCTTCTCGGTTGCTCCTTCGCTGGGTTACTCCAGCTACTACGACAACATCGGTGACATGTACAACACTGGTTTCGAATTGGATATGAACGTCAACATCTTGAAGCAGAAGAACCTGCAGTGGGATGTGAACTTCAACATCTCTACGCTGAAGAACAAGATTACCAAGCTGCACCCTGACAAGATGGTGGCTACGCAATATACAGCCGATGGCACGGAATACAAGGGTTACAATAGCGGTAGCTTCTTCATCTCGGAAGATCTCTCTATTTACTCTTGGTATCTGAAGGAATTTGCCGGTGTAGATGCAGAGACTGGTGAATCAATGTGGTATAAGAACATCAAGGACGAAAAGGGTAACATCACGGGTCGTGAAACGACCAAGACCTACGCTGATGCTGACTACTACATTACGGAGGAGACGACCCTGCCTGATGCATTCGGTGGATTCGGTACGAAGATCAATGCTTACGGCTTCGACTTCGCCATCAACTTCACCTATCAGCTCGGTGGTAAGCAGTACGATAACACCTATGCTACCTTCATGTCATCACCCACGAGCTCTGCCGGTTACAACTTCCATGCTGACCTGCTCAACTCTTGGACTGAAGAGAACCGCAACAGCAACATTCCTCGCTTCCAGTGGGGTGACACCTACAGTGCAGGTGGCTCAACTCGTTTCTTGACTAGCTCAAGCTACCTCAACATTCAGAACATCAACTTCGGTTACACTCTGCCTTCTCGTCTGACCAAGAAGCTCGACATCAATAGTGTACGCGTTTACCTCACTGCAGAGAACGTGTTCTACTGGTCAAAGCGTCAGGGCTTCGACCCCCGTCAGTCGTTCAGCGGCGGTGCTAACGCTACCAATTACGCTCCGATGCGCACCATCTCAGGCGGTATCTCACTGAAGTTCTAATCTATAACAGTTAAAGGAAAAAGCATTATGAAAAAAGCATTGAAAATATTCTCCCTTTTTGCAGCTACGGCCCTGCTGGCCACTAGCTGTATCGAAGAGACGTTCCCTGAATCGGGTAGCGCTACCTCCGAGCAGGTGGGTGCTTCTTCTACGGCACTCGAAGCTGCATTGAACGGTATTCCCTCGCAGATGGCACAGGGTTACTATGTGTATGGTAGCCAGACGCACGAAACCGACATGGCCTATCCCATGTACATGATTGCTCAGACCGAATTGCTGGGTGATATGTATCCCCTGGGCTCCAACTCCGGTTACGACTGGTATCGCAACTACAATACGTGCGACCGTGAATTCGGTGAAAAGAGCTACTTCGCTTACCTCCCCTGGTTCACTCTCTACCGTTTCATCAAGGCAGCCAACGACGTGATTGCTGCTGTAGATTTCGAGACGGCTCCCGATAACCTGAAGGGCCTGGCTTCTGTGGCCTACGCTTGCCGCGCTTTCGACTACTACATGCTGATGGTGCTCTTTGAACCCGTAGAAACCGGTTATACCGATATCTCGGCTGTGAAGGGATTGACTGTACCTATTGTAACTGAGGCTACTACGGGTGACGATGCCAAGCAGAATGCCCGTGCTACGCACGAAGAGATGGTGAAGTTCATCCTCTCTGACCTCGACAAGGCCGAAGCGGGTCTGGCTAACTATACGCCTTCTTCGAAGAACTTCCCCGACCTTGCTGTAGTGTATGGTATCAAGGCCAAAGTTTATCTGTGGAACGAGGATTATGCTAAGGCTGCTGAATATGCTGCTAAGGCTATTGAGACCGCTAAGGCCGACAAGGCCGTGCCTATGACCAAGGCTCAGCTGACTGACCTAAAGACCGGCTTTAACACGGCTACTGCAGGTTGGATGTGGTACATCCACTACAGCGCTGAGACGATGGGTAACCTCTGCAACTTCACTGGCTGGATGAGTGGAGAGGCTGACTGGGGTTACAGCTCGCTGACCCTCCCTGGTATCGACCGTGCCCTCTACGAGAAGATGTCAGACACCGACTACCGCAAGCCTCAGTTCCTGGATCCCATGAAGTATGGTTTCTACGACTACCAGACGGTTCGTGACCAGGCTTACATTGAAGATGCTCCTGCTTACCTCTCTCTGAAGTTCCGCTGCGTAAACGGTGACTGGGAAACCTACTCAGTAGGTGCTGCCTGCGACGTTCCCGTGATGCGTATAGAAGAGATGTACCTCATCGAGGCTGAGGCTGTAGGTGCTTCACAGGGCGTAGCTGCCGGTGTAGAGAAACTGAACAGCTTCATGAAGAACTACCGCGACCCTGCTTACAATTACGCAGGTTCTGACCTCCGTGAGTTCCAGCTCGAAGTGTTGACCCAGATGCGAATCGAGTTCTGGGGTGAGGGTAATGCCTTCCCCTCGGCTAAGCGTCTGCGTCCTGCCATCTACCAGAACTACGCCGGTACGAATGCACCTGAGACCATCTTCAAGATTAACTTCCCGCAGGGTAAACCCAACTGGAATCTGGTGATTCCTACCTTCGAGACCCAGTCGAACCCCGTTCTGGCTGCTCAGAACAACCCCAACCCCACGGGTACCTTCAAGGCTCCTGCTGAAGAAGGCAAGTTCTGCGAGAAGAAATAATATCATTCACAACCTTTATACATTATAAGATATGAAATCATTCAAGCATATATGGGGATTGGCCGTAGCCATGCTTGCTGCTACCACCCTTTATTCCTGCTCTGAGGATGAGCCTACCTATACCCCGGCTGACCCTGAAGGCGTTAAGGCTCATATCACCTTTGCAGGTAGTGAGTCGGAGACCTTCGAAGTTGAACCCGGTACTACAGGCTTCTCTCTCACGCTCCAACGTCCTGAGGACGAAGCTGCCAACGCTGAAACTGTTACCCTCACTGTAACGGGCAACCAGGGTAATGTATTCAATTGCCCCGCTACTGTAGATTTCGCTGCCGGTGAGACTACCAAGAGTTTCAATGTAACCGTCAGTGGTGCTGAAGAAGGTGTTTATTATGCCTTAAACGTGGTAGCCAATGGCAACCAGAGCGATTACACCCAAGGTCTTCGCCAGAAGAATGTATCGTTTGCTGTCATGAAGTGGGAGAGCATCGGTATGGGTTACTGGGTGGACAACATCATGTGTACTCCTTTCAGTGTAGATAAGCTGACGCTTGCTGTAGAAGTAGAAAAGGCTGTAACTTCCACTTCTACCCGTTTCCGCTTCACGAGTCCTTATGAATCAGTGAATACCGATGTAGTACTGATTGGTGGTAAGGAGGAATATCCTGCCTATGTCGGCTATCCGCACAACGGGCCCGATGATATCTGCTCTACCGGCAACATGTTCGTGATTATCTGCGATGCTAAGGGCAATGCTAACTTGCAGGATGTAGAAATCGGTCTCGACTGGGGCTATGGTAAGGTGATTGCTGGTATGATCAAGGACGGTCAATCTTTGGGTAATGTAGGCGACGCCAAGGCTAAGGCTGGTACCTATAGTGCAGCTAAAGGTACTGTTTCATTCCCTGTTTTGACCATGTTTATGAGCATGCCCTCATGGAACACCGTAGCTTGTACTTCTGCAGCTACCCTGTATCTGGGTGATGAAGCTTTCCTGAATGCTCAGGTGAAAGAAGTGGATTATGTGAACGACTTCCAGTGGAACAGCGTAGAAGGCGCTCTCGGTACCTTTGTATCTACAGCTGCTGACGACTCTTGGATTCAAGATGTAGAGGCAGCGGTTCGCGTTTCAGATGGTGAAGTAGAAGAGGGTCTCTATCGCTTCCCCGACCTGTTCGTTGAGGGTTATCCTATCGTCTTCAATATGACGCTGGATAATGGCGCCTATATGATTTCTACTCCCAAGGTTCAGCCTACTGGTATCGTTGCTTTGGGCGGCGATATGATTTACACCGAAATCAAGAGCGGTAAGTGTGGTGAAGACATGCAGATGACGCTCAACATGGCTTTCTATACCATGGATGGCAAGGGCAATAAGAAGGTGGACTTCGGCACGATGGCCGAAGAGTTCCAGTGGGGTGTAACTGGTCTGTCGGTAAATGATCTGATTGGACAGAACATGGCCAACTATGTGGGTATCTGGAAGGCTCCTTTCATTAACCTGAAGGATGGTTCTGCAGGCAATAGCTACGTTCGAGTTACTCCGTCGGCTGATTATGAAGGTTGCCTGGTTATCGAAGGACTCTCGGCACTGGATGGTTACAATGATGCTGTCATTGCTGAGTGGAGTAATCAAACTGGTCTGGTTACTTTGGGTGCTCAGTGGGCAGAAGACTGGTCTGGTTACAACATGCTCTTCACGGGCTATAATCCTTTCGAAGGCTATTACACGACAAAGAGCACGATGATTGGTGGTTTGACAAAGGACGGTATTTTTGCTTTCCTGAATAATCCAGAGAATGAAGATCCCATCCAAACCATGCGTTATTACGCTTGTCAAGATGGTGCTGTAGCAGGTGTCTTCTCTAACTACGTTCCCTATCCGATGGAGTGGGAGTATGCTCAGGCTGCTGGTGCTCAGGGTCTCAAGGTTTCTGCTGAATTCAGCACTGAGGTGAATGGTGTAATTAAGAAGGCTAATCGTCAGCTTAAGTCCTCCATCAAGGGACAAGCGGTTGCTCCCCGACAGCTGATTGGTAGTAATGTGGAAATGGTCTATTAATGATACCTATATCAGCTAATAGCTGATTGAATGAAATAATAAAAGCGTGTGGCTTTGTTGCCCTTAGGGTATGAAGCTACACGCTTTTTTGCTCTATACCTTATTTTATAATACATTCTTACGCTTATGATGAAACAAAAACTATTCTTCTGTATGCTCGCGGTGATGGCTTTCTTTACCGCTTGCTCGAGTGATGACCCCACCATCACGGTGTTGACCAACGATTCCACCGGAGCACCGATTACGCAGATTAGCCTGGGCGCCAATAAGGATACTAAGGGAAGTGTTGTCTTTGAGAGTTCTGATGATTGGGAAGCCAAAGCTACGCTGAGCGATGGCTCGGCATGCGACTGGTTGACCATCAGCCCTGCCCAAGGCAAGGCAGGCAAGGTCTCAGTAACCTTCAAGGCCAACTCCTCTAATATGACGGGTGAGCCTCGCACAGCTACTTTGACACTCTATGGTGATGGCAAGGCGCTGCAGAACCTCTCCATTACCCAGGCCAAGATGGACTTTATCGAGCTGGAAAAACTTGATTATAATGTTTCCGCTGAGGGGGGCGATGTAGATATCCTTTTTACCGGTAGCTTCCCTGAAAACGGGAAGCTTCAGCTTGCATATTCCTCTTCGCTGGCTGGTTGGACTCAATTAGAGTGGCTCACCACGACGCGTGCACTGCAAAATGGTGGTTTGCGTGTCAAGGTGGATCCGAATCAGTTCATTTCAGCACGCAGTGCCATGCTGCTGTTGGTTGTATTGGATGCAGATGAGCGAGTAGTGCTGGAAAGTGATATCATTACGTTGGAACAAGCTGCGGGTAAAGAGCTCACTTCCACGGATATGAGCAAAGATGGCGAGTACAAAGCGCTCCAGACGCACAGCAAAGGCAATGCAGGCATTCCTTTGGTCATTCTGGGTGATGGCTTTGTAGATTCACAGATTGCTTCAGGTTATTACGACGAGTGCATCCAGCGGGGTCTCGACAACTTCTTCAGTGAAGAACCTTACGCTTCGCTTCGCGAATACTTTGACGTGTGGCAGGTAACGGCCGTCTCCAATTCGAATGTACTGGATGGCAAGCATGATACGTCCATCTCCTCTTATCCTACGGGTGACGGTACGCTGATTGAAGGAAACCATAACAGGGCTATAGCCTACGCTCAAGTGGTTCCTCAACTCCAGACGTTGGAGGCACTTAGTGAACTGACCATCTTAGTGGTGATGAACACGGATTACTATGCCGGCACCTGTTACTTCGGCTTCTCATTCGATGGTGAGAACCTGTGCAATCTGGCTATTGGCTATGCTCCGATGATTTATGGCCCGCGCCATGACGAGTCTCGTCAGGTGATGGTGCATGAGAATGGCGGTCACGGTTTTGCTAAGTTGGGTGATGAATATGGTTACTCCAGCAACGGTACGGCTCCTCAGTCGTTGCGTGACGAATTGCTCTATTTCCAGAGCATGGGTTGGATGATGAATATCTCTGCCACTGATGACCCGGAGTTGGTGCCCTGGAGCCGTTTCCTTAAGGACAGCCGCTATACCAACGATGGCAACGGTTATCCTTTGACCGTTCTGGAAGGAGGCTATACCTATACCCAGGGTATCTGGAAACCGACTGAAGAGAGCATGATGTGCAGCAACCACAATGGCTTCAATGCCCCGAGCCGCGAGGCCATCTACAAGCGCGTGATGCAACTAGCCTTGGGCTCACCCTGGCAGTATGACTACGAAGAGTTTGTGAAGTTCGACCAGGCTCACCTGCCTGTGAACAGTGCGAAGACTCGTGCACTGCAGATGGAGCGAGATGGCTTCGACATCCTCGACAAGGAGGAGATGAAGAAACTTCCTCGCTTCCATGAGCCTGTCTTTGTCAACCAGAAAATCAACTGATTCCTCTCTCCTCTTTATTCCTACACCCCGCCAAGGTCACTGCACGGCAGTTCCCCTTGGTGGGGTTTTGTTTGTGGATAGGCAGCGCTTCAGAAAAGCAAAATAATGCAAACAATCTTTTGTATTTCTCTCAGCTTACACTATCTTTGTCCCCAATAAATTGGAATAGAAAGGCAAACAATATGGCAATGAAAGAATTTGTAATCTCGGAGGTGCAGGCTGAAACGGCTGTGCTTGTGGGACTCATTACGCAGACGCAGGACGAGAGGAAAACCAATGAGTACCTGGATGAACTGGCTTTTCTGGCTGAAACGGCTGGGGCCGTGGTGGTGAAACGGTTTACCCAACGACTCGACCAAGCCAATTCGGTGACCTACGTGGGCAAGGGCAAGCTGGAGGAAATCCGCGATTACATCCGTGCCGAGGAGGAGAACGAACGAGAGGTGGGCATGGTGATTTTTGATGATGAACTCTCGGCTAAGCAGATACGTAATATCGAGTCGGAACTGAAGGTGAAGATTCTGGACCGTACATCGTTGATTCTCGATATCTTCGCCATGCGTGCGCAGACGGCTAACGCCAAGACGCAGGTGGAACTGGCACAATATCGCTATATGTTGCCTCGACTGCAGCGCTTGTGGACCCACTTGGAACGTCAAGGCGGTGGCTCAGGAGCAGGCGGTGGTAAAGGCTCTGTGGGTCTGCGTGGTCCCGGCGAAACGCAGCTCGAGATGGACCGCCGTATCATCCTTAACCGTATGTCGTTGCTTAAAGAGCGATTGGCGGAAATTGACAAGCAGAAAGCCACCCAGCGCAAGAACCGTGGCCGGTTGATTCGTGTGGCTCTCGTGGGTTATACCAATGTGGGTAAAAGTACGCTGATGAACCTGTTGGCCAAGAGCGAGGTGTTTGCTGAAAACAAGCTCTTTGCCACGCTCGATACGACGGTGCGCAAGGTCATCATCGAAAATCTCCCCTTCTTACTGAGTGATACCGTAGGCTTTATCCGTAAACTGCCCACTGACTTGGTGGATTCCTTTAAATCCACCCTCGATGAAGTGCGTGAGGCTGACCTGTTGCTCCATGTAGTAGATATCTCGCATCCCGATTTTGAGGAACAGATAGAGGTGGTCAACAAGACCCTAGCTGACATTGGAGCCGGAGGCAAGCCGATGATGATTCTCTTCAATAAGATTGATGCCTATACCTATATTAAAAAGGAGGAGGACGACCTTACGCCACGCACCAAGGCCAACTGGACCCTGGAGGAGCTGATGCGTACCTGGATGGCTAAGATGGAGGACAACTGCCTCTTTATCTCCGCACGCGAAAAGACTAATCTGGAGCAGCTTAAGGAGGTGGTCTATGCCAGGGTAAAGGAACTCCACGTACAGAAATACCCCTACAACGACTTCCTCTATCAGCACTATACAGAAGAATAACCACATATCATTAATCACTAAACACTAATCACTAACAAAATGGAATACAGACGATTGGATGAGTCAGAACGCCTGCAGCTGGAGAGTCAGCGTTGTCAGGCGGAGCATTGGGATCAAGTATGGGTTAAGGAAGGATTCCAGCCTCAGTACGTACACCATGTTACCTTCAGTGGGGAGGTACGGTTGGGTGTAATGAACGATACCTTCACCCTGCCTGGTGGAGTGAAGAAGCACACCGGCATTAGTCATGCCACGCTGCATAATGTGACCGTGGGTGATAATTGCTGCATCGAGCATGTGGAGAATTACATCGCCAACTATGAGATAGGGCATCATACCCGAATTGAGCACGTTGACTTGCTGTTCGTGGATGGCATGTCGCGCTTTGGCAATGGGGTGGAGGTGTCCGTGCTCAATGAGACAGGTGGACGTGAAGTGACCATCAACGATAAGCTGTCGGCACATCAGGCCTACATTATGGCTCTCTACCGTCACCGTCCCGAGTTGACGGCCCGCATGAAAGAGATTGCCGACTACTACAGCAACAAGCACGCCTCCGACCGTGGTACGCTGGGTGCTTACGTTACCATTGTGAACTGTGGAACCATCAAGAATGTGCGTATGCGCGACTATACGACGGTTTCGGGTGCCTGTCGCCTCACCAATGGCAGCATCAACAGTTGTCAGGAGGCACCGGTCTATATTGGCCACGGCGTGATCTGTGACGACTTTATCATCTCCAGCGGTTCCCATATTGACGATGGAGCCATGCTCTCCCGTTGCTTTGTGGGACAGGCCTGCAAGCTAGGCCACAACTATTCGGCGAGTGACTCCCTCTTCTTCAGCAACTGCCAGGGCGAGAATGGCGAGGCTTGTGCCATCTTTGCCGGGCCGTTTACTGTAACCCATCACAAGAGTACGCTGCTCATTGCCGGCATGTTCTCGTTCATGAATGCCGGTTCGGGTTCCAATCAGAGCAACC
>JBJEKT010000076.1:0-12468 GCA_051878775.1 Bacteroides sp. | reverse complement strand
ATCGCCTCATCGAGATGAAGCAAAGAGGCGAAAAGATTTCCATGTTGACTTCGTACGACTATACCATGGCGCAGATTGTGGATAGCGCTGGCGTGGATGTAATTCTCGTGGGCGACTCTGCCTCGAACGTCATGGCTGGCAATACCACTACGCTGCCTATCACGCTCGATCAGATGATTTACCACGGCAAGTCGGTGGTGCGTGGCGTAAAGCGTGCCATGGTCATTGTGGATATGCCCTTCGGTTCTTATCAGGGCAATGAACTTGAAGGACTGGCCTCGGCCATCCGCATCATGAAGGAGAGCCATGCCGATGCTCTCAAACTGGAAGGAGGAGAGGAGGTGATTGGCACCGTGAAGCGTATTCTCAGTGCTGGTATTCCTGTGATGGGGCATCTGGGACTGATGCCGCAGAGCATCAATAAGTATGGTACTTATACGGTGCGGGCCAAGGATGAGGCTGAGGCCGAGAAGTTGGTGCGCGATGCCCATCTGCTGGAAGAGGTTGGCTGCTTCGGATTGGTGCTGGAGAAGATTCCCGCTGCCTTAGCTGCCCGCGTGGCCCGCGAACTGACTATTCCAGTGATTGGTATCGGTGCCGGTGGTGAGGTGGACGGACAGGTATTGGTCGTGCAGGATATGCTTGGCATGAACAACGGCTTCCGCCCACGTTTCCTGCGTCGTTATGCCGACCTCTTTACTGTGATGACCGATGCGGTGAGCCACTACGTATCGGATGTGAAGAATCTCGACTTCCCGAATGAAAAGGAACAGTATTGATTCGCTGTTGACGGCCGATTTTCTGCGCATGTGCGTGGCGCATTTCCTGCTTTTTGCCTCCCTATTCATGTTGCTGCCCTGGATTCCTGTGGCATTGAAACAGCAGTTGGGGATGCCTTTCAGTCAGGGGGTGTGGCTCTATGCTGCATTCGCGGTTGGGATGCTACTCGTAGGCCCCTTCCATGCTCATTTGGGCGACGTCTATAAGCGTAAGCACGTCTTCTTCTTTCCGGCCATCGGAATGGCAGCAACAGGGGTAGGGTATGCTTATGCCGAGCAGTGGATGCACTGTTGCTTGCTGGCTGTGGTTCAAGGAGCTTGTTTTGCTTTGGCTATGGTGGGTGACCTTACGGTGACCATAGACATTACTCATTCATCACGCCGTACGGCAGGTAACTTGACCTATGCCTGGATTGGACGAATGGGAATGATGGTGGGGTGTTGTGCTGGAGTGTGGTTGCTTCAGAGCATAGGCTTTCGGCAACTCACGTTAGTTGCTGCGGCTGCCATGGTGGTGGGGTGCTTTTTTGAAATGCGTGTTTATGTACCTTTCCGTGCACCTATTGGTGTTCCTTTAGCCACAATCGACCGTTTCTTGTTGCCGCGAGCCTGGCTCCCCGCAATAGGTGTCGTAATGCTTGCTGTGGCGGTAGGTCGCTTACTTCCGCTCTTGCTCTCTGGTGACTACTGCCCCCTGATAGGGCTTGGCGCCCTGGCTATTGGGGTAATCCCTCTCGTGCGTCTCTTCGTGCGCCTCAGTCACCACTGTCAGCGTGGTACGGCCAATGCCTCCTGTTATCTAGCCATCGATTTAGGGGTAATGTTCGGTTTGGCGTTGAGCTACCTCGATCTGGATGCCATATCCATACATCGCACAGCCCTCCGCTGGGGGCTTATCGCCCTGCTTTTCCTTATTCTTGCTGTCTATCCCTACTATCGGGGACATCGATTGCGTTAAGTTCAAGACTTTTTCGCACTGTATGCTGCTTTGGATTCTTACAGCTCGCGGTTGAGTGAGTAGTATTTCCATAGGGGGGCTGTCATCAATGCCTGGCGGAACTCGCCGCTTTTCAGCATGGAGTAAAGCTGCTTGCGGCTGACGACGTGTACAGTAAGATCTTCCGTAGGATCAAGGTGCTGGGTAGAGGTGCGTTTGACATCTGTAGCCAGGTAGCAGTACGTCAGGTTATTCACCGAACTGGCATTTGCGGAAAGCGTCATCCAGAGCTTCCAATGTCCACCACTGTAGCCAGTCTCTTCAAAGAGCTCGCGCTGGGCAGCGGTAATCGGTTCTTCGCCCTCGTCGCATACGCCAGCACAGAGCTCGTAGCGTGTCTCACCCAGGGCGTGGCGGTATTGGCGTACCAGGACAAATTTTCCCTCATCGGTGATAGCAATCACATTGACCCAGTTGGGGTACTCCAGCACATAGTACTCAGGGATAATCGTGCCGTTCGGCAGCTTCACCGTGTCGCGTCGAGCAGTGAGCCAGGGGCGACGTATCAGGTACTCACTATCCATCACTTCCCATTTCCGTTCGCTGAGCCGGTTGGGCTTTTCTGGACCCTCCAGCTGTTCCTCTTCTCTCTTGCGTTGGTGGCTCTGAAGCATTGTGGCAGATACAATGCCTGTGGGCACTGCGATGATGGTATAACCCATCAGCATCACTACGGCAGAGAGGAAACGTCCTACAGGGGTGACAGGTGTGATGTCACCATAGCCCACCGTAGTCAGCGTCACCACAGCCCAGTAGATGCAGTTGGGGATGTTGTTAAAGGCAGTATCAGGCTGTTGTCCTTCCACCATGAACATTATCGTGCCAATGGAGATGACCAGTATCAACACGAAGAGGAAGAAGACACCAATTTTGGCGCTGCTGGCATAGAGCGAGTGGAGCAGTAAACGCCCTTCTTCCAGGAAATTGAACAATTTGAAGATTCGGAAGACTCGTATCAGTCGGAAGGTACGGATGATGAGCAGATAGCGGGCTGGTCCGAAGATCCATGTCAGATAGAGTGGGAGAGTGGCCAGCAAATCTACGATGCCAAAGAAACTGAGTGCGTAACCTCGCCGTGAGGGAGAACAATAGAGCCGTAGTACATATTCAGCCGTAAAGAAGAAGGTGAAGAGGTACTCTGCCACGCGCAGGAAGGGACCTGCCACCTCTGATACCCCCTGGATGCTCTCAGTTATCACGATAAGGATACTGAGCAGGATGAAAAGTATCAGTGCCACATCGAAGAGCTTTCCGGCAGGGGTGTCGCTCTCGAAAATGATGATGTATATCCGCCGCTTCAGCGCTTCGTTGTGCATCAGTTTATTCCACAGGTCTTGCAGTTTCTTCATAAGGATTGAGAAGGATAGGGTGATAGTTATTGATTAGACATCACGAGATTACAGGCTATATTGAGTTCGCAGATATCCACCTCATTCTCCATGAACCAATAGCATTGATGAGAGTAAGTCTCGTGGAAAGTATCTTCTCCTAGTTTTTGATAGGCTTCAGTAAAGCGCTCTATGCAGTGGGAGAGATTGCCGTTGAGTGCTGAAGCCATGCCAGCATAGACCAGATCTTTTGGGGGGTATCCTTCTTGCTTGAGTAGGCGGTCATAATATTTGCATGATTCCTCGTATCGCTTCAGCCGTAGCAGGCAAAAGGCGATTTGTGAAAGCGCCTTCAAGTTGTCAGCTTGTAGGTAGTAGAGTTTATGGAAATAGGGCAGGGCATCCTCGAATAGCTTCAGCTCTTCGTAGAGTTCGCCAATACGATTGAGCAGCACTGTGTTGTCGGGCTGGAGCGATTCCAGTTGCTGGTAGCAGACCAGGGCTTGGCTGAAGTCGCCCTTCTTATCATAGCACTTGGCTAAGTGGCGCAGTGTCCAGGTGTCATCGGGTTGTGCGAGGTCGGCCTTTGTCAGCCATTGGATGGCTTTATCGGTCAGTTCCAACTGTTGGAAGCAGTAGCCTATCTTCTGGAGCATCAAGGGAGAAGGGACGTTGTATTGGGGCAGGATATAAATTTCGTAGTATCTGCGGGCCTTAGGGTAATTCTTCAGTGTAAGCAGCAGGTCAGCCACTTGTTCATAGAGTTCGTTACGTTGCTGCTTGCTGAATACGAGATTGACGAGGGTGTCAGGTATGGAGGCGATAAACTTATCTTGTAATTTCTTGAAAGGGTTAAAAAGTTGGATGAAGCGGTAGAGGTCTTGAACATAGAGTTTCATCTGATGCTCGAAGTTGTCGGTTGCCACAAGGTCAGTCTGTTCCAACTGCTCGATCTCTTCAGAGAGTGAAGAGTGTCCCAGTTGGCTGCGGATGGCGGAGGGTAGTCTGCTGAAGAGCATGCAGAAGGAGTAGCAGTCGCTGGAGCAGTAGAGACCGGTGGATACGATGCGGAAGATGAGGCTTTTGTTTTTCTGAGGAAGGCCATAGAGGTCTACCACATACTTGTTGAGCGGGTTGAAAGGGAGGAACCAGTGGGCCATCTCGTGGAAGAAGGCATGCTGCTTGGCGTTCTTAAATGAGGCATACTGAATGTCTTCGCCGCGCTTGGCTCGTTTCATCAGTTCGTTGAAGTGTTTTTCCATTCGTTCCTCCATTTTCCAGTTGGAGCTGAGGTCGAAGGGATTCTCCTCTCCTTCATGTTCTCCCTTAATCTCGTTCAGTCGGGTGCCGCTGTATTTTACGAGGTCAGGTATGATGATGTCACTTAGCCGTTTCTGCGTAGTCTTGGTCTCGTGTTGGCAATGAATCTGCAGGATGGTCTGTCTGATTTGGGCTGCAAAGTGGGGATTGTCACAGAGGGCAAGCACGTGGTTTGTCATATCAGGGTATTTGTCGGTAACGGAAGGGTTTTGTTCAAATACATGGACGATACCTACTATGGCGCGTGCTTTGACTTTGTTGGAGCTACTGTATTGATAGGCCGAAAGCAGCCAGTCGAGTTTGATGGGATCATCGTATATCAGTAGGCTGAGTGTGACAGCAGAGAGTACCATGCAGAGTTCATCTTCAGGTAGGCCATCCTCCTTCAATGCTTGCTGCATCAGCTGCAGTTCGTCACGGCTCCAGCTGAGTTGCGTCAGGTGGTAATAAAAGAGGTCACGCTGACGTTGGCAGTGGAACTCGATTTGCTGCTTTGTGGTTTCTGAGTCAGTCAGATTGAGCCCATCGCCAAGCAAGGAGTGGCTGCGGCGTAGGTCACTGAGTATGCACTGGAGTTCATCGAGACTATGGTGCCCTTTCCACCGCTTGACCTGTGCATCGTAGTAGGGGCACTCCGTCTTGATTTTCATGAAGCCGGCTAGTTGTCCTAAAATGACCCACAGCTTACGTTCCAGCTGGAGAAAGACCGTCTTCCTGCTGGGGTCCTCGGCCCCACGGCGTAGATAGTCCATCATGTAGTGGAGTTGGGTGTCATACTCATTTAGTCGGTCGAGTAGCGACCATTCTTCCAGAGCTTGAGCCATGGGGCGCATTGCTTGGATGGCTCTGCTTAAGGTAGAGCTATCCATGAAGTGGAATGCCTCATTATACCAATCTTCTAACTGCTGGAAAGTAGCTGTCTCTTGGGTCATATCTTGTTGGTTAGGGATTATCAGAAGCGCCAGTACATCTGCAGGTCAAACGTATTGTAACGACCGTCACCACTGGTTGACTTGTCGCGTGTGTAGCTGTAGTTGGCCTGGAGCTTGAAGTTCTTGTGGAAATAGTAGTTGGCTGTGAGGCAGTAGAGAGACTTCATGCTGTCCCACTCACGGGTATCGCGATAGACATCCCACTTGGCATAGACTTTCAGCTTTTTGGTGAGCGGTGCACCTACAGTCATATACCAGGCATCAGCCTTGTTGCAAGCTGTTTCTTTCAGGCTTCCGTCCTCCTTGAAGTCGCTGATTTTATATCCTTTGCTCGTGGCATACTCGGCGCGGACGGTCCATTTGCTCTCATATTTCAGGCCCACAGCCATGCGATTACGATCTACCGTATTGCCGTTTTTGGTATAAGAGCCATTCCAACCGAAGACTCCTACTGCCAGCTCCTTGATAGGATAGACATAGACTCCTCCAATCAGGTCTTTGGCATTATTCTTCTCCTTTTGGTTGATGCCTTGACCGTTGTAAAGAGCCAACTGGTAGTGGAGGAAATTGTGGTGGTCTTGCCCTATGGGGAGCAGGTCGCCAGCTACTTGCACACCGATGTCACGTCCGCCTGAGCTGTGTTCACCTACACGGTCACCCATGCCAGCCAGCTTAGTGGTGAGCTGCGAATAGGCGCCGAAGCCTATATCCCACGGGTTCATGGGGTTCTCAAAAGTGAAGGCGCGCTTGAATTGGCCGAAGCGTACGGTGAAGTATTTGTATTTTGCCCACTCGCCGTAGGCATCTACGATGCGTACGCTCTTTTCGTTGGTTTCGCCCACGCCACCTCCAGTCACTTCCATTTGCAGGCGGTACTTGAAGTCAAGCACCTGTCCGTTGACGTAGGCACGGGCCATGCGGATATCGAAGCTGCTGTGGTTGGAGCCATCCTGGTCAGTGGTCATGGCTTTACCTATCACGTAGCCGCCGAAGGTGCTCTTCTGTATCAGGTCCTGCTTAGCTTTCTCTGCTACGCTTTGTTGGGCCTGTGCAGCACCGGTTGCCAACAGAGTGGCGATGGCCAGGCAGAGGATTTTGTTGTTTCTCATTGTGTCTCTTTTACTCTTAGTTAAATGGGATATGGATGTAAAAACGCAGAGATACAAAGTCACAACTGCTCATGTTCTCCATTGTGAATCAACGAGAAGCAGTTGCGCCTCTGTATCTCTGTGTCCAGATGTGATTCTATTGATTATTCGTTGATGGCTGCAATACCCGGAAGAATCTTACCCTCAATGGCTTCAAGCAATGCACCGCCACCGGTAGATACGTACGATACACCCTGAGCCAGACCGAACTTGTTAACGCAAGCTACGGAGTCACCACCACCTACCAGTGAGAAGGCACCATTCTTGGTAGCTTCTACGATAGCCTCACCTACGGCACGTGAACCGTGAGAGAAGTTGTCGAACTCGAATACACCCGTAGGACCGTTCCACAGGATGGTCTTCGAATTCTTGATGACTTCAGCGAATGCTTTTTCACTGTCGGGACCTATATCAAGACCTTCCCAGTTGTCAGGAATTTCTCTCACAGCGCAGATACGCGTGTTAGCATCGTTAGAGAACGAATCAGCAATCTTGGCATCGGTAGCCAGAACCAGGTTTACACCCTTTTCTTTAGCCTCTTTCAGCAGGTTGAGCGCCAGGTCGAGTTTGTCGTCTTCACAGATGGAGAGACCAATCTTACCACCCTGTGCCTTGGTGAAAGTGTAAGTCATACCGCCAGTCAGGATGAGGTTATCTACCTTACCCAGCAGGTTCTCGATAATTTCAATCTTCGAAGATACCTTCGAACCACCCATGATGGCGGTGAAGGGGCGCTGGATGTCGTTGAGCACCTTGTCAACAGCCTTCACCTCTTTTTCCATCAGATAGCCGAACATCTTGTTGTTGGTATCGAAGTATTTAGCAATCAGAGCTGTAGAAGCGTGTGCACGGTGAGCGGTACCGAAGGCGTCGTTCACGTAGCAGTCAGCATACGATGCCAGCTTCTTGGTGAACTCTTTCTGGCTCTCCTTGACAGCCTTCTTGGCAGCAGCTTTCTCTTCGTCGGTAGCGTCTTCAGCCAGACCACGGGGTTTACCCTCTTCTTCTGCATAGAAGCGGAGGTTTTCGAGCAGCAACACCTCACCAGGTTGCAGAGCAGCGGCCTTAACGGCAGCCTCTTCACCCATGCAGTCGTTGGCAAACTGAGCCTCTACACCGAGCAGCTCATTGAGGTGATTCAGGATGTGCTTCAGTGAGAACTTCTCGGCAACGCCTTTCGGACGACCCAGATGAGAACCGATGATGATGCTACCACCATCAGCAAGGATTTTCTTCAAGGTAGGCAGAGCGGCACGCATACGGGTGTCGTCAGTGATGTTGAAGTTTTCGTCCAGGGGTACATTGAAATCCACGCGGACAAATGCCTTTTTACCGGCAAAGTTGAATTGATCAATCGTCATAATTTCAATAATATTTAAAAGTGAAAGTATTCTCGTATTTTAATTATTATGTTTTCTTTCGTTACTTATCGCCTGCAAAGTTAATACTTATTTCTAATCTAACACCATATTTCATCGTTTTTCTTTCTCTTTGCATGGGGATACCTCTTTAAGTTTATGGGTTTGACAGAAATGTTTGCATACCATTTGCAAACCACACTTGTCACATTGCGGTGTGCGAGCCATGCAGACGTAGCGGCCATGGAGGATGAGCCAATGGTGGGCTATTGGGATATCTTGTTCTGGAATGTGCTTCATCAGCTCTTTCTCGACACTCAGCGGCGTGGTACAGCGGTCGCTTACCAGTCCTAAACGGTGGCTGACGCGGAAGACGTGGGTATCTACGGCCATTGCAGCCTTACCCCATACTACGGACTGGATGACGTTGGCTGTCTTTCGGCCTACACCTGGGAGTTGAACCAATGCTTCGAGCGTATCTGGCACTTCGCCATCAAATCGTTCCATCAACATTTGAGCCATATGCACCAGGTGTTTGGCCTTGTTGTTGGGGTAAGATACGCTTCGGATGTATTCATAGACCACTTCGGGTGTAGTGGCGGCCAGGGCTTCGGCTGTAGGGAATGCTTCAAACAGTGCAGGGGTAATCAGATTGACCCGTTTGTCAGTGCATTGGGCGGAGAGGATGACAGCCACCAGCAGTTCGTAGGGGTTGCGGTAGTGTAGCTCGGTTTCGGCGATAGGACGATTGATGCGAAACCATTCCAGTATTTTTTCGTATCGTTCTTTTTTTCTCATGGTGCTTATGGTTGTGTGGTTTTGTAGAGGGATTAGCCGCGTACTTTGTGGCGGTGGAAGTGTGGGGTGACACGCAGTCGGAAGTAGAGTGTGGAGACCACGGTCAGGCAGGCCCCTACCAGATAGGCCTTATCGAAAGAGCTTACCTCAGCTATATAACCTCCGGTCAGCATACCGATGCCTATGCCTACGTCCCACGACGTAAGATAGGTGCTCGTAGCTGTACCTCGCTGGTTGTTGGGAGCCAGATTGACAAACAGGGTGTTATAGGCTGGAAACATGATACCGAAGCCTATGCCGAGCATCAGTGAGATGGTGAAAAAGAGCGTGGTGCAGGCCGAGGGGTTCCAGGCGTGGGCATAGACACAGGCCGATAGGAGGAAGAAGCTGGCTACCACGAGGTAGAGTCCTGCAGCAATCACTTCGGTTACCTTGCCACGGTCCACCAGCCGACCGGAGAAGAGACGTGACACTGCCATGCCCAAAGCCATGAAGGTGAAGAAGAAGCCTGAGGAGGCGGTGATGCCTATCTGCTTGGCATACATAGCCACATAGTTTGTGGTCATACCGTAGGGGATTGAGAGCAGCAGCAGGCTGAGGCCGGCGGGAATCCCTTTGAGCAGGATGAAGCGGTCCAGCGAGATGGGTTGGCGTATGACGGGTGGCTTATAGGGAGTCTTGACAGCAGAGGCACAGAGCAGCCCCACGCAGGTGGAAGCGAGTGAGCAGCCGAAGATCAGAGGGTAGGAGGCTCCGGCATCATGGAGGAAAAGTCCCGTCATGGGTCCGATGGACATGGCCATGTTATTGGTGAGTCCATAGTATCCCAACCCTTCTCCCCGTCGTGAGGAGGGCATGATATCAATTACGATGGTGTTGCCACTTACGGTCACCATGCCGAATGCAAAGCCATGAAGGATGCGCAGCAGGATGAAGATAGTTAGTGTGCCAGCTAGCATATAACCTCCAAACATGGACATGAAGGTGAAGTAGGCCAGCAGATAGAGTGGCTTGCGGGCAAAGGTATCGAGCAGGTAGCCCGAGAAGGGGCGTATGCACAAAGCCGCCACCGTATAGCACGAGAGTACTATGCCGATGGCGGTCTTGTCAGCCGCAAACGCTTCAGAGAGGTAAAAGGGCAAAACAGGTATCAGGAGCCAAAAACCGAAAAATAGCAGGAAGTTGGCTGCCAGGATGCAGCAGTAGCTGCGCGTGATGAGTCGCTCTTTACCCATGGCGTGGTGGAATAGGGAGTGGTGCCTATTAATAGGCACTCTCAAACTCTTTCAGGAAGCGGGTATCGTTCTCTGAGAACATGCGGAGGTCTTTTACTTGATATTTCAAGTTCGTGATACGCTCCACACCCATTCCGAAAGCGTAACCGCTATATACTTTGCTATCGATGCCGCTGGCCTCGAGCACGTTGGGATCTACCATGCCGCAGCCCAGGATCTCTACCCAGCCGGTATGCTTGCAGAAGTTACACCCTTTACCGCCGCAGATGTTGCAGCTGATGTCCATCTCAGCACTTGGCTCCGTGAAGGGGAAGTAAGAGGGGCGCAAGCGTATCTTGGTATCTTCGCCGAACATCTCTTTGGCAAAGAGCAGCAGTACCTGCTTCAGGTCGGTGAACGAGACGTTCTTGTCGATATAGAGTCCCTCCACTTGATGGAAGAAGCAGTGAGCACGGTAGCTGATGGCTTCGTTACGATAGACGCGTCCCGGGCAGAGTATGCGGATGGGGGGCTTGGCATGCTCCATGGCACGTACCTGCACACTGCTCGTATGGGTGCGAAGGATGATGTTCTTCGTTACATCCTCTTCATTTGACTCTACAAAGAAGGTGTCCTGCATGTCGCGTGCAGGGTGATCAGCAGCGAAGTTCAGCTTGGTGAATACATGAAGGTCATCCTCCACTTCAGGTCCTTCAGCAATGCAGAAGCCCAGCCGGGAGAAGATATCGATAATCTCGTTTTTCACAATGGTCAAGGGATGGCGGGACCCCAGTTCCATGGGATAGGCCGTGCGGGTCAGGTCGATTGCGTCACAGCCGTTGTCCTGGTTCTCAAATTGCTCCTTGAGGGCAGCAATCTTCTCTTGCGCCTTGCTCTTGAGGATATTCAGACGCATACCTACCTCTTTTTTCTGCTCGGCAGGTACGTTGCGGAAGTCCGCCATCAGGTCATTGATGGCTCCTTTCTTACTGAGGTATTTGATGCGAAGTGCCTCGAGTTCCTCTGCATTCGAGGCTGTCATGGCTTCTACTTCCTGTAGAAGTTGTTCGATTTTGGCTATCATATCTAAAGCTTCCTTTTTATTTCGTGGCGGCAAAGATACAAAGATATTTTAATTCGAGCAAACAGAAAAGGATAATGCATCAAAAAAAGGTACCGACCTTCTCAGGCAGATACCCCGGCAACCTTCCCTCTTGGGGGCGAGGGAGAGGTCATGAAAACAAACCGATTGAATATATTATCTTATCCGATGTCTTAGCATTTAAGATTCATAAATAGTTTTTTAATACATGAACTTTACCTATTCGTTGTTTATTCTGCAAAATAACACATTTATTTGGTTTCTTTATTCAATCCATCTCGATATTTAAGAGATATTATAGGTTGTTCCGAAATGTTTATGTTAAACAACTGTTTTATACATAAAAAACCGCTGTATTCCCATAAAGGAGTACAGCGGTTTTGTGGTTATCAGGCTAGTTGGCTGGTTTATTTGCGGTAGTTGGCCAGCTGTTCAGCATTCATTTTACGGATGAAGTTGAAGTGTTTCTCCACTTCTGCTTCGGCATAGTTCACATAGACCTGAGCTGATTTGGCAAAGAGCTCGGGAGCCTTGGTGGCATCCTGGATGATGAGGTGTGACATCACGTTGAGGGCAGCCATCTCATAGAGACGACGGGCTACGAAGTCAAGCAGCTCCTGGTTCTGAGCCTCTTTGACGGCGTTGGTGCAGGCCTCAAGCTTGTTGGTCATCTCCTTCACACGGTCCATCAGCGGCTGCATCTCTTCGCTGCAGGGTATCAGCTCATAGTCGCGCAGGGTGGCTGCATAGGCTCCGTTGGTGACGTAGCGGATGGCAGCCACGGTCTGCAGCTGCGTGGTACCTTCGTAAATAGAGGTAATACGGGCATCGCGATAGATACGTTGGCAGGCATATTCCAGCATGAAGCCCGAACCGCCATGGATTTGAATGCAGTCGTAGGCATTCTGGTTGGCGTATTCAGAGTTCATACCTTTGGCCAGCGGAGTGAATGAGTCAGCCAGTTTGGCGTATTTCTTTTGCTCCTGACGCTCCTCGGGTGTGAGTTTGCGCTCGCGGGCAATATCATCCAGCGCTTTGTATATATCCACGTAGCGTGAAGTCTGGTAGAGCAATGAGCGACCGGCATCCAGCTTAGCCTTCATGATGGCCAGCATGTCATAGACGGCGGGGAACTCGATGATGGCCTTACCAAACTGCTTGCGGTCCTTGGCATAAGCCAGTCCTTCGTTGTAGGCAGCCTGTGACAGACCTACTGACTGGGCGGCGATACCCAGACGAGCTCCGTTCATCAAGGCCATGACATACTTGATCAGACCCAGCTTACGGTCTCCGCAGAGTTCGCACTTTGCATTCTTATAGACCAACTCACAGGTGGGAGAACCGTGAATACCCAGTTTGTTTTCGATACGACGTACGTTGACGCCACCATCACGCTTGTCGTAGATAAACATCGAGAGGCCGCGGCCATCCTTGGTACCCTCTTCCGAACGGGCCAGTACGAGGTGGAGGTCAGCATCACCGTTGGTGATGA
>JBJEKT010000075.1:0-2930 GCA_051878775.1 Bacteroides sp. | reverse complement strand
TCAGGTAAACTCATACTTTCAATCTTTTAAAAAAACTAATACGCCGCAAAAGTAGCGACTTTTCCGCAAAAAAGCGCACGAAAACATGTTCTTTAACATAAAAATCACATTTCAACCGTTTGCACCTTCGTGGGTGGTAGGAAATTCTTGATGTACTGAGACTGATTGCCATATTTATGGTGATTTGTATCCATTGTTCAGACCCCTTCAATGTATCGCCAGAGGCCCGTTCTAATCCGGAATTTAATTCTGGGGTAGTATTTATGGGTCTTTTCTCAGACCTTGTGTCCCCTTATTTGTCATGATTACGGGCATCCTTCTGCTTCCTGTCAGGATGACTGTATTAGATTTATAAGCGTAGGCTTCTAAGAATAGCGGTACCCTTTGTGGTATAGTCGGTATTATACAACCTTTTTCCATGGGTCACGGGTATACTCGGTCTGCCTCAGCATATCATCTCCGCTGTGTTCGCCTATGCACCGCAGGATGCTTCCCAAACTTTGGGCGATGCAGTTAAGAACATAGCCATGATACCCTTGCGGTTTAATATCTATACGGTACCCATGTGGTATCTGTATATGCTGATAGGTCTTTATCTGTATATGCCTCTCTTTTCATCATGGGTAGAGAGGGCTACCGTGAGGCAGAAGAAGCTGTATTTAGGGATATGGTCTGTGACGTTGCTTTTGCCCTATGCGTACTTTTTCTTCTCTGCGGAGCTGTTTGGCCTTTGCGCATGGAATCCGTTTGGCACATTTTACTATTTTGCTAGGTTTAATGGTTACCTGCTGTTAGGTCATTATCTAGCCAGGGAGGGAAAGAATGGGCGTGGGGAAAGACAATGGCCATCAGCCTGCCGATGTTTGCAGTGGGCTATATTGTCACCTACCTGGGTTTCAATGCCATGACGGCCAATCCCACCTGCTCAGAGCAGGAACTCGAATTGTTCTTCCTTTACTGTTCCCCCGATGTGCCAAATGGATATTCGGATAGTGTTACTTCAGCTTCATCACGTCGCACCAGCGGGTTGTGGGATTGGGGCTGCGGTGTTCATGCTTGATGGCATCGGCAAAGACTGTGGCCTTTCCCTTGCCTTCCTGAGCCGTGTACTGCTGTGCGCCAAGCACCAGCGTCTCCGTACCGTAGAGGCGGTTGATGCGATCCATTGCCTCGTCTATCCTCTGTAGTTGCTCATACTGCTCGGGCTGGAGGCCGAAGAGGTCGTGCTGTATTGGCGTGTCGCCCTGGATGCCCATCACGATAACCCCCGCCTTCTTGTATTGATACCCCTGACGGAAGATGCGCTGTAGGGCACGCTGTGCGGCCTGTACGATGGTGAGCGTGGCGCTTGTCGGCGTAATAAGCCGCTCCTCCTCGAAATTCCAGTACTGCCCCAGATCCTCACGAAAGGGGTTGGTGTGGATGAAGACCCCCACCACCTGAGCCACCGTATGCTGCGCTCGTAGCTTCTCCGCACAGCAGGCCGCAAAGTTGGCCACATGAGTACTGAGCCCCTGCAGGTCGGGCACCATAGTACCAAAGCTACGGCTCGTGCAGATGCTCTTCTTTTGAGCATACTCTTCGTTAGGCACGCAGTCGTGACCATTGAGTTCCTTCCAGGTACGGTAGATGACCACGTTGCCGAAAGTGGTTCGGACAAAGTCGCCGTGCAGCTGGGCAAAGTCGTAGGCCGTCTTCACCCCGTAATTGGCCAGTCGGGCTGCATAGCGCCGCCCCACGCCCCACACCTCCTCCACAGGGTATAGCTGCAGCGCCTTGATGCGCTTCTCCTCCGAGTCGATGAGGCAGCAGTGGTGGTATCCCGGGTAGCACTTGGCGTAGTGGCTCGCCACCTTGGCCAGCGTCTTGTTGGGTGCCAGGCCTATACTCACGGGCATCCCCACCCAGCGCTTAATCTTACGATAGAGCGCCTCGCCCCAGGCCTTGAGGTCAATGCCCTCCACGCCCTGGAAATAGACAAAGCACTCGTCGATGGAGTAGCGAAAGTAGGCGGGTGCCTCAGCACGGATGATGGAGACCACGCGCCCCGTCAGTTCGCCATAGAGCTCATAGTTGGAGGAGAAGACGGCTATCTTCTCCTTCGGGAAGAGCTTTCCCAGCTGGAAGAAGGGGGTTCCCGCCTTGACGCCGAGTGCCTTGGCCTCGTTGCTGCGTGCCACCACACAGCCGTCGTTGTTGGACAGTACCACCACGGGTACCCCTTCCAGGTCGGGGCGGAACACTCGTTCACAGGATACGTAACAGTTGTCGCAGTCAATGATGCCGTACATAATTCTTTTACCTCCTCGATTTGATGTAGCTATCGCTTCTTCTAGTATGGTTATTGCTTCTCAAAGGTACGGATGAGGTGTATCACCACACCCCACACCTCAAAGAGACTCCCTTCCTCCACCTTGAAGACGGGGTAGTCAGGGTTGGCCGGTCGCAACTCGATGTATCCTTCACGTCGGTGCGTGAGGTCCAGGTACTTCATAGTGAACTCACCGTTCCAAAAGGCCACGACAATGGACCCGTTGTGCGGTTCCACGGCGCGGTCTATGATTACGCGGTCACCGTCCAGTATGCCTGCATCCTTCATCGAGTCCCCCTCTACATCACCATAGAAGGAGGCCTCGGGATGCCGTATATAGTCGCGGTTAAAGTCGAGCGTCTCATGCCGGTAGTCGTCTGCCGGCGAGGGGAATCCCGCCACCACCGATGCATGTTCCAACTCCAGCTGCGTGTCAAATACGCCTTTACGAATCTTAATATTACCCATATCCGTATTGTTATTATGCCGTTTCACGTCTGCAAAGATGGGAATAATATCTCGAAAAACAAACTGAAAATGCAAGGAACTGTAAGTACTGATGCGATAGACTTCTACAACAACGAGCGTCCGCACATGAGCCTTGAATGGAAGACTCCTG
>JBJEKT010000074.1:0-2937 GCA_051878775.1 Bacteroides sp. | reverse complement strand
TGGGGAAGAGGTCGTAGCCAAAGCCACGCTCTCCACGGGCCTGGAGTGCAGGTCCGTAAGCACGGAATCCCACCTTGTCGTTCTCCCAAGCCATGTCGTCCAGGCGTTCAGGATACTGACGGCCACAGGCTATCACACTCTGCTGTACCGAAGGGGTACCTTGGCGCAGGGTGTAGTACGCGGCTGAGGAGGCCTGCACATCGGTAGCAAAAATCAGCTTATCATCGTAGGTCAACTGATAGGGCAGTTCGTTGCCATCGGCATCGGTCAGCACCACGTCGTCTGTCTCTTTCAGCCGGAGCTCCTTCGTCACCTGCTCCATCGAGAGCTCCACCAGTTCGCTCTGTCGGTTAAGGGTTAGGTCGTTGCTCACGCTGACGGTGAGCATCTGCTTAGGCTGCGAGCAGGCCCCGAGGGCCAGCGCAGCCAGCAGACTACACATCTGTTTCTTCATTACGTCGGCAGCTTATTTGGGTTGTTTACCGATGTAAGCCAGGATACCGCCATCCACGTAGAGGATATGGCCATTCACGGCATTCGACGCGTCTGAAGCCAGGAACACAGCAGGTCCCTTCAGCTCTTCAGGCAGCAGCCAGCGGCCAGCCGGGGTCTTGGCACAGATGAAGGAGTCGAACGGGTGACGGCTGCCATCGGCCTGCGGCTCACGCAGGGGAGCCGTCTGGGGCGTAGCGATGTAGCCCGGGCCAATGCCGTTGCACTGGATGTTGTATTCACCATATTCCGAGCAGATGTTGCGGGTCAGCATCTTCAGACCGCCCTTAGCAGCTGCATAGGCCGAGACGGTCTCACGGCCCAGTTCGCTCATCATCGAGCAGATGTTGATGATCTTGCCGTGGCCCTTCTTGATCATACCGGGGATAACCGCTTTAGATACGATGAAGGGAGCTACCAGGTCGATGTCAATGACCTGCTGGAACTCTTCAAGCGCCATCTCGTGCATGGGGATGCGCTTGATGATGCCGGCGTTGTTCACCAAGATATCAATCGTGCCTAGAGTCTTCTCAATATCGGCCACCATGGCCTTTACTTCATCTTCCTTGGTCACGTCGCAGATGTAGCCATGGGCGTCGATACCTTTAGCGCGATAGTCGGCCAGGGCCTGCTCCAGGTGATGCTGCCCGCGGCAGTTGAATGCAATCTTGGCACCAGCCTCAGCAAAAGCCTCAGCCATGGCAAATCCGATACCGTAAGCAGCTCCGGTAACCAGGGCCACTTTTCCCTCCAATGAAAAGTTCAAATACTTGTCCATACTAGTTTGTTGTTTAATGGTTATGAAATGAATGAAATGATTTAGCGTAAGTCGGTGATGAGCGCAAAGTCCTGGTCGGCATAATCCAGGTTCTCGCCACCCATACCCCATATGAAGGTGTAAGCGGAGGTACCTGCTGCCGAGTGGATGCTCCATTCGGGCGAGAGCACGGCCTGGTTGCCCTTAAGCCAGAGGTGGCGCGTCTGTTCCACCTCGCCCATGAAGTGGCAGATAGCCTGGCGCTCAGGCACCTCGAAGTAGAAGTAAGCTTCCATGCGGCGACTATGTACGTGGGCGGGCATGGTGTTCCACACACTGCCTGGTGCCAGCTCGGTCATACCCATCTGCAGCTGGCAGGTGGGGAGTACCTGGTTGACAATCATCTTGTTGATGCAGCGCAGGTTGCTCTCCTCAGCACTTCCCATCCGGACCACGATGGCCTCAGCCTTGGTTATCTTACGGTCGGGATAGCTGCAATGAGCCGGCAGGGAGTTGAAGTAAAGCAAGGCTGGACGTTCGGGGTCCACCGATGTGAAGGTGACCTGACGCTCGCCACGGCCCAGGTAGAGCGCCTCCTTATAGGTCAGCTCGAAGCGCTCATCACCCACCTTAATCCGTGCGGGTCCACCTACATTGAAGATGCCTATCTCCCGTCGGGTCAGGAAGCAGGGAGCCTTCAGCGGGTCAATGGCCTCAAGCAGCAGCTCTTCAGCTACCGGCATGGCTCCACCCACTACCATGCGGTCGTACATGGAATAGACCATGTTGACCTCATCAGGCGCAAAGAGCCGTTCAATCAAGAAGTCCCGACGCAGGCGGTCGGTATCGTAAGTGCGCGCATCCTCAGGATGGGCGGCATAGCGGATTTCGTAATTGGTCTTCATACTATAACAGCGAATAATCTATTTATAAAATAAGGAAGGCTACGAAGCGCTCGTTTGCGCACACGAAGCCTTTTGGGCACAAAGGTAAGAAAAAGAATCAGCTTGTAATGACACAAACGTCCTAAAAAAGGTCCATTTTTATACAAAAAGCGCCTTCGAACGGTATTCGAAAGCGCTTTTAATCTCATTTAAGGAATTGAAATCGGGGTCAGAGGCCAAAAGCCTGCTTCACCTGCTCCACGTAGTCGAGTTTCTCCCAGGTGAAGAGCTCCACGGTCACCTCCTTGTTGCCTTCGTAACGGCTGCGGAAATGCTTGGTCACCACTTGCGGCTCACGACCCATGTGGCCGTAGGCGGCAGTCTCCTGGTAGATGGGGTTACGCAGCTTCAGGCGGTCTTCGATGGCCTTGGGGCGGAGGTCAAAGAGTTCGTCAATCTTGCGGGCAATCTCGCCGTCGGTCAGCTGCACGCGGCTGCGTCCATAGGTGTTGACATAGATGCTGATGGGGCGTGCCACACCGATGGCATAGCTCAGCTGAACGAGCATCTCATCGGCCACACCGGCAGCCACCAGGTTCTTGGCAATATGACGTGCAGCGTAAGCTGCTGAGCGGTCCACCTTTGAGGGGTCCTTGCCCGAGAAGGCACCACCGCCATGAGCTCCCTTGCCACCGTAGGTATCTACGATAATCTTGCGACCCGTCAGACCCGTATCGCCGTGGGGGCCACCAATCACAAACTTACCTGTGGGGTTGACGAAATACTTGATATCATCGTTGAAGA
>JBJEKT010000073.1:0-12771 GCA_051878775.1 Bacteroides sp. | reverse complement strand
CCCATGAAGAGCACGCTCACCGGTGCCACAACCACGCTGAAGAGGTTCTCCAGCACAAAGCTGAGCACGATCAGCAACGCATAGGCCGATGACAACGAGACAAAGATGCGCATGATATCCACAAAAGAGGAGAAACGCAGTACGTTGGAATAGGTCTTGAAGACACGGAAACAGAGCAGATTGACCAAGACTGTCCAAATGATGGTACGGTCGATGGTCGAGGTCTCCATGAAAATACTATTGAAATCATATCGCAAAGCGTAGGCCATCAAGCAGGAGAGGACGATGATGAGCACATCAATGAGCAGAATAGTCCATATGGGTAAAACCCTGCTCGACAAATAGCGATGAATCACATTCTTCTTCATTATTACTGTATATTATAGTTGCAATCGGCTGCAAAGTTAGTCTTTATTTACGGAAGAAAAAAGAAATATGTTGGATTATTTGATTATTTAATACAAATAGCCTCTTTTAGAACTATTTTTGGAAAGAAAGATGTAACTTTGCGCGGTTTTTAATGGCATAGACAATGAATTATTCAGAAACAATCACATACCTTTATCAGAGTACCCCGCTCTTCCAGCAGGTGGGGGCAGGTGCATACAAAGAGGGACTCACCAACTCCCTCTTGCTGGACGAGCACCTGGGGCATCCCCATCGTGCATTCCGTTCAATTCATGTGGCGGGCACGAACGGTAAGGGCTCCTGTTCGCACACACTGGCTGCCATCCTGCAGTCGGCAGGCTACAAGGTGGGACTCTACACCTCACCACATCTCGTGGACTTCCGCGAGCGCATCCGGGTGAACGGCACGCCGGTCAGCCAGCAGTATGTCATCGACTTTGTGGAGCGCGAACGTCCCTTCTTCGAGCCGCTTCATCCCTCCTTCTTTGAGCTGACCACGGCCATGGCCTTCCGTTACTTTGCCGACCAGCAGGTGGATGTAGCCGTGATTGAGGTAGGACTAGGAGGCCGACTGGACTGCACCAACCTCATCGCGCCCGACCTGAGCCTCATCACCAACATCAGCTTTGACCACACGCAGTTCCTGGGCAGCACACTCGCCGCCATTGCCGGAGAGAAGGCAGGAATCATCAAGTCCCACACGCCGGTAGTGATCGGTGAAGCGCTGGAGGAGACCCGCCCCGTCTTCGAGGCTAAAGCAAAGGCCATGGAGGCCCCCATCTACTTTGCCGAGGAGCAGACGCTGCCCTACCCTGACGTGGAGATGGAGCTGAAGGGAAGCTACCAGCAGAAGAATCGCGCCACTATCCTGGCTGCTATCCCCCTGCTTCAGCAGGCGGGGTACCGCATCGGCGAGGCCGAAGTGCGGAGGGGCTTTGCCCAGGTCGTGGAGCTCACCGGCCTGCAAGGGCGTTGGCAACAGCTGCAGGAGTCACCTCGCCTGGTGTGCGACACTGGTCATAACGTGGGCGGCATCCGCTACGTGACCGAACAGCTCCGCCAGCAGCCGTGCCGCACACTGCGCATGGTGATGGGGATGGTCAACGACAAGGACATCCGGGGCGTACTGACTCTGCTGCCTCGCGAGGCGGTATATTACTTCACACAGGCCAGCGTGAAGCGTGCCCTGCCCGTCGCGGAGTTTGCCCGCCTGGCTACGGAAGCGGGGCTGCAGGGACGTTGCTATCCCGACGTCCCCACAGCCGTGCAGGCTGCACAAAAAGAGAGCCTCCCAGAAGACTTCATCTTCGTGGGAGGCAGCAGTTACATAGTGGCCGACCTGTTAACGTGCCGCGATGCACTCAATCTCCACTAAGGCCTCTTTAGGCAGAGCCTTCACGGCTACGGCTGAACGAGCGGGACAAGCTCCCTCAAAGTAGGTGGCATACACCTTGTTCATCTCAGCGAAGAGCGACATGTCGGCCAGGAATACAGTGGTCTTCACGATGTTGGCCATCTCCAGACCAGCAGCACCGAGGATGTGCTTGATGTTTTCTAGCGACTGACGGGCCTGGGCTTCGATGCCCTCGGCCATCAGGCCGGTGGCTGCATCGATAGGCAGCTGACCTGAAACGAATACCATGCCATTGGCTTCAATAGCCTGGCTGTAAGGCCCAATAGCACCGGGCGCTTTCTCACTACAAATTACCTGTTTCATCTTCAATTATTAATGTTAAATTGTTAATTATTAGTTTTTAGTTCTTAGTTTTTAGTTTACTTACAGTGTTTCTCGATAAGGGCTTCGGCATTGGGATCACCCAGGGCTTTAGCCTTCTCAAAGCAACCACGGGCCTCGGCCTTCTTCTTCATCTGCACGTAGGCCAGCCCCATCAGACGGTGAGCCTCGGCGTACTGCTCATCAATGGAGAGGGCCTCCTGAAGCAGCTTGATGGCCTCTTCGTTGCGGCCAATGCGGATATTGACCACAGCCAGCTCGGCACGGTAAGTCAACTCTGCGGGATTCAGCTCAATGGCCTTGGCATAATCATCGAGGGCACGCTGGTACTGACGCGACTGCAGGGCTGCATCAGCACGGAAGCTGTAGAATACATCGTTCACCTTTCCGTTGACTGTCTGGAAGTAAGCATCGTAGTCGGCCACAGCTCCCCGGGCATGCTTGGCATTCATGCGGGCCTGGGCTCTTTCGAGCAGATAGGGGGCCGCATCGGCGGTATAAGGTGTCGTGAAGCGGGCTACGCAGCTGTCCATGAGGGCCACCACCTCCTCGGCAGGGGCCTCCAGCAACTCCTTGGTCTTGGCTGCATTGAAGAAGCTGACGTGTGAAGCCATCGGCGAGGCATTGACCGCCTCATAGGCTGTGAGGGCTTCGGCATAGTGCTTCAAGGCAAACTGCAGATCACCCTCCAGTTGACGGTAGAGGGGCAACGGATTGACTGAGATGGCCTGCTGCAATTCGCCAAGTGCTTTCTCGTAGCTCCAATCCTTATAGGCCTTACCACCGCTGATTAGGTAGTTGTAAAGCAGCTTGGCCCGCTCGTAGCGCACCTCGTCCTGCTTGGAAGCCACACTCACCGCTTTGTCCATATCGGCTTCTGCCCGCTTCAATTCCTCCTCATCGGTGGCCATTGCCATGTGTTGGGCAGCGCGGCGCAGGTAGCCCTCTGCACTGTTGGGGTATTGGCCAACAAAGGAGTCGAGCATCTCCAGGTAACGCTCCGGAGTCAACTGCGTGGAGGCCATGTAGAGGCCCACCAGGGCCTGCTCCTCAGTGTCAGGGAGCGCCTTGCGGATGCCTACTCCCTGCAGGGCCACATCCATCAGGGCGAAGGGAGTAATCTGCAGGTCCATGGCAAAGCGGGCATCCATGGCGTAGCTGATCGTAGCGGTGTCAGGACCACTGGCACGCTGTGCGAGGCCGAACACTTCGCCCTGAGCCGTCATCAGCGGACAGCTCACCATCTTCTCCTTCAGCGGGAGTGCGAGGGTGAAATAGCCGTAGTTGCCCTGTGCCTTGTCCTCAGCCTGCAGGGTGCCCTGCGTGAAGGTACGGCTCTTCTGCGTAGAGTATGGCAGGAGATAGACCGTGCTCCCCACGGCAGGCTTCTGTGCTGCCAGGGTGAGAGGGACAATCTTTTTGGGAATCTGCACCTTGAACTTGATGACGTCAAACAGTTCGTTGGCACCCAGGATACACTCCACGGGCATCTGCACACCCTGCGTATTGATGGCCACGGCACGCGAGGCCCCACGGAACAGTGCATAGTCAGAAAGGGCCACTCCCTCTTCGCTGACGAAGAAGGCATTGCCCGTACCCTTGATATGCCCCTCAGCATCGTAGGTGATGACCGAGAAGACCGCTTGACGCGCCTTCTCCATCCACTTCGGAGCCTGGGCCTGCAGTTGAGAAGCTGACAGCAAGCATGCAAAGAGTGCCATCAGCTGGATAAATCGTTGTTTCATTCTTTTCGTACTATAGATAATATTAATAAGGAAATCATTCATTCCACTCCTTCCCCTTTGAAGGGGGTCTTCGCTTTTATCGCTTCATAGATCAAGATGCCTGCGGCTACGCTGACGTTGAGCGACTCAATGGTGCCCCGCATCGGAATCTTGACCCACTCATCACATAGAGCCAGGTTGTCGTACGACACGCCTTTATCCTCTGCCCCCATGATGATGCAGAGCGGACCGCTGTAGTCAGCCTGGGTATAGTCGTAGTCACCCTTCTCGGTGGCCGCAATGAGACGGAAACCACTCTCCTTAAGGTAACGCAACGTATTGGTGAGGTTGAGTTCACGGCACACAGGCAACTTATGGAGCGCACCTGCCGAGGTCTTGATGGCATCAGCATTGACCGACACACTATCACGGTTAGGGATAAGGATGGCATCCACCCCGGCACACTCGCAGGTACGGGCTATGGCACCGAAGTTGCGTACATCGGTCACCCCATCGAGTGCGATGAAGAAGGGTTCCCTACCCTGCTCGAAGAAGAAGGGCACCAGCTGCTCAGCGAGCTGGTAGGTAACGGGCGAGATAAAGGCCACCACGCCTTGGTGATTCTTCTTCGTGATGCGGTTGAGCCGCTCCACGGGTACACGCTGCACGGGGATAGTGGTCCCCTTGAGCGCGGCAAAGAGTTCCTTGGAGAGTTCGCTCTGGATATCCCTCTTCACCAATATCTTATCAATCTCTTTTCCGGCTTGCAGGGCTTCAATCACTGCCCGCACGCCAAATATCATTTCGTTCATTCCAATAGGGTATTATATATATTCTTTACAACAGTCAACCTTCCCGATGCAGCAGTGCTTTGGCGTTGGCCAGGGCGGCCTCGGTCAGCGTGGCTCCGCTCAACATGTGGGCAATCTCCTCTATCCGCTCCTCGGGGGTGAGACAGCGGATGTGGCTGTTGGTCTCAGTGTCGTTGTCCTCCTTATACACTTTGTAATGTACAGCCCCCCGGGCAGCTATCTGCGGCAGGTGAGTGATGCTGATCACCTGGCGGTCGTTGTCGCCCATCTCCTGCATGATGTCGGCCATGCGGTCAGCTATCTCGCCGGACACACCCGTGTCAATCTCATCGAAGACAATGGTGGGCAACTTCACAGCCCCGGCAATCATCGCCTTGAGCGAAAGCATGACACGGGCCGTCTCACCTCCTGATGCTACGCTGGAGATGCTTTGCAGGTGGGCATTCTTGTTGGCCGAGAAGAGGAAATTGACGGTATCCATGCCGTGGGAACCGGGCTCCTTGCGTCGGCCTATCTCCACAGCGAAGCGCACGTTGGGCATACCCAGCAAGGCCAGTCGGTTCACAATCTCCTGCTCCACCTGACTGGCTGCTTGACGGCGCACCTCGCTCAGCCGTTCAGCCTGCTCTATCACCAGGATGCGGCCTTGCTCCACCTCAGCGGTCAAGGCCTCGATACGGTCGTCACCCTGCGAGAGCTGGGACAGCTTCCGTTCGAAGCCCTCCATCAGTTCGATGAGCGCAGCCACGCTCTCCACGCGGTGTTTCTTCTGGAGCGTATAGATCAGGTTGAGCCTATCGTTCACCTCGTCCATCCGTTCAGGGTTGTACTCCACCTGCTCCTCCTGTGCCGAAGCCTCCTGAGCGATGTCCTTCAGCTCGATGTAGCTGCTCTCCATGCGCGAGGCGAGCTCCTCGGCTGGGGCAAAGACGCCAGCCAGGCTGGAGAGCGTATGCATCACCTCCTTGAGCTGGGCCATCACGCCCCCGTCGTCGCCTTCGAGCAGCTGGACCGACTTGTAGAGCCCCGCTTTAATCTCCTCGGCGTGGCTCAGCATCTCGGCCTCCTGTTCCAGGGCCTCCTGCTCACCATCCGTGAGGTGCGCTTCGCTGAGCTGCTCCCACTGGAAGCGGAGGTAGTCCTCCTCGGTGCGGTC
This sequence comes from Bacteroides sp., assembly GCA_051878775.1. GTDB lineage: Bacteria > Bacteroidota > Bacteroidia > Bacteroidales > Bacteroidaceae > Bacteroides. The sequence continues at coordinate 6,936 of JBJEKT010000073.1, read as the reverse complement.
GCGCTGCAGGGCGGCCTGCAGTTCGTCGAGCTCTGCTCGGAGTTTCCGCCAGCGGTTGTAGCGCAAGGTATATTCCTCCAGGGCTCTGTCGTTGTGGCCCAGCAGGTCGAGCACGTTGAGCTGGAACCCCTCCTTATCAAGCAGCAGATTCTGGTGCTGCGAGTGGATGTCAATGAGCTGTTCGCCCAGCTCCTTCATCAGGGAGAGTGGCGTGGGCGTGTCGTTGATGAATCCGCGGCTCTTGCCCGAGGCATAGAGCTCGCGGCGCAGGATGCACTCCTCGTCGTACTCCAGGCCGTGCTCCTCGAAGAAGGGCTTCATGCCGTAGGTCCCCACGGCGAAGTGGGCTTCGATGATGCACTTGGAGGCACCTCGGCGGATGGCCTTCACGTCAGCCCGCTGTCCCAGCAGCAGACCGATGGCCCCCAGGAGGATGGACTTACCTGCACCGGTCTCGCCGGTGATGACCGAGAATCCTCCCTGGAAGTTGATGTCAAGTTGCTCGATAAGGGCGTAATTCTGTATATAAAGGGTTGTGAGCATACAATCAATATTCTAGTATTCTATATCAGCGAGCCATTACTTGATCCGGCGTGCCATCTCGTCCACGATGTCGCGGGCCACCTCCTCTTTGCTCTTGAGCGGGAAGTCGCGCTGGCTGTCGGCATCAATCAGGCTTATCTTGTTGGTATCGCAGCGGAATCCTGCCCCTTTGTCCTCCAAGGAGTTGAGCACGATGAAGTCCAAGCGCTTGCGGGTCAGCTTCTCCTGGGCATGCTCACGGGCGCGGCAGGTCTCAAGGGCGAAGCCTACGAGCAGCTGCCCAGGGTTCTTGATGCGCCCCAGGGCGGCGGCAATGTCCTGCGTGGGCTTCAGCTGGAGCGTCATCTCACCCGTGCGTTCCCGCTTGATCTTCTCGTCGGCCACAGTCTCGGGAGTGTAGTCGGCCACGGCGGCACAGAGGATGGCGGCCTGGCTGCGGGGGAACCACTCCATGGCGGCCTCGTACATCTGCTGCGCACTCTCCACGTTGATGCGGCGCGTGGGCGGGAGATAGGTCTGACGCTCCACGGGCCCTGCGATGAGCGTCACCTCAGCGCCTCGGGCCGTGCATTCATCGGCCAGGGCAAAGCCCATCTTGCCCGACGAGTAGTTGCCGATGAAGCGTACAGGGTCCATCTTCTCAAACGTGGGCCCGGCGGTGATGAGCACATGCTGTCCGCGCAGGTCGCCGTCACGACGGGCGAAGAAGAGTTCCAGGTGGCGCACGATCTCTTCCGGCTCCTCCATGCGGCCCTTGCCCACCAGGTGACTGGCCAGCTCACCCTCAGCAGGCTCGATGATGTGGTTGCCATACGAGCGGAGCAGGTCGAGGTTGGCCTGCGTGGAGGGGTGGGCAAACATGTCGAGGTCCATGGCCGGAGCCACGAAGACGGGTGCCTTGGCCGAGAGATAGGTGGTGATGAGCATGTTGTCGGCCACGCCGTGGGCCATCTTGCCGATGGTGGAGGCGGTGGCGGGGGCGATGAGCATGGCGTCGGCCCAGAGCCCTAGATCGACGTGGCTGTGCCACGAACCGTCACGTCCGGAGAAGAACTCCGAGATGACGGGCTTACTGGTCAGCGCCGAGAGGGTGACAGGGGTGATGAACTCCTTGCCTGCAGGGGTGATGACCACCTGCACCTCGGCCCCGCGCTTCACCAGCGCACGGATGAGGAGGCAGGCCTTGTAGGCCGCTATGCTGCCCGTGATGCCGAGCACGATTTTCTTGCCTTTCAGTACGTTTACCATAACTATTTCTCCTCCTGTGTATTATCTCACGCGCGTGGGTTGTCCCAGCTTAATCTTGGTGAGCATGTTCTTGGTGTTGAGCGTGAAGTCGTTGCCCATAATCCAGGCGTAGTAGGAAGGGTCCTGCTGCAGTACCTCAGCCACGAGGCGGCCCTTGTACTTGCCGAAGTTGAAGAGCTCGCGGCCCTGCTCGTCGTAGATCATGCGTCCGGCAAAATCCACGTTCTTGTTGAAAGAGGAGAACTCCGAGAGGAACTTGACGTCGTTCTGCAGCTCAGGGTAGCGGTCGAGCTGTGCCATAAGCACCTCGTAGGTTGCGTGCGTGTCAGCGGCAGCGGTATGCGCCTCGGTCAAATCCTTGCCGCAATAGAACTTATAGGCGGCGGAGAGCGTGCGTTGCTCCATCTTGTGGAAGATGATCTGCACATCCACAAACTTACGCCTGGTCAGGTCGATATCGACGCCGGCGCGGAGAAACTCCTCCACCAGCAGGGGCACATCGAAGCGGTTGGAGTTGAAGCCGGCAATGTCACACCCCTCAAAGTCGCGGGCCACCATCTGGGCCACCTCTTTGAATTTGGGACAATCCTTCACGTCGTCGTCGTAGATGCCGTGTATGGCCGACGACTCCTCGGGGATGTGCCGTTCGGGGTTGATACGGAGGGTCTTGCTCTCCTCGTTGCCGTTGGTGTGTACCTTGAGGTAGCTGATCTCCACGATGCGGTCGGAGATGATATTTACGCCCGTGGTCTCCAAGTCGAAGAAGACCACGGGATTCTTCAGGTTCAGTTTCATGTCTATTCTATTCCAGTTGGGATATCCAGGTTGGTTGGCTTATTCATTCAGCATCATGGGCATGAGCAGCATGAGCAACTCCTCGTCCTCCTGTTGCTCTTCGGGTACGAAGACGCCGGCACGCGAGGGGTCAGCCAGCTCGATGTTCACCTCGCTTGAGGTCATGTTGCTGAGGATGTCAATCAGGAAGGAGCCCTTGAAACCGATGCTGATCGCCTCACCTTCGTACTGGCAGTCGAGGGTTTCTACAGCCGAGGTAGAGTAATCGATGTCCTGTGCCGACACCTCCATCTTGCCGGCGCTCACGCTCAGCTTGATGAGGCTGCTGGCCTGTGAGGAGAAGATGGCCACTCGCTTCAGGGCGCCGAGCAGGGAGGCACGGTCGGCCGTAGCGCGATGGGGGTTGTTCTTGGGGATGACGCTGTTGTAATTGGGGTAGCGTCCCTCGATGAGGCGGCAGGCCATGCGGTAGTTCTCCATGGTGAAGAGCGCCCCGCGCTGATCGAAGGCAATCTCCACGTCGCCCGTCTCCTTGGGCAGGAGGTTACGCAGCTGCATGGCGGGTTTCTTGGGGAGCACGAAGGCCGAACGTTCATTCTCCTTCGAAGCGAACGAACGGCAGCGCACAAGCTTGTGGCCGTCGCTGGCCACCATCACAATCTCCGTGGGACAGATGTCGAAGTAGATACCGTTCATCACGGGGCGCAGCTCATCGTCGGCCACGGCAAACGAGCAGCGGTTCACGCCGCCCAGCAGCACGTCGGCGGGCATGGAGAGGCGCACGGCATTCTCACTCAGGGCGGGCACACCCGGGTATTCGTCGGCGTTCTGGGCCATCATCTTATACTGTCCGTTGAGGTAGACAATGGTCACCTCGCCGGTCTCCAGGTTGATATCGAAGGTCAGCGAGAGATCGGGCAGCTCCTTGAGGGCATCAATCACGGTCTTGGCCGTGAGGGCAAAGCGTCCGTCACCGTTGCTGTCGCTCACCTCAAGCTGCGTGGTGAGCGTGGTCTCGCTGTCGGAAGCGGTCACGGTCAGCGTGCCCTCGTTCACCTCGAAGAGGAAGCTGTCGAGGATGGGCAGGGCATTTTTCGAGTTAATCACTCGGCTGATGGATTGCAGGCGCGCGGAGAGCGCCGTGCTGGAAATGTAGAATCTCATAATGGTCTTATTTTTTTATATTATTATTTTCATCATTGTAAGGACATTCATCCCGTCCCCTCTCATTAAGGGAGGTCGGGAAGTTCTTCTATTACCCGACAAAGTTAGGAAAAAAATCGCGTATAAAAGCAATTTCCGTGAAAAAAGCGCGAAACTTTGTGTGATTTCAGCAAAAAAGCGTATCTTCGCACCCAACAAAAGAAAAACAGTATGGAATTTACAGGAAAAATCATCGCCGTACTTGCTCCACGGGGCGGCGTGTCGAAGAACGGCAACGAGTGGAAAGTGCAGGAGTACGTCATTGAGGACCACGGCCAGTATCCGCGCAAGATGTGCTTCGATGTGTTTGGCGCAGAGAAGATTGAGCAATTCAACATACAGATGGGTGAAGAGTTGACCATCTCGTTCGACGTGGATGCCCGCGAGTACCAGGGCCGCTGGTACAACTCCATCCGCGCCTGGAAAGTGGACCGCGTGGCTGCACAGCCTGCCGTAGCAGCTCCCGCAGCAGCCCCCGCACAGCCCGTAGCTCCCGCTCCGGCTCCCGACTTCGCCGCCGGCAATGCCGCCGACGACCTGCCCTTCTAAACCATTCATCTCGGCTCATTACCGATTCACAGCCCGAAGGCCACAAATCCTTCGGGCTGTTTTCGTTCCCAAGCTGCTCCCCCCTACCTCTAATCAACCTCTAATCAATCTCTAATTCAGGTCTAATCAATCTCTAATCTGGAATTAGACCTGGATTAGTGTTACTTTAGACTTACTATTGAGTTACTTTAGACCTACATTAGAGTTAGATTAGAGCCGAGGCCCTCTTCATGCGACCGCCACTAAAGTAAAGCATTACAACAATCAAATCCTCCATCAAAGAGGATAATCACACAGAGAAAGGAGCAGTCAGGCTGCTGGAGCAGCGAGGAAAGAGAAAAATGAAATGGCACTTAACCATTTTCTTGCCAACAAAGAGTACAATATCCCATACGGAATAGTACTCGACAACGAGCGAGAGGTATATACAAAGAATCATGTCACCTACATGCCTATCTATTACATCATGTGTATAGAACGGACAGAAATCCCAGAAAGCGACTGTATTTTTTAGACTTTCAGTTTCAATACCTTATATAGTGACATCTTGCAGCAGCCGGTGTACTGCCGGGGGGAGGAAGAAGCGGACATCCTTGCCCTGGCGCATGGCCTCGCGGATGAAGGTGGAGCTCACCTCAATGCAGGGAGCATGAGCCAGGCGGACGTGCGAGGGGAGCTGTGACTCCTCTACGGGATAGCCGGGACGAGGATAGACGAGCAGACGATACTCGCTGATGATGCGGTCGGCGGCATACCAGCGGTCAAAGCAGAGCCAGTTGTCGGAGCCGATAATCAGCGTAAACTCATCATCGGGATAGCTGCGGCGCAGGGCCTCCAGGGTGTGGATGGTATAGGAGGGACGCGGCAGGTGGAACTCGAAGTCGGAAGCACGGAAACGCGCATAGCCGGCCACAGCCTCTGCCACGAGACGTAGCCGGAAAGTATCATCCATCAGGTCGGCCTGCTCCTTGAGCGGATTGTGGGGCGTGACGAGAAACCAAACCTCGTCAAGCCCCTCAAACTCACACAGGTAGTTGGCTAAGGCCAGGTGGCCAATGTGAATGGGGTTAAACGACCCACTGTAGATGCCTATCTTACGGCCCGATTGCTTCATCTCCATCATCACAAGTTATTGCTGCGGTTCACTACTGCTGCTTGCACTACTGCCGCTTGCACTACTGCCGCTTGCATTGCTGCGGCCACGGCCACGGTTGCGTCCGCCTCGGTGGTTGCGGCGACGTTTCTTTTTGGGCTTGCTCTCCTCGCCACCAGCTTCCTGCTTCGTGGGTGAAGCACTCTCTGTAGGTGCCAGTGAAGCAATCACACCCTCACTACCCTCTTGCCGGGGGGCTTCCCCACCCTGCTTCGGCTGGGGCTTAACCTTGGCCTTGGATGACTTGCGACGCTTCTTACCATCACCCTCCTTCTTCTCCTTATTGCTGCTGCGATTACGGCCGCGACCACGACCACGTCCTCCGCGCTCCTCTTCGGCCTTCTCGCCCTTGTATTCAGGCGACTCGCCCAATTCTTCCGGTAGGGGAAGTTTGTTGACAGGCTTACCGAGGAACTTCTCTATCTGCGCAAAGCGGCGCTGCTCCTTGTCACTCACGAAGGTGAGGGCCTCACCGTCACTACCGGCACGGGCCGTGCGGCCTATGCGGTGCACGTAGTCCTCCGAGTCGTGAGGCACGTCGAAGTTGATGACCATGCTGATGTCGTCGATGTCGATGCCACGCGCCACGATGTCTGTAGCCACAAGGATGGCGATGCGTCCTGCCTTAAAGCTGTACATCACTTCATCGCGCTGCGCCTGGTCAAGGTCACTGTGCATCTCGCCTACGTTGAGGTGCATCTGCTTGAGCGAACGGGCCACCTCCTTCACCTTCAGCTTGGAGGAGGCGAAGATGATAACGCGCTCCAGCTTCTTCGCCTTGAAGAGTGAGCGGATGATGCCCAGCTTCTGCGGCTCGTGGCAAATATAGGCACCCTGCACAATCTTATCTGCCGGACGCGACACGGCCAGCTTCACCTCCACGGGATTGGTCAGGATGTTGTGGGCCAGTTGCTGAATCTTGTCAGGCATCGTGGCTGAGAACATGATGGTCTGGCAGGTCTCGGGTAGCAGCTTGGCTATCTGCATGATGTCATCATAGAAGCCCATGTCGAGCATACGGTCGGCCTCATCGAGGATAAAGAAGGAGACGCGCGAGAGGTCCACATACCCCATCTTGAGGTGCGAGAGCAGGCGTCCGGGCGTGGCAATCACCACGTCGGCACCCAGCGTCAGGCCGCGCTTCTGCTGCTCGAAGAGGATGCCGTCGTTGCCACCATACACGGCCACGCTGCTCACGGGTATGAAGTAGGCAAAGCCCTCCATCTGTTGGTCAATCTGCTGCGCCAGCTCGCGCGTGGGAGCCATCACGATGCAGTTGATGGCATCCTCAGGGTAGCCACCCTCCGAGAGGCGGTCGATTACGGGCAACAGATAGGCTGCTGTCTTGCCCGTACCCGTCTGAGCTACAGCTATCAAGTCCCGCCCCTCCAGGATGACGGGTATCGCTTTCTCCTGTACCGGTGTACACTCCTCAAAGCGCATGG
>JBJEKT010000072.1:0-2972 GCA_051878775.1 Bacteroides sp. | reverse complement strand
AGGCATGCACCGTCTCATCGCCCACGATGAAGTTGCGCTTGATATGTTGTAGTTCTATGACGTTTGACATCTTTTTTAGTGATTAGTGATTAGTGATTAGTGATTAGGTTGGCTTATCACTTCTTCTTGCTTCCCGGAGGGCTAGGCATGAAGGGGCTTCGCTCACCACCTGCTTCGGCTTGGGGAGCTCCAGGCATACCACCAGCTGCTGCATCGAGGGTGGCCTCGGTGATGATTTCCGTTCCTTCAGCAATGCCGTTCACGATTTCCGTCAGGTTGCCTCCGCTGATGCCCGTCTCTACAGCATGGGCCGTGAAGGTGTTGCCTTGACGGGTCCACACTTTGTGCTCAGCCTGCACGTCGTTGACCACGGCTTTGTCGCCCACCAGCAGTGCATCGGGAGTGAAGCGCAGGGCGCGGGTCGGCACGGCCAGTACACCTTGACGGTCGAGGGTATAAATAGTGACGTTGGCCGTCAAGCGGGGTTTAAGCTTGAGTGAGGGGTTAGGAGCGGAGATAATCACTTCGTAGGTCACCACCGTCGAGCTGCCGCTTGCTGAGCTGCTTGAGCTGGAGGATTCGCCTAAGCGCACCTGAATGACGGTGCCTTCAAACACATCGTTGGGATAGGCATCCACGGTGAAGGTGGCACGCTGTCCCTCCTCCACACCGCCTATGTCGGCCTCATCCACATCGGCCACCACTTGCATCTGCGTCAGGTCGGCAGCGATGGTAAAGAGGGTAGGGGTCTCAAAGCCCGAAGCTACGGTCTGTCCCTCCTCCACGGCGCGGTTGATGACTACGCCATCGATGGGGGAGGTGATGGTGGCATACGACAGGTTGCGTTCTGCTTTGGCCAGTGCTGCTTTGTTGCTGTCAAAGGCACTCTTGGCCTTGTGGTAGTTATAGACCGATTGCTCGTAGTCGGTTTCTGCAATCAGTTGCTTGGCATGGAGCTTCTCATTGCGTTCGTAGAGTTTCTTCTGGTATTCGTATTCCGCCTTGGCGCCGTCGTACGAGGCGCGTTGCGAGGCCAGTTCACTCTGCAGGGTCACGCGGTCCATCTCAGCGATGAGCTGCCCTTTAGTCACTACGCTGTTGTAATCCACGTAGATGCGGTCGATGATGCCGCTTACCTGTGTACCCACCTCCACTTCGGTCACCGGTTCGATGGTACCTGTGGCTGTTATCGACTCGGAGATGTTTTTCCGTTCCACCTTGGCTGTGGCAAATGCCACTTTCTGTTTCTTCTCACCGCTTGCCAAGAAGAGGTAACCGATGGCCACTACGGCTACGGCTGCTATGGCGATGAGCAGGATGTTTTTTTTATTCATGATGCTTGATTATTTTTAAAATATGGGGTTAGATTTTCAGCGCTTCGCCTTGGTAGAAGCGGAGTAGCTGGGCGTTGAGCAGGGCCATGTACTTGGCCTGCAGCGTCTCTTGCTGGGCGTTAAGCAGGTTGCACTTCTCGGTGAGCAGCTCCACGGTGTTCTTCATGCCCAGGTTGAACTGCTCCTGCACGAGGTCGTAGCTCACCTGTGTGCTCTGCTGCTTCTCCAAGGCGGCAACATAGCGCTGCTGGGCGCTGTTGGCATCCAGCCAGAGGCCTTCGATGGTCTTGTAGAGTGTCTTCTGCGCGTCCAGTAGGTCGAGCTGGCTGCTTTGCTTCTGTATCTTAGCCTTTTGGATGGCGCTTTTTGTCTGTCGCTGGTTAAAGATGGGGATGCTGAGCGTGATGCCGAAGGAGTTGTTCCAGTTCTGCTTGAGTTGTTCGCTGAAGCTGAAGTCGCTGCCGTTGGCATGACTGGTTCCGATACCTGCTGAGAGGCTCAATGTGGGCAGGTAACCGGCGCGGGCAATCTTGATGTCGAGGTCAGCCGTCTCGATGCTCAGCTTGCTGGCTTCAATCTCCGGGCGGATCACCAGGGCCTGCTGATAGACATCGGCTTTCAGAGGCAATGGAGAGAGAATCTGCTCATTCTCGGGGATGGGGAGCAGGAGTTGCATCTCCTCCTCACCGTCGAGCTCGAGGAGTTGTTTAAGTTGCAGTTTGTAGTCAGCCAAGGTGGCTTGTGCTGTCACTACGTTATAGCGGTCGTTGCTCACTTGCGCTTGCAGCTGGGCCAGATCGCTTTTGGCGATACTTCCCGCTTCGAAGAGTTGTGCACCGCGATTATACTCTGCCACGCTCACCTCCAGGGTCTGTTCGTTCACCTTCAGCGCTTCGGCAGCATAGAGAATCTGGATGTAGATTTGTGCAATCTGTTCCTGGATGGAGTTCTCGTTTTCGGCCACGCTGAGGCTGGTGATGCGGCTGTTCAGCTCATTCTGCTTCAGAGTATTGACGCGTGAGTTGCCATTGTAGAGCGTCCAGTTGAGGTCGATGCCATAGCTGCCATTGTAAGATGTTTTGCTCTGGCTAGTCTTGATTTGGTCGCCGCTGATCAGGGTAGAGCTCTCACTCCAGGGTCGGTTTACTACGCGCTGGCCTATGCTTCCCTGGATGGAGGGGAGGAAGGCGGCCCGTGCGGTCTTCACATCGATGGCGCTGCTTTCTGCTTGTAGCCGGCCCTTGCGCACGCTGATATTGTGCTCCAGGGCATGGTCGATGCAGCGCTGCAGGTCCCATGTGGCTGGCAGCGAGTCACTTTGGGCATAGATGCCACAGCTGCAGAGAGCCCCCATGGTCAACAGGGTCCATCGTCTAAAGTTGTTTGTCATCATATTGTCTTATGTTTGGGGTTATACATACTTTTTCCGCCGACAAAAGTACGTCTCTTCCCGATTCCTGCCAACCGATATCGATAAACGCCCCGATTCCTTCGCCCAAATAGGATATTTTGCCGAACTGTTGCTAAACGGTATATGATTGCGGAAAAATTAGTACCTTTGCATTATGAATCGTAGCAGCAATATAAATAACGTGAGTTCGACGAAATTTAATTGATTGAAAATTTGGTGATTAGCGA
>JBJEKT010000071.1:0-12894 GCA_051878775.1 Bacteroides sp. | reverse complement strand
GGAAGAGGTATGAATCTCTGCATAAAGATTTGAAGTTCCGTGTGTATTGATACAAAATTCTTGCCGATTACGATCATGGGTATGAAGAAGGTTATGTGGTAAAAACGGAGCAGATTGTTACAGCAAAAACGGCCATGCTGTTACAGTTCTGACGGTGCAAAAGTCGTTCGAAGAGTTTAGGGAACCTGCTTTCTATGCGGGCCTTTGTTACCTGTAAGCTTGTGCTCCTCTGATGTTCTCATGTAAATGTTCCTCCGTTGTTCCATCGATAGAATCCGCTTCTATAACGGAAACAAAGCGGAGACAAAGCGAAGGAAAAGCGAAGGTAAAGCGAAGGAAAAGCGAAGATTTAGCGGAAATATATCGAAGACCTATGCTATACTAGAGCGATAAAAAATATATTGAAAAGCCCTATGTTTTCCGCGAAGAATGCCGTATATTTGCAACTGATAATTTCAACTAATCAATTTATAATTGCTCTACGATGAAGACTTTTATCTTAAAATGGAATCCAGCCATCTCCAGTGTTGATATGGAGAGCATGCTGTGGGAAATTGAAGAGTTGGACGACTCGTTATACTCAGAATTCAATTGGTCTATCTTTGAATGGGAAAAAGCGGAAAAGGGAGACAGAGTGTTTATGCTCAAGGTGGGAAGAGGTAAGACGGGCATCATCGGGAGCGGCTGGCTCCTCTCCGACCCTTACGAAGATGAGGATTGGCGAGGAACCAACCAAAAACGTCATTATGCCGACATTCTTTTTGATGTACTAATCTATCCACAGCGGAACAAAATCCTGGAATCCAAGATGCTCCAGCAAGCCATTCCTTCCGTGGACTGGAAAGGAGGCCACTCAGGCGTATGCATTTCGGAGAAGGAAACGAAAGAGTTGGAACGGGTGTGGAGAGACTTCTTGGGTGAAAGCACACCGCTCTTCACAGCCCATCAAGATACCATCTTTCAAAGTCTTCTTACCAGAGCATGGGGTATTGCATTCAATGCACACAAGGGGCAAGTAGATAAAGCCGGAAAGGATTACTTTACAGCCCACGTCATGGACGTATATGACAGGGTGGATCTAATGTATGACGATGAGAATATATGCGTTACTGAGATTGTCGCTCTGCTCCACGATGTAGTGGAAGATTCGGACTGGACCTTCGAACAACTCCAAGAGCAAGGCTTTACGACATCAGTACTCGAAGCACTCGATTGTGTGACCAAACGGGAGGGCGAAGATTATGAACACTTCGTGCAGCGAAGCAGTTCCAACCAATTTGCCAAGGCCGTAAAGATAGCCGACCTGCAAAGCAACATGGATCTCACCCGACTGAATGAGCTGACCGATGCCGATTTCGAACGCCTCCGCAAATACCACAAGGCATATCGATATCTAACACAGGAAATAACAAACTAACCCTCCGTAGGCAATCCCTGAAAAAGATAACTGCAAAAAAGAGAAGATATACTGCATCAACCAGGTAAGTATATCTTCTCCTGACGATACAGTATATCTTCTATAAAAAATAAGCAGTATTAACTTGAAGTCTATCCGATGCAAGACTTGACTATGCAAAGATGTCGGTCCGCTCGATGTAAGCGATGACGTCACCCTTGTTGACCACGGCTCCCTGCTTGGCACAGATTTCTACCACGCGGCCAGTAAAGCCGGTCATCACAGGTTCATATTCGCCCCAAGGGGTGCTGACATAGCAGAATACCTGGTCGTGCTGATACTTGCAGCCAATAAAGGGAGCTGTTGAGGGACCTTCTACAGAGACCTCCCACAACACCTGACCCTTCGACGGGGCAATCACCGGATCGGCCTTGGCACGCTTCAGCTTCAGAATCTCTTCAGTAGAGAAACCACCTTTGGCCAGGGCGGCATCTTTGGCCCGCTGCAGGTCATCCTCAAAGCGCTTCTTGGCCACACCGCTCTTATAGTCGCGATACTGACGGTCGTGCATGGCCAGCTCGAAGAGTTCCTCGTCGTCCGGGCCACAATCCCAGCCGTTGTCAGCCATCTCCTTGCGGTAGGTATCGAGCGCATCGGGGTAATTGAGCTGCGGATCAGTGTCAACGAATTCATACCCTTTCTGTTTAGCCAGCTCAACAATCTCGGGAGCCAACGGGCCAGGCAAACGGCCACTCTTGCCCAGAATCATGTCCCAGGTATGGTTGTCAATCATCGTGAAGCGTTCCTCACCCTTTACCTGCTGCATCACGTTCATCAGCGCCACGTTCTTGACGTACTGGCTGAAAGGAGTCACCAAAGGAGGATAACCTAACTTAGGCCATACATATTCCACTTCGTCGAAAAGCATCACCAGCAGGTCGTCAAGGCTCAGTTCGGGTTTGTTCTTGCTCTTGAGGATGAGGTTTATGCCTGAATGGACGCCCTTCAAATCGGCCATCATCGAACCCATCATGCCACCAGGCAGGCCGCACTTGAGCAAGAGCGAAGACATGTGCTTGTTGCTGGGATCCATGAAGTAACCCAGGAAGTCATCAATAAACTCCTGCGTCATGGCACGTGCCTTCATGTAGGCCTTCATGTTGATGTCGGGCACCTGGAAGCCCTTATCCTTAAGCATGGCCTGTACGGAGATGACATCTGGATGCACCTTGCCCCACGACATGGGCTCCATGGCCACGTCGATGATGTCGGCCCCGTTCTCACACACTTCGAGGATGGAAGCCATCGAAAGCCCCGGTCCGCTATGACCATGGTACTGGATGATGACCTCGGGGTGGTGGCTCTTGATATTCTTGACCAACTGTCCAAGCATACCGGGACGACCGATACCGGCCATATCCTTAAGGCAGATTTCGGGAGCACCGGCGGCAATCAGCTCATCGGCAATGCGAGTATAGTACTCCACGGTGTGTACCGGCGAGTAGGTGATGCAGAGTGTAGCCTGTGGAATCATGCCCGCTTCGAGGGCATACTTAATAGAAGGAATGATATTGCGCGTCTCATTTAGTCCGCAGAAGATACGAGTGATGTCCACCCCTTGCGCATGCTTTACCTTATACATCAAGCGACGCACGTCGGCAGGCACGGGATACATACGCAGTGCATTGAGGCCACGATCCAGCATGTGGGTCTGGATGCCTGCTTCATGAAACGGTTTGGTGAAGGCGCGAACAGCCACATTGGGGTTCTCGCCGTAGAGCAGATTGACCTGCTCGAAAGCACCACCGTTAGTCTCTACACGGGCAAAACAGCCCATCTCGATAATGAGTGGTGCAATGCGCACCAGTTGGTCAACTCGGGGCTGATACTTGCCCGAAGACTGCCACATGTCCCGATAGACGAGACTGAACTTGATTTCTTTTTTCATCGTACGTAAATAGAACTAAAATAGTTTTTAACTCTATAAATAATAGTTTAGCGGTTCACGGCAACAAAGATAACGTGAATCCTTCATATAATAACAAATTGGACCCACTTTTTTATCGTCAAAACCGTATGTTATATATCATCTTTTTAAGTGGATTTAATATTTGCTTTTGTCATAGGGATGAACTATCTTTGTACCCAAATTGTTTCTTTAGGAATAATTTATTATACAAAAACGACAACTATGTGGTTTACAGCTGAAAACATTCTCCTTGTGGGATCTATCCTTCTTTTTGTGAGTATTATGGTAAGCAAGACGGGCTACCGCTTTGGAGTGCCAGCCCTGCTGCTCTTCCTGGTGGTAGGTATGCTCTTTGGCAGCGACGGGCTGGGACTGCAGTTCCACAATGCCGGCGAGGCTCAGTTCATTGGTATGGTGGCGCTGAGCGTCATCCTCTTCTCGGGTGGTATGGATACCAAGTTGTCCGACATCAAGCCGGTGCTGGCACAGGGTATCGTGCTCTCCACGGTTGGTGTCATGCTCACAGCGCTGCTCACGGGTCTCTTCATCTTCTGGCTCTCGGGGATGAGCTGGACCAACATCCACTTTGCCCTGCTCCCTTCGTTGCTGCTTGCCGCCACCATGTCGAGTACCGACTCTGCTTCGGTATTTGCCATCCTGCGTTCGCAGAAGATGAACCTCAAGCATAACCTCCGTCCCATGCTGGAGCTGGAGAGCGGAAGTAACGACCCCATGGCCTATATGCTGACCATCGTACTGATTCAGTTCGTTCAATCGGCAGGCATGGATACGGCCTCGATTCTCGGTTCACTGGCCGTACAGTTCCTGATTGGTGGTGCCGCAGGCTACCTGCTAGGCAAGTTGGCGGTATGGGTTATCAACCGGCTCAACATTGACAACCACGCCCTCTACCCCATCCTGTTACTGTCGTTCGTCTTCTTCATCTTCTCGTTCACTGACCTGATGAAGGGTAATGGCTACTTAGCGGTCTATCTGGCCGGTATGATGGTGGGCAACAGCCGCATTGCCAACCGGCGCGAAATCTATACCTTCATGGATGGACTTTCTTGGCTCTTCCAGATTATCATGTTCCTCTGCCTGGGTCTGCTGGTTAATCCACACGAGATGCTGGAGGTGGCTGCCGTGGCGTTGCTCATCGGTGTGTTCATGATTGTGGTGGGCCGTCCGCTGAGCGTGTGGCTCTGCCTGCTTCCCTTTGGCAAAAGGGTGAATGCACGGAGCATGTGGTTTGTTTCCTGGGTGGGACTGCGAGGAGCCGTGCCCATCATCTTCGCTACCTACCCAGTAGTAGCTGGCGTAGAGGGGGCACAGGTCATTTTCAACATCGTCTTTTTCATCACCATTCTTTCGCTGCTGACGCAAGGCACGACCATCTCCCGTGTGGCCCGTGCGCTGAAACTATCCATCCCGATGCCTAAGACGGGCAATGAGTTTGGCGTAGAGCTGCCCGACGAGATTGACTCCGACCTGCGCGACATGACGGTGACGGCTGAGCTGCTGCAGCGGGGCAATACACTCAAGGAACTGAAACTTCCCAAAGGAACGCTGGTGATGATTGTCAAGCGGGGGCAGGAGTACCTCATCCCCAACGGAACCCTACAGCTCTGCGAAGGTGACAAGTTGCTGCTCATCTCAGAGAAGAAAGGTGCATAACCTCCTGTGAGAAGCATCTGGTAGTCATTGGGCATAAAAAAACGCCTCACTACAGGGAGAACCTTATTTTATAGTAAGGTATAACCTGCAGTGAGGCGTTGTATGAGTCACCGTGTGCTACTACACTTATTGATGCTGTTCGCGCAGGAGATCGTTGACGGTCTTCACGGGATTGAAGGTGGTCAAGGGTACCTCTACGAATACGGTGTTCCAGTCGCTCATCGCACCGTTCCAGAGTCCGGGAAGTTCAAGTGCCTTCAGCTCCTTACCGTTCTTAGACTTGAAGGATATGAAGCCAGTAGCCTTATCGACATGCTTCAGCAGGTCAAACTTCTCACCCTTGTAGTTGCGTACAGCGCAAACCAGGTCAACGGGATTGAAATGAGTACCCTTCTCAAACATCTCCTTCTTCACGGGGTCGTTCATGTCAATCTGCGAGCTCTCCAGAATCTGCAATGAGATAGTGCCGTCGCTGTTGTATGCCAGGAACGGACCACCACCGGGTTCGCCTACGTTCTTCACCATGCCGCAGACACGCATCGGACGGTTCAGCTTCGTCTTCAGGTAGATGACCAATTCTGCATCCTCCAGATCCTTCACTTCGGGATTCTTGCAGAAGAGCTGCTTCTGCGTGAACTGCAGGATCTCCATCAGCTGATCGTGGGTATATTTACCCGTATCGAGCAGCTGCAGGTAGCAAAACGCCTTCTGCTGCAGGGCCACGAGTACTCCAGCAATCAGCTTCTTGTAGAGCACGGTGTCACCCTTCAGCTTGTCAGGTACTACATTGTCGATATTCTTGATGAAGATGACGTCAGCATCCAGGTCGTTGAGGTTCTCAATCAATGCACCATGACCACCGGGACGGAAGAGCAGCTTGCCATTCTCGTCGCGGAAGGGCTGGTTGTCCATCGTGCCGGCCACGGTATCGGTGCTCGGCTTCTGCTCGCTGAAGGAGATCTGATACTCCACACCATACTTCTTGGCATAGAGGGCAGCCTTCTCATCGACCAAGGCTTGGAAGAGCGCACGGTGTTCAGGCGATACGGTGAAGTGTACGTTCACCTTGCCGTTTCGGTTGGCAGCATAGAGCGCACCTTCCACGAGATGTTCTTCCAGCGGCGTGCGGCTACCGTCTTCGTAGCGGTGGAACTTGAGCAGTCCCTTGGGCAAGGCGCCATAGTTGAGTCCAGCACTCTCCAGCAGATTGGCCACCACGGGTTTGTACTGTCCAGCAGCAATCAGGTCAAGGATGCCCTTGCCCTCATTCTTCACGCATGCAGCGTCAAGGTCTGCAAAGAAGGCAAAGCGCTCCACCTTCTCAAAGAACGTCTTCTCGAAGGAGGTAGTCGGTACATCGTAATCTGCACCAAGGAATTCGAAGAGATTCTTGAACATGCGGCTTGCAGCACCCGATGCGGGTACGAACTTCACCACTTTTTTGTCGGTCTGTGTGTAGCTTTCCCATGCATTCTGATAAGCCTTCTGCTCATCGGGAGTAAGGGCCAGCACGCCGTTTTCCACGGAGGCAGCAGCGTGGAGCTTCAGATAGGGAAAGCCTGTCTCAAAACAGGTCAGTTGGTCAGCAATTTGCTGTTCGGAAATGCCTTTCTTTTGCAGCAATTCCAGGTCTTGTTGAGTAAGCATCATAGTATCATTATTAATAATTGATGCCCAAAAATACAATTTTATTTGGAAACACACCAAAAAAAGAAAGAAAAAACATATCTTTACCGCGAAAATAAGGCTGATGGATACGAAAACAGCCCAATTACAGTACAAAAACAGCATAGATTAGAAGCCAAAACAGCATAGATATGGAGACAAAGACAGACCTGAAATATCCCTTCTTCACAGCCGATGAGCGACTGCAACTCTTCACCCTTTACCGCAAGTTACTCCGCCTCTCAGGGGATGCACTCCAGCCTGACGACTGCCACAAACTGAGGCAGACACTGCAGCATACGGTAGAAAGTGGAGGCGTAGGGCGCGACCTCTTCGGCCTGAATCCTATTATAAAAGATATGCAGACGGCGGTCATTGTGGCCGACGAGATTGGCATGCGCCGCGCATCCATACTGGGCGTGATGCTGCACGACACAGTGCGCATCGGTCTCTGCACCACGCAGGAGATTGCTCGCGACTATGGCGACGACGTAGCGGGCATCGTGCACGGACTGATCCGTGTGCAAGAGCTCTACACCAAGAGCCCAGCCGTGGAGAGCGAGAACTTCCGCAACCTGCTTCTCTCCTTTGCTGAGGACGTGCGCGTCATCCTTATCATGATAGCCAACCGCGTTAACCTGATGCGTCAGATCAAGGATGTCACCAACCAGGAGGCCCAACTGCAGGTGGCCGGTGAGGCAGCTTACCTCTACGCCCCCCTGGCCCATAAGCTGGGACTCTACAAGCTGAAGTCGGAGCTTGAAGACCTCTCGCTGAAATATACTGAGCACGACGTCTATTACCACATCAAGGAGAAGCTCAATGAGACCAAAGCCTCACGCGACCGTTACATCGCCGCCTTCATTGGCCCCATCGAGCAGAAGCTGAAGGAGGCCGGTCTGAAGTTCCACATCAAGGGGCGCACCAAGAGCATCCACTCCATTTACCAGAAGATGAAAAAGCAGAAGTGCGCCTTCGAGGGAGTGTATGACCTCTTTGCCATCCGCGTCATCCTCGACTCAGCGCCTGAGAAGGAGAAACAGGAGTGCTGGCAGGTCTATAGCATCGTAACCGATATGTACCAGCCCAACCCCAAGCGATTGCGCGACTGGCTCTCGGTGCCGAAGAGCAACGGCTACGAGTCGCTTCACATCACCGTGATGGGCCCCGAGGGCAAATGGGTAGAGGTGCAGATTCGCACGGAGCGAATGGATGAGATTGCCGAACGTGGACTGGCTGCCCACTGGCGCTACAAGGGCGTGAAGGGCGAGAGTGGCCTGGACGAATGGCTCACCTCAGTGCGTGAAGCGCTGGAGAGCAACGATGCCCAGGGACTGGAGGCCATGGACCAATTCAAGATGGACCTCTACGAGGACGAGGTGTTTGTCTTCACTCCCAAGGGTGACCTATTTAAATTAGGTAAAGGGAGCACAGTGCTCGACTTCGCCTTTGCCATCCACAGCCGCGTGGGGTGTCGCTGCATCGGTGCCAAGGTGAACGGACGCAACGTGCCCCTCAGACAGAAGCTGCAGAGTGGTGACCAAGTGGAAATCATGACAAGCAATACGCAGACCCCCAAGCAGGACTGGCTCAACGTCGTCACCACCTCCAAGGCCCGCACCAAAATCCGTCAAGCCCTCAAGGAGATTGCAGCCAAGCAGTATGCCTTTGCCAAGGAGACCCTGGAACGTAAATTCAAGAACCGCAAGATAGATTACGATGAGTCCATCATGATGCGGCTCATCAAACGCATGGGCTACAAGGTGGTGACCGACTTCTACCAGGCCATTGCCGACGAGACGCTCGATGTGAACCTCATCATCGACCGCTACGTGGAGCAGCAGCGCCGCGAGAGCGACAACAACCACGACGAGATAGTCTATCGTAGTGCCGAGGGATACAACATGGTTCCTACGGAGGAGGCTACCACGGCTACCCGCGAGGATGTACTGGTCATCGACCAGAACCTGAAGGGCATCGACTTTACGTTGGCTCGCTGCTGCTCTCCCATCTATGGCGACGACGTGTTTGGCTTCGTGAGCGTCACAGGAGGCATCAAGATACACCGCTGCGACTGCCCCAACGCCACCGACCTGCGCACGCGCTTCGGCTACCGCATCGTCAAGGCACGCTGGGCAGGCAAGGGAGCAGGCAAGCAGTACCCCGTTAACCTGCGCGTAGTGGGGCACGATGACATCGGTATCGTGACCAACCTCACCTCCATCATCTCGAAGGAGAGCGGCATTACCCTGCGAGGCATCGCCATCGACTCGAACGATGGCCTCTTTGCCGGCACGCTCACCATCATGGTCGATAACACGGCCCACTTAGAGACGCTGGTCAAGAAACTTCGTACCGTAAAAGGGGTGAAGCAAGTGGAACGAAATAATATTTAAAGACGGGTATGAAAGAATTGAAGAGTTTCTATTACGCCCTGCGGGGCATTGGGCATGGGGTGAAGTACGAACGCCACATGCGGTTTCATCTGCTGGCCGCTGTAGCGGTGGTGTGTGCCGGCTTTGGGCTGGGCATCAACCGGATGGAGTGGTGCATTGTGCTCTTATGCATCGGCTCCGTCGTGGCTGCTGAATTGGTCAATACAGCCATCGAGCGGCTTACAGACCTGGCCTCCCCTACCCTTCACCCCTTGGCCGGTCAGGCCAAGGATGTGGCTGCAGGAGCAGTACTCATCCTCTCCATCACTGCTGCCATCGTGGGTGGTATCATCTTCTGTCCCTATCTCTTCTGACCGATGAGTGGATGAATAAGGATACGACATCTACTATCTGCTCTAACGAAGAAACAAGGGTCTGAGGAGAGTTTCACACTGGATCAATTCCGGCAGGAGTTAGCCCGCTATCTAACGACTGCGTGGAGTTAGGCATTGCCCGTTCACTCACCCATCTACCCTGACAAAGTGCGGATAGTCCGCCTCACCCAACGTCGGATCATAAACGAATCCTTCGTGCGTAAATATTTTTAATTCGTCTGAAAAAAGGAGGTGCTGCTGGAGCATGAAGCGCGTCATCGCTCCACGGCAACTCTTTGCCCATACAGCCTGCATCTTCAAGCGGTCCCCTTTGCGCACGTAGAAGAGGGGCTGTACGACCCTTACTGCTTGACAGACACGTTTCCAGTCAAACATCTGCTCATACTCGGCCGTGGCCAGATGGACCAAGATGCCATCATCGGCCTTCACGCTCTCAATCAATGCATCGGTCAACCGGCTGCGCCAGAAGTGAGGAATGGGCTGATCGGCTGTAGCTTCGAGCTTGACGCAATGCTCCATGCGGTATGGCACGATGCCATCCATAGGACGGAGCATACCGTAGAGAAAACTGGTAATCCAGAGGTGCTCCTGCCCGAATCGTAGTGCCTCATCAGTGAGACTATCTGCCCGAAGATGTCTGTAAGCCTGTCCGTTGTAGGTCAGCAGAGCCGGCATCTTGAGCGCAGCAGGGAAGGCCTGATAACGTATGCGATTCTCAGCGGCCAGCGCCATACTGCAATCCAGCTGACGGGCCAGTTCATCGGTATCCATCCGGGCCATCTCAGCCGCCAGCAGGTCAGCTTCGGCTTGGTATAGTGGTTCACTCCAGGGCCTGCGCTCCACGCGCTCCTTCATTATCTTGGCATTGGCTAATAGTATCTGCATCGTGTAAACAAATGATATCTAGACGGCAAAGGTACTGCTTTTTTCCGAAAACAGCAAAGTATCCGCAGCATATTCATTGAAAAGATTTGATTTGCAGATATAGTATATTGTTACTACCTTTGCAGCCGTTTATGCAACCAAGAATTGAAAAATGAATAATAGAGCAACTAAGAGTGTAACAAAAAGGCTGAAGCAGTGGGGGGTATCGGTACTGCTACTGTGTGGTAGCATAGGGCTTCATGCCGAGGAAAACAACGTGATACCCACCATACAGGTGGGAAAAAGCACACTGAAAGTCATGGGGTATGCGCAAAGCACCTATACCGTGCAGCGCCAGGGCGATGTGACGACCAACGCCCTCGATATGCAACGCTTCATCGTGATGGCCGATGCCCGCATTACCGACAAGATCAGCTTCTGGCTGATGTACGACTTCTCCTCCAGCAAGATGCATGAGTACTATGCGCAATACGCCTTCTCACCGGCGCTCAAGCTGCGTGTGGGTCAGTACAAGCAACCCTTCACCATGGAGAGCCTGCTTCCCCCTACCCTCATCAGCAACATCGGCATGGATGAGAGCGTGGCCTTCATGGCTGGCATCTGGGGCGACCCCTGCTTCGGTGCAGGACGTGTGGGGCGCGACCTGGGGGTGATGCTCACCGGCGACCTCTGGCTTAAGGAGAGTAAACCGCTCGTGAACTACAGCATCGGCCTCTTCAACGGAGCCGGCATGAACCAAAAGGAGAACAACAACCAAAAGGACCTCATCGGGCAGGTCAACTTCATGCCGCTGCCCAAGACCACCTTCAGCGCCTCCTTCATCCTCGGTACAGCGCAGGCGCAAGCGCCCTCGCCCTACGGTTGCTTTGCCCAGGGGGAGAACTACAAGCGCAACCGCTTCAGCGTGGGTGCCGACCACAAGAACCGCTTCGT
The DNA here is from genome assembly GCA_051878775.1 of Bacteroides sp. Lineage (GTDB taxonomy): Bacteria > Bacteroidota > Bacteroidia > Bacteroidales > Bacteroidaceae > Bacteroides. The sequence goes on along the minus strand of JBJEKT010000071.1, from coordinate 1,602 downwards.
CAACCTCCGTTCAGAAGCCATGTGGGGCAACGACGGTGGAATCAAGAGCATGGGCTGGTATGCCAACGCCGAACTGCACCTCAGTAAGCGCCTCGACCTCGTGGCCAACTACGACTACCTGAAGCGCAACCTCGACCTATCCGACTCCTCCACACACAACTACATCGGTGGCCTGCAGTACTGGGTCTATAAGCAGTGCTGTGTGCGCAGTCAGTTTGTCTATAAAGACCCCAAGGCTGGTGCCTCTACCAAGATGTGGGTCACCCAATTCCAGATTGCCTTCTAATAATCAATCTTATCCCTAATTCCTCTTATCCCTTATTCCTAAAATCATGTCCATCTTCATTGTACTCCCGATACTCACGCTGCTGATGTTCGAACTGGGACTGACACTTCAGCCAGCCGACTTCAAGCTCTTCCTCAGTCGTCCACGTCCGCTACTCGTCGGTCTGGCGGGTCAACTCATCTTCCTTCCCCTGGTGGCCCTGTTGCTCACCCACTGTTTCACTCTTCCTGCGGTGTTTGCCGTAGGATTCGTGCTCATTGCCTGCTGCCCAGGTGGCAGTTCGAGCAACGTCTTCTCCCTGCTGGCCAAGGGCGATGTGGCCCTCTCCGTATCGCTCACCGCCTTCAGCAGCTTGATTACGCTGGTCACGCTGCCACTCATCATGCAGTGGGTCGTGACGCAGAGCGGCCTCTCCCAAGGTGAAACCATCACCCTACCCGTAGGCAAGCTGTTGATGCAGAACCTCTTCACCATGCTGCTCCCCATTGTGGTGGGTATTCTCTTCCGCCGCTATGCCCCCAAGCGTGCCAAGCGTATCGAAGCTGTGCTCTCGCGGATAGCCTTCCCTTGCCTTATCCTGCTGGCTGCTGTCTTCTTTATCCAGGAGTTTGACGCCATCCGTGCCCACTTTGGCGAGCTGGGACTCTCCATATTATTGCTCATCCTGACCTGCATTCTGCTGGGTGCAGGTCTCAGCCAGCTGTTCCGCCTCAAGGGCAGTGAGCGCCGCACCATCGTCATCGAGGTAGGTATGCAGAACGCCGCACAGGCCATTGCCCTGGCTACAAGCCCCTTCGTCTTCGGCGATGCCCGCATCGCCGTGCCAGCCATCATCTACGCCCTGCTGATGAACGTGGTACTGCTCAGCTACACCTGGCTCATCCGCCGCACGCAGTGCTGACTCTATAAACTTGAGATAAAAATCTTGGCCGCCTTATTGGCCGCCAGATATTCGCTGTGATTTATGGTGTACCAACTTAACGCTATTGCTGCGTAAAATAACGCAGAGTTTTGTAGAAAAACACCTCACACCTCACAAAATCGTGTATCTATCTGTAATACAAAAGATTAGACATGTGAAGTGTGTGTGAAGTATCAAATAGAGACTTCACACTTATAATCTTCTTATAATCAATCATATACAAAGGATTGTGAGATGTGAAGTATTTTTCATCATCAGAATGAATTTTATTCCGCCCCTACAGCAAGCTACAAGTGTCAACCAAAAACGTGGTTAGCCCCCCTAATCCGCTAAAGCACAGTGTCTTATTTTAAATTAGGTTGACTCAAAAAGTCAACAGTCATGGTAGAGAAGC
>JBJEKT010000070.1:0-2992 GCA_051878775.1 Bacteroides sp. | reverse complement strand
CATAGTAGCCTTGACCTACCATGAAGACGATGACCAGCAGACCCATACCGAAAGCGGTACCGAAGTTGGTCAGCGAGATAAACTGATATTTCTTGAAATAGGTGGCAAAACGCTTGTCATGGGCCAGCGAAATGATGGCGGGGTTATCAGACAGGAAAGTCATGACGGCACCCAGCGAGGCCACACCAGGCAGATTAAACAGAGGCTTCATCAGCGGGCGAAGCAGACGCTCCAGCATCTTTACCACGCCAAACTCTACAAAGATTTCGCCAATGGCACCAGTCAGCACGCAGATACTCATCAGGTAGAATACGGTGTTAATTAACAGGTCGTGAGCCGTCTTCATCATGGTGTTAAGCATGTTGGGCAAGCCCATTACGCGACCCAGGTAACCGAAGATAAGAACTACAATGAGCAGACACCATACGCCGCCAGTCGGTTTGATTCGCTTTAAGAAATGTTTTTTCATACGCGTGAAATAGCTAAGTTAACAATGTTAATAATAGAAGTTGATGTTGTCTGAAGTTTCAGGGATTATTTCCCCCAAGAGAGCAGGTGGCACTTCCAGGTGAGCCCCACGTTGAGGTAGAGGAACTTGTCCTTCAAAGCACCCGAGGGGTTTCCGTTGGTACCCGTGGTATAGGAGGCACAGGCATGGAGGCGCACCGTGTTCTTGGCGCTCTTGAGCGGATAGACCTGGATACCTCCACCCAGGCTGGTCAGTTCAGTGCCTGGCAGCACGCACTGATCGGCCATAGCCTCTGAGGCACCATGTCCCGAGGCATGGTCGGTGCGGTTGACGTCGTACGAGGCCTTGGCATAGAGCTCCACCTTAGGCGTACACATCCAGCCGAGTCGGCCTACCACGGAGCAGTCACGTAAGAAGTAGGTCTGATGGCTTGTGGCACGGTTCATGAGGTCAAGCTGCAGGCTGAAGTCACCTACCTGGAAGAGGTTACCCAGCGAGAGGTAGCTGATGTACTTGCCCGGTGCGTAGCCGAGGAGGTTGGCTGACCAGAGGGTGCTCCAGATGCCGTGCTGGCCGGCCCAGTAGAGGTTATAAGAGAGCAGGTCGTTGTGAACCTCATTGCGGAAGGGGCTTTCACACACCTGTGCGGTAAGCTTGTCGTTGCCTGAGCGCATAGCGTAGGTCACGCTGGCACCAAACTGGTAGCAGGGGATGTTGTTCCAGTATTCTGAAGCCATGAAGATGTCGATGGGTGCGGCATCGTACTCGTATCCACCGATAAGCACCACCTGCTTACCGCCTGAGATACTCCAGTGCTCATCGGCCTGATAGGTCAGATAGACCCAGTCAGTGGCATCGAAGAAGTGGGAATCACTGATTTTCTTGTTGAACCGTTGGCGCCAGGAGTAGGTGAACTTAGAGCCGATGGTTCCATTGAGTTTCAGGTTCAGGTAGTCGCCTTTGGCTCCCGAATTACCATCCAGCTTTTCGCCGTCAATCTCTTCACGATGATAACCCATACGGGTCTCAAATCCCAGGTCGATGGTAGTTTTCTCCTGCGCCAGGGCCGTAGTGAGACCGCAGCACATACAAAATGCAAGAAGCATGTTTCTCATGACTTTTTTTCTCTTTTACGTTGTTTGGTTGGTTAAATAGTTACATGTTTTGAATATATATTCAAAAACTATGCAAATATAGAGACTATTTTTGAATTACCACACTTTTTGCACAAAAAAAAACATGCAATCAGCTAAAATAGATACGCTTCACGACCTAATTCAACTTCTAACGGAGGATCGATGAAACATTAAGAATTTATCAGAATGACTATTAAAAAGAAAATATAGAAACAAAATGAATAAAAATGCAAGAAAATTAGTTATATAGTTTACAGTTTCAAAATTACGCTGTTCTACCCTATTGCTATACCTATTATTAAGAAACGCCTGCGCACGGACACCTCGCGCGTCATTATCGATGCCGCCCGTCCGCACCTCACCAAGCACCTGGCCACCCGCTTCGAGCAGAAGATTGGACAAAACGTCAACCTACTGGGTGAGGTGGTGCTGGGTAACGAAGAGGCCGACAAGCGCTACTACAGCTACCTGGAGGCACTCAAGGAGCCAGACATCAACTACATCTCCGTGCAGAGCATCTCCTACGAGTACCACCGCTACGGTAGCGGCCAGGACCAGGAGCCAGCGATTGAATAAACTAAAAGGCTTCTCTAAGCTAAAAAATTCCATCGGTGTGCGGCAATTACCAAAAAAAATGTGTAATTTTGCCGCACACCATTATTTTGCACCATGGAAGAACAAAATAACTACGAAGGACTCCCCTTCGACCAACAGCAGCAGCCTGTGGCCTACGATGATGATAACATCCGCCACCTTGACGATATGGAGCATATCCGTCTGCGCTCAGGCATGTACATCGGTCGCCTCGGCGACGGACAGCAGAGCGACGACGGCATTTATGTGCTCCTCAAGGAGGTGATGGACAATAGCATAGACGAGTTTAAGATGGGTGCCGGTAAGCGCATCGAGGTGACCATCGAGGAGGGCCTGCGGGTGAGCGTGCGTGACTATGGCCGAGGCATCCCTCAGGGCAAGCTCATCGAGGCCGTCAGCAAGCTCAACACAGGCGGCAAGTACGACTCTAAGGCCTTCAAGAAGAGCGTGGGCCTCAACGGCGTGGGTATCAAGGCGGTCAACGCCCTGAGCAGCCGCTTTGAGGTGGCCAGCTTCCGTGACGGCAAGGTACGCCGTGCCACTTTCCAGAAGGGGGTGCTCTGCAGTGACACCACCGAGGAGAGCACGGAGGAGACGGGCACCTACATCTTCTTTGAGCCTGATGACACCCTCTTCCTGGGCTACCAATTCCAGCCTCAGTTCGTGGAGACCCTGCTGCGTAACTACACCTACCTCAACACGGGCCTCACCTTCCTCTACAACGGCCAGCGCATCCTCTCGCGCCACGGTCTGGAGGACCTGCTGAAGGACAACATGACCGCCGAGGGGCTCT
>JBJEKT010000069.1:0-13090 GCA_051878775.1 Bacteroides sp. | reverse complement strand
AACTCTATTTCTGCATCGATTTCCTGCATGTAAAGCCGGGAAAAGGTAACACCTTCATGCGCACCAAGCTGAAAGACGTGGTGAACGGCTACGTGTTGGAGCGCCGCTTCAACATCGGTGAGAAGCTGGAAGACGTTCGCGTGGAGCGTCGTCCCTACCAGTACCTCTATCAGGAGGGTGAGGACTACATGTTCATGAACCAGGAGACCTTCGACCAGATTCCCATCGCTCACGACCTGATTAATGGCGTAAACTTCCTGCTCGAAGGACAGGTGGTGGAGGTGGTCTCTGACGCATCTACCGAAACCGTGCTCTATGCTGACATGCCTATCAAGGTGCAGATGAAGGTAACCTACACCGAGCCGGGCCTGAAGGGCGATACGGCTACCAACACCCTAAAGCCTGCTACCGTGGAGAGCGGTGCTGAGGTACGTGTACCCCTTTTCATCAACGAAGGCGAAACCATCGAAATCGATACGCGCGACGGTTCATACGTGGGCCGCGTGAAGGCATAATCCTAAGGGGTTATCCGCTCTGCATATGGAGGGCATTCCTGCTGTCAGGGATGCCCTTCATGCTAAATAACAACAACATGATGAATTATTCACTGATTATACCAGTCTATAACCGTCCCGACGAGGTGGAAGAGTTACTAAGCAGCCTGACCACTCAGCGCATCAAGCCGCAGGAGGTGATTGTCGTGGAGGATGGATCAACCATCTCCTGTGAGGAGGTGACACGTCGCTATGCCGACCGACTGCCTTTACGTTACTACGTGAAGCCCAATGGGGGCCCAGGTCCGGCACGTAACTATGGTGCTGCACGTGCTACGGGTGACTACCTGATTATCCTCGACTCCGACTGCCTGCTCCCTGCAGGCTACCTGGAGGCCGTAGAACAGGAACTGGAGCGTGAGCCTACCGATGCCTTCGGGGGGCCTGACCGTGCTCATCCCTCCTTCACACCGCTGCAAAAGGCCATCAACTACAGCATGACCTCCTTCTTCACCACAGGCGGCATACGAGGTGGCAAGAAGAAGCTGGACAAGTTCTATCCCCGCAGCTTCAATATGGGGATGCGGCGAGAGGTCTATGAGGCTTTGGGTGGCTTCTCGCCCATGCGCTTCGGTGAAGACATTGACTTGAGCATCCGGCTTTTCAAAGGTGGTTACCACTGCCGCCTCTTTCCCGAGGCATGGGTGTGGCACAAGCGGCGCACTGACCTGAAGAAGTTTTTCAAGCAGGTGCACAACTCGGGCATGGCCCGCATCAACCTTCATAAGCGCCATCCGGGCTCGATGAAGCTGGTCCATCTGCTGCCTATGCTCTTCACGCTCGGTACGGCCAGTTGTCTGGCCTGTGCTCCGTGGTGCTTATGGAGTCTGCTGCCCCTGCTGCTCTATGCGCTGATGGTAGGTGTCGACTCCGCGCGAGCCAATGGCAGCCTCACGATTGGCTTGCTGAGCATTGCTGCTGCCTACGTGCAACTATTAGGTTATGGTACAGGATTCCTGCGGGCTTGGTGGAGCCGCTGCGTGATGGGACGGAAAGAAGAGGTGGAGGCATTCAAAAAGAATTTCTATAAATAAAAGGTTTGCTATAGATCATGGAAAAACTGACAATACGCCAGCTGGCAGAGGATGACCGACCACGCGAGAAGATGATAGCCAAAGGGGCTAAAGTCTTGAGTGACGCGGAGCTGATAGCCATCCTTATCGGAAGCGGCAACACGGAGGAGAGTGCTGTAGCTCTGGCACAGCGTATGCTCTCCTCTTGCGGAGGTGACCTGAGCCAGCTCAGCAAGTGGGAAGTTGAGGAATATTCGCGCTTCAAGGGGATGGGGCCGGCCAAAAGCGTCACCGTGATGGCCGCCCTGGAACTGGGACACCGGCGCAAGCTACAGGAACGTATGGAGCGTCCACTCATTACCTCCTCTGTGGACATATACGAATTGTTTCATCCCTTGCTGTGCGACCTGCCCACTGAGGAGTTCTGGGTGCTGCTGATGAACCGCTCCAACCGCGTCATCGGCAAGGAACGCATCAGCAGTGGAGGCATTGACCAAACTACCGCCGATATACGTACCATCCTGCGTGAGGCCCTGCTGGCTCGTGCTACCCAGATTGCCGTCATCCACAATCACCCTTCGGGCAATGCACGTCCCTCGCAGGAGGACCGACGCATCACAGAGCGCATCAAGGAGGCCGGACGTATCATGAGCATCCACCTGACTGACCACGTTATCGTGTGTGACGGCTCATACTTCAGCTTCAATGACGAAGGATTGCTGTAAGAAGCCCACTTAAATTTGGTAGTTTCAGCAGAAAGATGTAGTTTTGCAGCTCAAAATTCAGAGAATATCATGCCTATGACAACGTACGAAATAGAAGAAAAAATCGTAGCCATGCTCAAGACGGTCTATGACCCGGAGATACCGGTCAACGTCTATGACCTGGGCCTAATCTACAAGATTGACGTGGCCGACAGTGGCGATGTCACCATTGACATGACCCTGACCGCCCCTAACTGTCCTGCGGCCGACTTCATCATGGAGGATGTGCGGCAGAAGATAGAATCCATTGAGGGGGTACACAACGCCACCATCAACCTCGTCTTTGAACCCGAATGGGACAAAGAGATGATGACCGAAGAGGCTAAGCTTGAACTCGGCTTCCTCTAACTGCTTACTTTATCCAACCTCTACAGCGTATGAAAAACGTCTATTTCCTCTCCGATGCCCACCTTGGCTCACGGGCCATTGAGCACAGCCGCACCCAGGAACGGCGACTGGTCAACTTCCTGGACAGCATCAAGCAGAAGGCGGCAGCTGTCTATCTGCTGGGTGATATGTTCGACTTCTGGTATGAGTTCCGCCTCGTGGTGCCCAAGGGCTACACCCGCTTCCTGGGCAAACTCTCGGAACTGACCGACCTCGGTGTAGAGGTGCATTTCTTTACCGGCAACCACGACATCTGGTGTGGTGACTATCTGGAGAAGGAGTGCGGTGTCATCCTGCATCGCCAACCGCTCACTACGGAGATTTACGGCAAGACCTTCTATCTGGCTCACGGTGATGGGTTGGGTGATCCTGACCGTAAGTTTAAGTTGCTGCGTGCCATGTTCCACAACCGTACATTGCAATTCCTCTTCTCGGCCATTCACCCCCGATGGAGTGTGGAACTGGGCTTGAGCTGGGCCAAGCACAGTCGCCTGAAGCGCGTGGATGGTCGGGAGCCCGAGTACATGGGTGAGCAGGAGGAACCGCTCGTCATCTACACCAAGCAGTACATGAAGAGCCACCCCGACGTGAACTTCTTCATCTACGGTCACCGTCATATAGAGCTCGACCTGCTACTCACCTCGCAGACCCGTATGATGATACTGGGTGACTGGATTAACAGCTTTACCTACGCCGTATTCGATGGCGAGCATCTCTTCCTCGAAAACTTCATCGAAGGCGAGACGGAGCTGTAGTGGTTGGTAGCAGGTCGAGCAGCACGTTTTACTGCACAAACTGACGGATAATCTCTTTGCGCTTGTTGGGCTTGGCTTGCAGGTAGCTGGCGCAGATTTCGTTAACCTTCTCCACGCGGTTCATTGTGTTGTCAATGAACTGGCGCAGCTGGGCGAAGTTGGCTTTGTAAATGTCAGGAATTTCCGTCACACTGCGCAGCAGTTCGTCTGACTCCTTGATACTGCTGCTGCACTCCTCCATCAGCTCCTTAATCTCTTCATCTGTCATGTTCTTGAAGCCGGCCTTGATCTTGCGTGCCATCTCGCGACGCTTATCTTCTGCCAGGTTCTGTAGGCGCATTGACTCGTAGAAAGTGGCGCGAACCTCATTGCAGATGAAAATCTTCAGGTTGGACTCTGAGAGTTCCAGGAAGTAATCAATCAGGCGGTTGGGCTCACCGTTGTGGCGTACGCGACCGATACTGCGACGTAGCTGGTCAATGGGCGCCTGCTTGGAGTAGGCCATGATGGAGTCGTTGAAATTGCACTGTGGGCGTGTGGCCTGTACCTGTTCACCGTTGTCGAAAGTCTGATAATAGAGCGGCTGCGGCAGTGCCTGGAAGATGGGGTCAAAGGGCATGTGGTTGCGCACGAACACTTGGGGTGCCATGCGGTAATAGACCTTCTTTGGGTCGGAAATGAAACGTTGGTTCTCCGTGTAACCCATGTCGAATGTCGGGTCGTAGCAGTACCATTCGCTCCCCACCTTGGCAATACACCAGGAGTGAGGATACGGGCTGATGACATTGTTAGAGCGCGTATAGCCGTTCACCATGAAGACGGGTATGCAGAGCTCATTAGCCACGCGCTGGAAGAGCAACGCGAACTGGCGGCACACACCCTCACGCAGACGTAGCGTGGTGCGAATCTCTTTCTCCTCATCGGGAGCCTCATTCTTGGAGTGGAAGGTGATATAGACATTGTAGGACATGTTGTGCGTAATCCACTCATAGAGGGCTTCCAACTTCTGGTCGTCGTTGGTGTAGTTCATGTCCAGATAGAGTGCCAACGAGTCAGGCGAATAGGTGTATTCCTTAGGAATGTTGGGTCCGCCCTTGGTTTCTGTACGATCTGCAAGCAGAGGGGCTGCAAATACAAGCAGCATGAAAGCAATGGAAAGATATTTTTTCATACTCGATAATCCTTTAGAAAATAAGTAACCAGATTACACCATAGCCGATGTAGTTCGTAATCAAGTCGGGCTGGTTGGTCTTGAGGTTCACTCTTTCACGACCACCCTTGTTGAGTACGGTGACCAGCTTGCCATTCTTAACGATGACGAAATAGACCTTTTCAGGATTGCGCAGGGCACTGAGCTTGCCATACATGACGCGGCCATCATCCTTCATGGCATCCAGATAGAGCATCACTCCCTCATAGCTATCTAGGCCGAGTAGCGTTGTCAGCACCTGGTACGTAGCAGGGTTGGTCGTATCGAGCGGCGAGGGCTCTTTCTTCAGATCGGGTACGGCTACGGGACCCTTGGTCTTCGTTTCGGCCATGTCCATCAGTCTGATCATCGTCTCCTTGACAGAGGTATCCACGCGAAAGTCGCGGTCGGGGGTATCTCCCTGCTCTGCTCGTTTCTTTTCCTTCAGCGGCTCCTGTGAAAGACCCATGTTGTGAGCCAGTTCAGCCTGCTTCACCGAGTCAGGCTTCTCTTCAGCCGAAGGTGACATCTCCAGTACGGGAGCAGGCTCTGCAATAGGTTGCTGTTCCGGCTTCTGTTCGGGTTGCGGCTCAGGCTTTTGCTCAGGTTGCTGTTCGGGCTTCTGCTCTGGCTTCTGCTCGGGTTGTTCGGCAACTGGTGTGGCCTCAACGGATGCAACTACAGGCTCATCGGGCTCCGTACCGGTAATCAGGCTCATCGGTACATAGACAAACACCTTGTGTATCGTGCCCATCTGGTAAGCGAGTATCTCACGCTTCTCATCCACCTTTTGGAGGATAGAGGTCTTCTCGTCTTTCTCTTTGCCAAGCTCCGAAAGGATGCGGTTGGCTTCAGTCTGTAGGCCGAGGATGGCTGCTTCGGTAGCCTCTTCGGCATTGTTCTTACTCATGCCTTCGCTATAGACATAGCGTTCGCTTAGTTTCACTTCTCTAATCTTGCTGCGCACGGCTCCTGCATCTGGAGCCTGCGCCCACACTCCCGCACTGCAAAGCAGTCCGATTAGTACTACAATCCAATTCTTCATATAGGCAGAATATTTAGGAGTTACTTGATGTCGAAGTCCATGCAGGTAAAGATTTCCTCTTCGGGGAGCTTCTGAGTACCGGCTATATCCGTATATTCAGGCTGCCAGGTGCGGACATGAATCTTCGGGTTCTCGGGGTTGTTGAAGTCCCACAGCAGGAAGACGTACCCCGTGTCACTATAGCCGTCAGAGGTGTATCCCTGCTTGAGCGTCACACCATAGAAGCCTTTTTTGGCAGGGTGGCGCAGTACCTTCACCTCGTCGAAGGTGACCAGGATGCGCTTGTTGCGTTGGAACACCTTGCTCAGACGATCCAGGTACTCCTTCTTGCTTTGCTTGGTATAGACCACTTTCTCCTTGGGCAACATGCTGTTCATGTCAGTAGGCACACTTCGGATGACCTTTCCGGTGATAATCAAGGCATCATCGCTGAATATCTGGTCCAGGAAGACGATGTCCTTGGTGTTGTAGGCGGTACGGAACTGTTCTACGTAGTCGAGGATAATCTGACGGTAGCGCAGGTCTGTCACGTCGTTACCCTTCTTGAGCACACGCATGTAGAGGTTGTTGTCAATAGCGATGTGGAAATCGATGATGAAGCCATTCTTGTCGAACGAAATAACCGATTCTTGATAGACCGGTTCATCATCCTCTCCCTTGGCGAAGAGAGGCACATTACGCATCTGGTAGTTGCCGTCGAGGGTCTGCAAGCAGCGTTCGATAATCTCCGTCTCGTTGCAGCGGAAGGGGGAGTTCTCCCACATGGCCTGGATATTGGCTTTCACGCGGTCGCTAGCCTGAATGCCATTTAAGTTGATTTCACATTCGTCCATATAGGCCACATTGCATGAGTCGAGTAAAGCACTGATGTTACGTTGAGCCGCCTCCTTGAGTGCGGCACTGGGAGTTCCTGTCAGGATGACCTCAGTGGTGTATTGGGCAAACGCCCCCATGGTGAGGAACATCATCAGCAGCAGGGTTCCCATCGTTTTTCTAAGCATATTGTTCATTCTGGTATGATGTTAAAATTATGATTTGTTCGTCTTCCGGGTGTACGCTCCTGGTACATGTTCTGCAGGTTATGGGTAGGTACGTAGCTGAATAATTCCAGCGTCAAGGCATCACGGCTCCCTGAGGTCAGTGCTTTGATGGGCAGGGTGAAGTACCCCACGTGGTTATACCCCATGGAGCGGTTAATCAATATCAGACAGCCCAAGACCTGTTTTTGATCCATCTGCTCGATGCCTACGTAGGTCTCACACCCTTCGGCCTCGCTGAAGGTCAGCAGTTGACGGAGGGGCACTTCAAAGTTAGTCTTCTGTCCTCCATACCTTTTCAGGGTAACGTTCACCTGCAGGGTGGCCCCATGCAGGATAGTAAAGAGGTTGTGGGTGCTCTCCAAGGGATAGGTGCTGTCCATCACGGGATTCAGCCCCTTCTCCGTGCGTTGGTAATAGGTGTCCGTATTGACCTCCTCTAGCTCGTACCATTCACCTACGGAGCGGAGGCAACCGTTCTGCTGTTTCGTAAGCATGGCCTCATCGGGTAGCACAAACGACTCGTTCGTGTTCGGTCGGATGGCATGTACACGCTGCTGTAGCTTGTTTTCGCACTCTATCTTGTTCATGCCCCAAAGCAGTTCATACTGAATAGGGAAACTCATCATGAAGAGAGACTTCCCCTCCTGTCTCCAGAGCAGGGTATAGTGGCTGTTGTCTGTGGTAATGATAAATGGAAGTTCGCGTTGAAGCGAAGCCAAAGCCTGTTGCAGTTTTTCACGCATTGCGCCTTGTTGGGCAAAGAAGCGGAGATGCACCTTGTCCTCTTTAAGCTTGGCATTCAGTTCCTCCTGGCTTTTGAGCAGATAGAGCTGCAGCAGATAGCGTTCGGTAAAGCGATACACTGGCGATGGACTTTGTTCCATCAGGTCGCGTGCAAAAAGCCGGAACCCGATGTGGTACACCTCACCAAAGCGGTCACTCTCCACGATTACTTGGTTCATTCCGATTCGGATAACCTCGCTGCGTTTGCAGTCTACACCATAATTACCCTTCAAAACCTCGGCCATTTGCTGTAAACAATTGCTTACGAACTGAGCCTGCTGGGCCATTGCCTGCCTGCTTCCCATACATAGAAGCAAGCAAATCAAGACCATACCATATACAAACTTAAATTGTCGTTTCATATGAAAATAGTGTAAAATTGCAGTTAGTAAACTATATTTTTGCAAAATTAGCGGAATTGTTCTATTCAAGAGAGTTAAATAGTGTCGATATAATCAACATTAGTGACCTAAATCTGTACAGCTCGTTCCTCTAAGCTTGTAAACAGTGTTCTTATTGATACAAAAAAAGGGAATCGCAATGATTCCCTTTTGGCTTACTGGCGGAAAGAGTGGGATTCAAACCCACGGTACAGCAAAGCCGTACGCCGGATTTCGAGTCCGGTCCATTCGATCACTCTGGCATCTTTCCTCGATTTCGGATGCAAAAGTAATACCTTTTTTAATTGGTTGTATGCTCCGAGACCATATTTTTTTTCAAAAAATGCCGAAATGCCTTGTGTTTAGGCGGATTTTACATATATTTGCCGCCGAAATCATTAATCAAATAGGTAATATGAAAAAGATTTTTGGAACATTACTCGTGGCTGTGGCTTGCATGCTGATGGCCCAACCCGCGCAGGCACAATTGCTCAAGTGGGGTGTAAAAGGCGGTGTTAACATGAGCAAAATCGATTGGGATGGTGGCCCTTCAGGCAACAAAGACAACAGCACGGGCTTCTTCATTGGCCCAATGGCTGAGTTGACCCTGCCCATTGTAGGCCTTGGCGTGGATGCAGCCCTGCTCTATTCGCAGCGTGGTGAGGATGCATTTAAGCAACAAGGTTTGGAGATTCCCGTTAATCTGAAGTACACTATCGGCCTGGGCAGTATGCTGGGCATCTACTTTGCAGCAGGTCCTGACTTCTTCTACAACTGGAAGGACTATGAAGGAGAACCAACTACTGGCGAGAAGAAGAGCGCACAGGTAGGTCTCAACCTGGGTGCCGGCGTGAAGCTGCTTAAGCACCTGCAGGTGGGCGTGAATTACCAGTTGCCCATGGGTGATTCCTTCAAAATTCAGAACGTCAACTTCAAGACCAAGACTTGGCAGGTATCACTGGCTGTGCTGTTCTAAGCAGGCTATATCCGTGAAATAGAGACGACCTCTCCTATGGCATTATCGTGCTATAGGAGAGGTCGCTTTTTGTGGTGGGTGCATGAGGGCAGACAGATAGGCCAGCCCCTGCAGTTGATTTTTCCAATGGCTACAGGTCGTGTGACCTGTCGGCTTCTATCAGTGCCAGCAGCTTCTCTACGGCCTCTTCTTCGGGGATGTTCTTCTCGATACACTCCTTCTGGCGGTAGAGGCTTACCTTGCCACGGGCAGCTCCTACGTAGCCGTAGTCGGCATCAGCCATCTCACCGGGTCCGTTGACGATGCAACCCATAATGCCTATCTTAAGGCCTTTGAGGTGGGCCGTAGCCGCCTTGATGCGGGCAATAGTGGATTGCAGGTCGTAGAGCGTGCGGCCACAGCCCGGGCAGGAGATGTACTCCGTCTTGCTGGTACGCAGGCGGGCTGCTTGCAGGATGCCGAAGGCGGTGGAGTCCACGGTAGTGACTGGGATCTCGTCCCCTTGATTGTAGAGGAAGATGCCATCAGCCAGGCCGTCGAAGAGCAGGGCACCCAGGTCGGCTGCCGACTTAATCTGCAGCTCTTCTGCTTCATGCTCAGCATAGTGGCTGAAGAACACGACAGGATTCTCCAATCCCTCGTTCATCAGCTGGTGTACTAAGGCACGTAGCTCACCTGTGCGGTTGGGGTGGTTGCTTTGGGCGATGACCACCACCTCAGGGTGCAGCTTGAGGCAGGCAATGGCTTCGTCGTTGAGCCCCATATAGGTAAGGAAGAGGAACTTGATGGGTGCATTGCAGGCAGCGAGGAAGGGCAACTGCTCCGACTGATAGGCTGGATAGGTATTCGGCTCACCCTTCCAGTAAGGTGCATCCACGATAAGGCCGGGACGAGGGATAAGGGATGAGGGATGAGGGATAAGGTTCTCTTCTTGGGGGATGTGGCCTTTACCTATATATATATAGTCGGGTTGGAACTGCTCGTTCCACTCCAGCTTACCCTCCAGGCGGGCGGCGATGACCACGGGTGTCTGTCCACCGCCCATAGGGCCTACGGCACGTGTGGTACGTCGGGTAGGGCGGAGGTAGTCGAAGGTGGGGGCTGCTGCGGCGGGAATGTAAGGATGGTTCTGGCGTAGGAGCACATAGTCGCGTAGCTTGCGGGCCACGGGAATCTCGGCTTCAGGAGCCTCGCTCAGCGAGACGCGGATGGTATCACCCAGTCCGTCGGTAAGCAGGGCACCAATGCCCAGGGCACTCTTGATGCGGCCATCTTCACCGTCGCCTGCCTCGGTCACGCCAAGATGTAAGGGGAAGTGCATCCCCTCGCGCTCCATCACGTCGGCCAGCAGGCGTACCGTACGGACCATCACCACCGTATTGGAGGCCTTGATGGAGATGACTACGTCCATGAACTGTTCCTCCACGCAGATGCGTAGGAACTCCATGCACGACTCCACCATGCCCTCTGGCGTATCACCGTAGCGTGACATGATGCGGTCGCTCAGCGAACCGTGGTTCACGCCGATGCGGATGGCGGTATGGTTCTCCTTGCAAATCTGGAGGAAAGGCACGAAGCGCTGACGTATCTTCTCAATCTCGGCAGCATACTCCTCGTCGGTGTACTCCAGGTGCTTGAAGGTTCGTGCCGCATCCACGTAGTTGCCCGGGTTGATGCGCACCTTCTCGGCATAGTGTGCAGCCACATCGGCCACACGTGGATTGAAGTGAACATCGGCCACAAGCGGCACCATGCACCCTTTGGCACGCAGGGCAGCGTTGATGGGTTGCAGGTTTTCGGCCTCGCGCACCCCTTGGGTGGTGAGGCGCACATATTCACCGCCAGCCTCCACGATGCGGAGCGTCTGCTCCACACAGGCTTCGGTATCCATCGTCACGGTATTGGTCATGCTTTGCAGCCGGATGGGGTTGTTGCCACCCAGCGGAGTGGCCCCCACATTGACGGTCACGGTGGACCGACGAGAGTAATTGAATAGATCCATTAATTCGTTTTATAGTCGTAATGTACTTCTTTGAGGTCGGCGTTAGCCTTGACGATTTTCTTTTTCAGACCTTCCTTGTAGGCAGCGAGCTTTTCGGCCAGCTCGTTGTCGCTCAGGGCCAGCATCTGGATAGCCAGGATAGCGGCATTCATGGCACCGTTGATGGCTACTGTAGCTACAGGGATACCGGGAGGCATCTGGATGATGGAGTAGAGGGCATCCACACCATCGAGCACGGAACCTTTTACGGGTACACCAATGACGGGCAGGGTCGTATTGGCTGCAATCACACCAGGCAGGGCAGCTGCCATGCCAGCAGCGGCAATGATGACTTTGATGCCGCGGCCTTGAGCACCACGGGCAAACTCCTCTACCTCCTGCGGTGTGCGGTGGGCCGAGAGGGCATTCATTTCAAACGGCACCTGCATGTCGTTCAGCAGTTGGGCAGCTTTCTCCATCACCGGCAAGTCGCTGGTGCTACCCATGATGATACTTACGATTGGAGACATTCTTTTTAGTGATGAGTGATTAGTGATGAGTGATTAGTGATGAGTGATTGGTGATAAGTGATGAGTGATAAGGGATTAGTGATTAGTGTGTTAGTGGCTTGTGACTGGCCTGCATGAACCTACTCACTACTCACTAAACACTAACCACTAAATACGCCTGATTACTCATTTACCAGGGCCTTGTAAGCTTCGGCGTCGAGCAGGTTGTCGAAGTCGGCATCGGCAGCGGGCTTGATCTTGATCAGCCAGCCTTCGCCATAGGGATCCTTGTTAACCAGTTCGGGCTGGTCAGCCAGGGCCTCGTTCTGCTCCAGCACTTCGCCTGCCACGGGGATGAACAGGTCGCTGATGGTCTTAACAACCTCAATCGTGCCGAATGTATCGCCAGCAGCCAGGGTTTCACCCTCGGTCTGGATGTCAACGAACACGATGTCGCCCAGTTGCTCCTGAGCATAATCGGTAATACCTACATAGGCGATGTCGCCTTCCACGCGAATCCATTCGTGTTCGCTGGTGTACTTCACATTAGTTGGAAAGTTCATGATGTTTGATTTTTAATGGTTAAACAATCCGTTAATTTTTTGTTTATTATGAAATAAGTTGCTTGGAATAAGCTAAATAATCAAGATGCGGAAGAGCAGGTTGGTCATGGGGTTGAGCACCAGCATGGCGCAGAGCCACCCTACGGCAAAGCCACCCAGTACTTCGCCCACCGTGTGGTGTCCCAGGATGATGCGGGCAGTCCCCACGATGCCGGCCACCAGGATGATGGCGCAGAGCCACCACACCGGGTTGTAGCCAAAGAGGGCACTGAAAGCCACCAGTCCGCCTACCACGGCACCTGTTCCTTCGGTATGCTCGCTCAGCTTCCACCAGCAGTTGGCCACTACTGAGATGATCATCATCAGCAGGGCGGCCAGGATGATGCCCGTCATGTACCAGGGGATATGGAGCTGGCGCATCAGGAGGAAGCAGGCTATGTAAGAGGCTATGGTGAGCAGGAAGGGCACGTAGCGTCGTTTGCGCTCGGCCATCTCAGCGGGTGTGAGTTTGTTGAGTCGCTGAAACAGGTAGATGCCCAGCGTGGGCAGCATGATGGTACTCACATAGACCAGCCCCAGCACGGTCAGCTTGTAGGCCAGGGGCATGATGCGCAGGTAGGAGAAGATGAAGAGAATCAGGAAGGCCACGAAGGGGATGGTGAAGGGCGTGAAAAGGGCAGAGATGACCCGCGCCAACCTGCGGAGGCTCTTCTCGGCTATCAGCTCCTGGGTGGAGCTGACGCTGACGGGCTGCTGCTCGCCGCCCTCCCGTCTTTCCTGTTGTTCATCATTGAGTAGTACTTCCATACGTCTGTTTCTTGGGGGTATTCCTATTTATATATTATGGTCCTGTCAACGCCGCAGGCGAGCCACGGGGATATTGAGCTGTTGGCGGTACTTGGCTACGGTCCGTCGGGCGATGGGGTAGCCTTTCTCCTTGAGCCGGTCACACAGCTCGTCGTCAGTCAGCGGGTGGCTTGGGTCTTCACCCTCGATGCACTCCTTGAGGTAGAGTTTGATCTCACGTACGGAGCGCTCCTCGCCCTCCTCCGTGGTGTAGCTATCGTTGAAGAAGAACTTCAGCGGGTAGATGCCAAAGTTGGTCTGCACGTACTTGCTGTTGCTCACGCGTGAGATGGTGGAGATGTCGA
>JBJEKT010000068.1:0-3027 GCA_051878775.1 Bacteroides sp. | reverse complement strand
GGTCCGATGCCTCAGACTCGTGAGCACATCCTGCTCGCTCGTCAGGTGAACGTTCCCCGTCTGGTTGTTTTCATGAACAAGTGTGACATGGTTGACGACCCCGAAATGCTCGAGCTCGTTGAAATGGAAATGCGTGAATTGCTCTCTGCTTATGAATTCGACGGTGACAACACTCCTTTCATCCAGGGTTCTGCTCTTGGCGCACTGAATGGTGTTGAGAAGTGGGAAGAGAAGGTTATGGAGCTGATGGATGCTTGTGATACTTGGATTCCTCTGCCTCCCCGTGATGTAGATAAGCCCTTCTTGATGCCCGTTGAGGACGTCTTCTCAATCACTGGTCGTGGTACTGTAGCAACTGGTCGTATCGAGACTGGTGTTGTTAAGGTAGGCGACGAAGTTGAAATTCTGGGTCTTGGTGAGGACAAGAAGTCAGTTGTAACTGGCGTTGAAATGTTCCGTAAGCTCCTTGATGAAGGTGAAGCTGGTGATAACGTAGGTCTGCTGCTCCGCGGTATCGATAAGAATGAGATTAAGCGTGGTATGGTGCTCTGCAAGCCCGGTCAGATTAAGCCTCACTCTACTTTCAAGGCTTCTATCTACGTACTGAAGAAAGAAGAAGGTGGTCGTCACACTCCGTTCCACAACCACTATCGTCCTCAGTTCTACCTGCGCACTATGGACTGCACGGGTGAGATTACGCTCCCCGAAGGCACTGAAATGGTAATGCCGGGTGATAACGTGGAGATTCAGGTTTCTTTGATTTATCCCGTAGCTCTGAACGTAGGTCTGCGTTTCGCTATCCGCGAAGGTGGTCGTACGGTAGGTTCGGGTCAGATTACTGAAATCCTCGACTAATCCAAATAAGTCATATCAATCAGTTCTCGGCCTCGGCCGGGAACTGATTATGTTCAAACGGGAGTAGCTCAGTTGGTAGAGCACCGGTCTCCAAAACCGGGTGTCGGGAGTTCGAGCCTCTCCTCCCGTGCTAATACTTTAAAGATGAATAAGATTATAGCAAATTTAAAGGAAACCTACGACGAACTTGTGCATAAAGTGTCGTGGCCTACTCGTTCCGAACTTACTAGCAGTGCAGTTGCTGTTTTATATGCTTCCCTTCTAATTGCAGTGGTAGTGTTCGCGATGGACTTCTGTTTCCAACAGGTGATGGAATTTATTTATCCACGTTAAAACGTAAGAAGAAATGTCTGAGATTGAAAAAAGGTGGTACGTGCTGCGTGCTGTAAGTGGTAAGGAAGCTAAAGTCAAGGAATACCTTGATGCCGATATGAAACATGGCAACTTTGGCGATTACGTGTCTCAGGTGTTGATTCCTACCGAGAAGGTAGTTACTGTCCGTAATGGCAAGAAAGTCATTAAGGAACGGAGCTACCTCCCTGGATACGTCCTTGTTGAAGCTGCGCTTGTAGGTGAGGTGGCCCATCGTCTGAGAAATGCACCCAATGTGATTGGGTTCCTCGGCGGAACGGATAAACCTTCGCCTCTGCGTCAGTCGGAAGTGAATCGCATTCTTGGTACGGTCGATGAATTGCAGGAGAACCCTGTTGAAGTGGCTATCCCCTACATGGTTGGCGAGACTGTAAAGGTGAATTACGGTCCGTTCACTGGATTCAGTGGTGTCATTGAAGAGGTGAATACTGAGAAGAAAAAACTGAAGGTCATGGTCAAGATTTTCGGGCGTAAGACACCGCTTGAACTTGGCTTTATGCAAGTAGAGAAGGAATAATGCAGCGCGTTACACACTGTGTTGTTCTTTTATTAATGTTTATATATAAATCAATTTTTAACAATGGCTAAAGAAGTTGCTGGACTAATCAAGTTACAGATTAAAGGAGGCGCTGCAAACCCATCACCTCCCGTAGGCCCTGCTTTGGGTTCGAAGGGTATCAACATCATGGAGTTTTGCAAGCAATTCAACGCCAGAACCCAGGACAAAGCAGGTAAAATTCTGCCTGTGATTATCACTTACTACGCAGATAAGTCTTTTGATTTCGTAATCAAGACTCCTCCCGTAGCCATCCAATTGCTCGAGCTCACTAAGGTGAAGAGTGGCTCTGCTGAGCCTAACCGTAAGAAAGTGGCCGAAATCACTTGGGATCAGGTTCGCACGATTGCTCAGGACAAGCTCGTTGACTTGAACTGCTTTACGGTTGAGGCTGGTATGCGCATGGTTGCAGGTACTGCTCGTAGTATGGGTATCGCTGTAAAAGGGGAGTTCCCGGTTAATAACTAATAAACTTCAATTAGAATGAGTAAACTGACAAAAAATCAAAAGTTAGCTGCTGGTAAGATTGAAGCAGGGAAAGCATACTCTCTCAAGGAGGCTTCACAACTCGTTAAGGATATCACCTTCACGAAGTTTGATGCTTCTGTTGACATCGATGTACGTCTTGGCGTTGACCCGCGTAAAGCCAACCAAATGGTGAGAGGTGTTGTTTCACTTCCTCACGGTACGGGTAAGGTGACGCGTGTCCTCGTTCTCTGTACTCCTGATGCTGAAGCTGCTGCTAAGGAAGCAGGCGCTGACTATGTTGGTCTTGACGAATATGTAGAAAAGATCAAAGGTGGATGGACTGACGTAGATGTAATCATCACGATGCCCTCCATCATGGGTAAGATTGGTGCTCTGGGTCGTATCCTCGGTCCTCGTGGACTGATGCCTAACCCCAAGAGTGGCACCGTAACTATGGATGTTGCTAAAGCTGTACGTGAAGTGAAGCAAGGTAAGATAGACTTTAAAGTCGATAAAACAGGTATCGTGCACACTTCTATCGGTAAAATCTCGTTTAACGCTGATCAGATTCGCGACAATGCGAAGGAGTTCATCTCTACCTTGATTAAGTTGAAACCGAGCGCAGCCAAGGGTACATATATTAAGAGTATTTATCTTTCGAGTACTATGAGCGCTGGTGTCAAGATTGACCCCAAGACAGTAGAAGAAATTTAATAAAAAGCAGAAACAATGAGAAAGGAAGATAAATCTACGATTATTGAGCAGATTGCTGCTAC
>JBJEKT010000067.1:0-13183 GCA_051878775.1 Bacteroides sp. | reverse complement strand
AAAAATGCATAAATTTGTATAGAAATCAAGTCCAAAGATATGTTCAAGAAATCGATAGTTTTCTGCTATGGCTTCTGTATAAAACTCATTAATGGTCACATTTCCCTCTTGCAGACACATAAAAACAGTCAAAAGATTTATTAGTGATTCTATGTCAACATCAAATGTCTTGGATATTTTTGTTATGTCAGTTTCGGTAGCAAGTGCATGACACATTGAAATAAAAAGCACCTGCAAATATCGGATCAACGATATTTGCAGGTGTTGTTTTTGCTATTACTTTTGCCCGGTTACTTCTTCACAATATATACTGCAAATGACTTTGCACCGAGATCTACTGTGAGAGTGTTGCCGTTGAGGCTGAGTTCTGACTCCTGAGGAACGATCTTCTCTGGCTCGTCGAGAGTGTTCTCTGCATCGAGGTCATCAGAGTGGAGGAGGATTTGCTTGGCGCTCTGGAGAGGCTGGTTCTTCTTCAGACCCTGGAACTGGAGGTTGAGAGTCTGAGTCTCGCTGCCAGTGTTAGCCACCTTGACGATGTAAGCGTTCATATCCTTGTCATATACGGCACTTGCAAAGAGTCCGTTCTGGTCAGCATCGCCAGCCACTACCTTCTTGTTCATTGTGATAGGGAGGACATTCGAGCCCTTGTAGATAGCATAGAGCTGCTGCACATAGTAAGAAACAGACTTGAACGAACGGAGGTTGTCGAACCAGATAGCGTCAGGACGCCACTGCCAGCCCTTGACATGAGCGAAGAGAGGAGCATAGGTTGCCATATGGACGATGTCGGCATTGCGCTCGATGCCAGTCATGTGAGCTGCCTCATAGAGAGAAGTTTCGAAGTGATTCCACTTCTTGCCCTTTCCGTGGCAAGCATATTCTCCAGCAAATACCTTTGGACCCTTGCGGTCGTAGTTGTCATAACGATGTCCGTGGCTCAGGAACCACTCCTCATTGCGGTAGTAGTGCTCGTCATAGAGATCCACCTTGAGCTCCTTCATCTTTGGCTGAAGCAGGTCGAAGTCCCATCCTTCTGAGTTAGGACCTGTAGTTCCGATGAGCTTAAGGTCAGGATAAGCAGCACGGAGAGCGTCGTTGAATTTCTTCAGACGGTCGGTGAAGGCGTTGTTAGGTCCGCCGTGAGCCTCATCATAGTCCCACTGCTCGTTACCTACGCCGAGATACTTTAGATTGAATGGCTCTGGGTGTCCCATCTCTGCACGCACCTTGCCCCACTTGCTGTCGGCAGGTCCATTGGCGAACTCCACGAGGTCGAGTGCATCCTGGATATATGAGTCGAGGTCTTCGAGCGAAGCGTGAGCGGTCTTCTCGTCGCAGATCTCGTTCTGGAACTGGCAAGCCAGGCCGCAGCTGATGACAGGAAGAGGCTCGCAGCCGAAGTCCTCACAGAGCTGGAAGAACTCGAAGAAGCCGAGTCCGTAGGTCTGGTGATACTCAGGAAAGAGACGGTAAGGGAAGGTGTTCTCCCAGCGGTTCTCGTTGAGCGGACGGTTCTCGACAGGACCCACAGAGTTCTTCCACTGATAGCGCTGCTCGAGTGTCGTGCCTTCGACGATACAGCCACCAGGGAAACGGAACACACCTGGCTTCATGTCGGCAAGAGCCTGAGCCAGATCCTTGCGCATGCCATTCTCGCGACCCTTCCAAGTGTCGGTTGGGAACATTGAGACATGCTCGATATCAATGCTGTTCATCTTTGCCCAGAAGTCGCGACCCTTCTCAGGACGGAGGAAGAGACGGAGGTGAGCATCCTCGATTGTGATAGGCGACTTGATGGTGATGGTATATTTCTTCCATTCCTTGCCGCTGACTTCGATTTCCTGGTTGGTGAACTCCTGATCTTCGCCCATTGTGTCGTTATCGACGAGCTGAACTTCGAGCACACCCTTTCCTCCTTCAGGAACACGAGCCCAGAGAGAGAAGCGATAGGTAGCGTTTTCCTTTACAGAAACGCCGAAGAAACCTTCATTCTCAATGCCAGTGCGCTTGTGAGGGTGACCAGGATCAGCGAGGCGTACGTAATGAGGGTTCTTGTCGAACGGACCATCATCGAGCACCTCAAACTTACCGAAGGCTGTCCATCCCATCAGACGCTGAGGGAACTCGAACGAGCGGTTCTTGATCATCTCTGCATAGAGACCGCCATCGGCAGCAAAGTTGATATCCTCAAAGAAGATACCATACATGGTTGACTGAACAGGAGCTCCAAGCTTCTTGGTCTGAATCACCAGGTCGTTGGTGGCAGCTTGACCAATGATAGTGGCAGCGCCCAATGCAAGGGCTGCCAAAAGTGTCTTGTAGTTTGCCATAAATAATAAATAATGTGTCAAATAAAACAAATTTTGGGATTGATAGAAAAATGTGTATTATTTCTGTTTGGCAAAGGTAACAAATAGTGTCGCAATATGCAAATAAATGTTACAAAATTAATACTTGTTATGGTCAATTTTAAAAAAAAGGACTAAAAACAATGTTATTTGTAGGATTTTTTAGCAAAACCTATTACAACCCCAGTTGCCATGGCACAGGCCCAGACCATAAGTGTCAAGGGTCAAGTTGTTGACCAGGATGGTGAGCCTCTTATGGGTCTTTCAACGGTTGCTTGTTCCTTTTTTCGCTAATAAACCGAGAATCTGTCCCAATTACCCTAGGGTAACTCCCAAGCAGCTCTAATCAACCTCTAATCTTCCTCTAATCCAGGTCTAATCAACCTCTAATCTGGGATTAGACCTGGATTAGAGTTACTTTAGACTTACTATTGAGTTACTTTAGACTTACCTTAGACCTACGGCTTATTTGCTACCTTCTCTTCAAAAACTGAGATCTACATCTGGAATCATGACATCCATAGCGCAAATTGACTGCCGTATTGCTCTTCGATACATCTCCGTTCGTTTTCCGTTAAAACTCCGTTTATCCTTCGCTTCATCTTCGCTCCAGCTCCACTTTAGCTCCGTTCTGGAAGCCAGAACTAGTGAGCGTATGCAAGAACCAAAGGAAAGGTAAAGTCACAGAACGGTAAAGCCCGTGCGAAGGGATATCCTATCTCCTGGGCACGGGCTTCTCTTATTTTCTGCAGCGTAGAGCAGCGGGGTGGGGTCAGCGCTGGTCGATGGCGGCGCAAATCTCTGCGGTGATGTCCTCCAGACGGCCGGAGCCGTGGATATGAGCATACTGACCCTCCTTCTTGTACCAGTCAATGAGCGGAGCGGTCTGGCTGTGATAGACTACGAGGCGCTTCTTGATAGTCTCTTCGTTGTCGTCAGCACGGCCACTCTCCTGCCCGCGCTTGATGAGGCGGTCCATCAGCTCCTCCTCGGGCACGTCAAGGTCGAGCATCACCGTGACGCTCTGTCCACGCTCTGCCAGCATGGCCTTCAGCGCTTCAGCCTGGGCAATGGTGCGGGGGAAGCCATCGAAGATGACACCCTTGCTATCCTGGAAACTGTCCAGCTTGGCAGCCAGCATATCCACGATGAGGTTGTCGGGCAGCAGCTGGCCCTGGTCGATGTAGCCCTTGGCTATCTTGCCCAGCTCGGTGTTGTTCTTAATCTCCGCACGCAGTACATCGCCCGTAGAGATGTGGTTGATGCCATACTGCGCTACAATACGTTCACTCTGAGTCCCCTTGCCTGAACCGGGAGCTCCAAAAATTACAATGTTCAGCATATAGATTTGAGATTTGAGTTTTGTATCACTAATCATTTACTACGGTATAGATCTCCTTGTAGTTGCGTCCAAGGCCGTCGTAATCCAGGCCGTAGCCCACGATGAAGTCGTTGGGTATCTGCATGGCGGCATACTCGATGTGGAGAGGCACCTGCAGCTTATCGGGCTTGACGAGCAGGGTGGCGATGTGGACCTCGGCAGGCTGCTGCGCCTCGAGCAGCTGAAGCAGCTCCTGCATGGTGAGGCCGGTATCTACGATGTCTTCCACGATGACCACGGTGCGCCCCTGGATGGACTGGTTCAGACCCAGCAGCTGGCGGACCTGTCCCGTCGATGATGTGCCCTGGTAGGAGGAGAGCTTGATGAAGGAGACCTCGCAGGGGATGGTGATGCGCTTCAGCAGGTCGGAGGTGAACATGAAGGCACCGTTGAGCACGCTCAGGAAGAGGGGCTCTTTACCAGCCAGGTCACGGTTGATGGCATCGGCCACCCGCTGCACGGCGGAGAGTATCTCTGCCTCGGGGATGGAGATGCGGAATGTTTTCTCTTTTACCTTGATGGTATCCATAGGTCGTTCAGATTTGGTTTGACGAGGGCAAATATACACATTTTATTCCACACCGTGCATCATCCGCTGCAATTTTTTCGACAGCAGGAAGAGAATCAGCGATGCCACGGCGCTCATCACTACGAAAATCATGAAGAAGTCGAACAGCGTGGCTATCTCGATGCCGAACAGGTGCTTCACCTTGCCGTCTTCAGGGTAGAGGCCACCCAGCATACCGGCAAACTTGTTGGCCGAGGCGGTGCTCATGAACCAGATGCCCATCATGAGCGAGGCAAAGCGCACGGGCGTGAGCTTGTTGACCATCGACAGGCCGATGGGGGAGAGGCTGATCTCACCCAGGGTGTGGATGAAGTAGAGGCCCGTGATCCAGATGATGCTCACCTTGACGCCGGGCTCCACGCCCTGCACGCCGATGCAGATGAAGAGGTAGCCCAGGGAGAGCAGCAGGAGGCCGATGGCCTGCTTGGTGGGGGCGGAGGGCTCCATGTTGCGCTTGTGCAGGTAGCTCCATACGTAGGGCGCCACGGCAGCCAGGATGACCACGAAGATGGCGTTGAACGACTGGGTCCATGAGGCGGGCATCTCCCAGCCGAAGAAGACGCGGTCGGTCTGCTGGGCGGCAAAGAGGTTGAGCGAGGCTCCGGCCTGCTCGTAGGCGGCCCAGAAGAAGATGACGAAGAAGGCGATGATGTAGATGACCCAGATGCGGTCACGCTCTATCTTGGTGAGCTTGTCGTCCATCATGATGCTCACGGGGCAGACGATGCACGCGGTGAAGATGCCTACGCTCACCCAATCGTCAAAGAGGATGCTGAACAGGGCGATGAGGGCAGCGGTGAGCACACCCAGCTTCAGGTAGTCGGCACGCTGCTTCTTCCGCTTGGCGGCACGCTCCTCGGGGGTGAGTGCCACTTCAGCCTCCTGCTGGGTGGATGCGCCGGCCTTCTGCTTGGCATCGGGGATGATGCCGATGGCTGAGCCGTCAGGGCCTATCAGGTACTTGTTCTTCTGCGTCTCAAAGATGAAGAAGAGGAGGATGGTGACTACGGCAGCTATCAGGAAGCCCCACTTGAAGTCGGCAGGATTACCCGTCTCGCCGAAGAATCCGCAGGCCAGCGGGGCGATGAAGGCGCCGATATTTACTCCCATATAGTAGATGGTGTAGGCCGAGTCGAGGCGTGGGTCATTGGGGCGGTAGAGCTTGCCTACCACGGCGCTGGTGGTGGGCTTGAAGGTGCCGTTGCCCATGATGAGCAGGGCCAGGCCGCAGTACATCAGGATGCGTGACAGGTCGTGCTGGTCATACACAGAGGCGCTGGCGAACATCAGGAACTGACCGATGCTCATCATCACGATGCCCCAGGTGATGCTCTTACGGATGCCCCAATAGCGGTCGGCAATGTAGCCGCCAAGCAGCGGGGCGAGATAGACCAGGCCCGTGTAGCTGCCATAGATCTGGGTGGCTGCCTGCGTGTCCATCAGCAGGGCTTGCGTGAGGTACAGGATAAAGATAGCTCTCATGCCGAAGTAGCTGAACCGCTCGGCAGTGCTGGTTGCAAAGATCAGGTAGAGACCTTTGGGATGTGATGAGTTGCTCATGATGTTCCTAAGCTTTTTTTAAGGTATAGTTATTGTATAAATTTTCAATAATGCAGCAAAGGTAACATAAAATGAGCGAACCACCAAGAGAAAGGCTCGCTTTTTTCCGAAAATGGCATGTGCCCCTGGTGGGGGCAGATTTAGAGGAACGGGGTGAGCAGGTTACCCAGCCAGCCTACGAACTTCTTCCAGCCGGAGCGCTGCTTCCAGTACGCGGGGGTCATGCGCGTGCTCTGCTGCTTGTCCGCCTCAAACATGGCGTTGAGCTCCTGTGTGGTGGCGGGGGAGAAGATGAAGGCGTTGGTCTCGTAGTCGTAGCGCAGGCTGCGGCTGTTGAGGTTGGCCGTCCCTACGGTGCAGTAGGTGCTGTCCACCATCATGATCTTGGAGTGGTGGAAGCCGCCGTCGAAGAGGTAAATCTCCGCTCCGTGCTTCATCAGCTTATGGGCGATGTAGAAGGAGGCCTCGGGGGTGAAGGGGATGTCACTCTTGGAGGGTATCATGATCTCTACACGGGTACCCTGCTTCAAGGCCTGCTTGATGGCTTTGCGGATGGAGCGGGTGGGGACGAAGTAGGGGTTGACTATCTGGATGTGGTGCTGTGCGGAGGCGATGCAGGCCGAGTAGGAGTGGCTGATGTTGCGGGGGCTCTCCTTGGGCACGCGGTCCACGATGGCTATCTGCGAGGTGGGGATGCCCTCAGCCGAGGTGGATGGGCTGGCCTCCAGGGGAGGGAAGTAGTCGGGGCCGCCGACGTGCTGACCGGTCTCGCGGTTCCACATGGTGAGGAAGATGCCCTGCAGCTGTGCCACGGCCCCACCGGTGAGGCGCATGTGGATGTCATGCCACTGTCCCAGTTCGGGTAGGCCATGGATGTAGTAATCGGCAATGTTCATGCCTCCCGTGTAACCCACACGGCCGTCGATGACCACAATCTTGCGGTGGTCGCGGTGCATGGCATGGTTGACCCACGGGAAGGTGATGGGGTCGAACTTCACAATCTCGATGCCCCGGTCGGCAATGGCCTGGAGGTGATGCTTCTTCAGCGGACGGTTATTGGAGCTGTTGCCGAAGGCATCGAACATGGCGCGTACCTTCACCCCCTCTTGTGCCTTCTCGGCCAGCAGGTCGAAGAGGGCATTGGCAATGGAGTCGTTGCGGAAGTTGAAGTACTCCAGGTGGATGTGGTGGCGGGCCTGGCGGATGGCGCTGAAGAGGTCCTGGAACTTGTCATGCCCGTTGAAGAAGAGCTCCACGCTGTTGTCGCTGGTCACGGGTACGCCCAGCTCCTCAAAGAAGGCCATGGCCAGCGAGTCACTCACCGTAGGTGCGGGTATTGCGGCTGGCTGCTGGGAGGCAGTCTGAGCAGCGAGCTGCCCCATGGGCAGGGGGAGCAGCAGGAGGAGCAGGAGGATGAGGCGTCGCAACGCAGGTCGTTCAATTCTTTTTACCACAGGCGATTCATTTTCATTTTCAGGGCGGCAAAGTTACTGCTTTTTGCTGAAACGATAAAGCCTGGGGGCAGGAAAACAGCCTCTTTCATGCCATTTGGGATAATTTTCTGCAAAGGAGGAACAGCAGTACGCCGCCACCTACAAGCCATACCTTGGGGTCGAACTGCTGGGGCATCAGCTGCTCGGCCTGTGTGGTGAAGATCTCACGTAGGGCCTGCCAGATGAGTTCGAAGCCACGCAGATGGATGAAGAGCACAATGCTCAGCAGCATACAGCAGGGGCTCCACAGACGGGTCCAGAGGGGGGCACGACGTGGCAGTCGCTGCATGACGCGCTGGCTGAAGCCATGGTCGGCCAGAGGGGCTTTGGCCTGGTGTACTGCGAAGAATTGACGGAGCAGGGCTTCGTCTTCGTGCGGAGAGGGGGGAATCTGTTTCATGCGATTATCGTTCATAGCCATTGTTTCTTAAATAGGTGGATAATTTCTCTTTGCCTCGCTTCAGGTGACTCTTCACGGTGCCGCTGGGGCAGCCCGTGATGCTGGCAATGCGGTCGATGCTCAGGTCGTCCATGTAGAACAGGGTGATGCAGGTGCGCTCCATCTCCTTCAGCGTGCCCAGGGCCTGGTAGAGGTCGGCGTGCTGGCCGAAGTCCGCTTGCTCGGTGTGGTAGAGGGCATCTACCTGGGCCGTCTCCAGGCTGGACACCTCATGCTGGCTGCGCAGGTGGTCGTAGAAGACGTTGTAGGCAATGCGGTAGAGCCAGGTGGAGAAGCTGCTCAGCTGTCCGAAGCCGCTCAGTCCGGTGTAGGCCTTGATGAAGGTCTCTTGTGCCAGGTCGTCGCTCAGGGCTTCATCGCCGCACGTCTGGTGCAGGAAGAACCGCCGCACGGGGCTTTGGTACTTCCTGACCAGCTGGTCGAAGGCGCGGGTGTTGCCAAAGGCTACCACCTGGGCCACCAGGGCGATGTCACTGAGGGCACTCATTCGGTAGGTATAATCTGGTTGTTATGGTCCTGCGATGCGGTGGTGGGGGGCACCTCCTTGCCGGGGTTGATGGGGTTGCCTTGCTGCAGATAGTAGAGGATGACTTTGCCAAAGCCCATGAACATGATAAGCAGTCCGATGCATCCCAGGCCAAATTCGTGAGTCAGTGCCCAAAGGAAGATGAAGAGGCCTATACCGATGCAGATGCTGTTGATGCCCTGCGACAGGCTGTTGCTACCTGGCTTGCGCTTCGCCTCCTGGATGAAGTCCTCGGGCAAGGGACGCCCTGCGGCGATGGCCTGTTCGGCTACGCGGTAGGCCGCCTTGCGGTTCTTGTAGCGGAAGTAGAAAATCAAGAAGATGATGAGCACAGGACCAAAGAAGACGCAGAAGATACTGAACAAGGCAATTTCACCTTTCTTTATACCCCAGTTGGAGTGGTCCTCGTAGTGGGAGTCCCTGCTGATGGTCTGGGTACCGTCGGGTAGGGTGGTGATGGTCAGCGTATCTGTCTGGGTGCGGCCGTTGACCACGGTGTCGTTGACTTCGTAGATTCGTACTACGTGGTTCTGGCTGTCTCTCACCACGGTGGTGCGAAGGGTGGCTTGGCTGGGGAGCAGGAGCCCCACGACAAGCAGGAGGGATAGGATGAATCTTTTCATATCGTGATATTTTTTATTGTTTTCTATGCATTAGACGGAGTATCTCGCGTGGAAAGTTGCAAAGGAATGAATTTTTTTTCGAAATCATGCAGCTTCTTCCGTGAATCGCATTTTTTACCTTATCTTTGCAACCGTAATCGGACTCTTTTTAACTACCAAATACGTCAATAGTTCAATATGAATATCGATTTGCCTCAGGATTTTGTCTGCTCGATGCGCCAACTGCTGGGTGCCGGGGAGTATGAACGGTTTGCAGAGGGTATGCAGCGCGAGCCGATGGTGAGTGTTCGCCTCAATCCGTTGCTCGGAGCGCTCCCTGCTGAAGAGCCTCTGGGTGAGCCTGTGCCCTGGTGTGAATCAGGCTATTATCTCAACCAACGGCCCCTCTTCACCCTCGACCCGCTCTTCCATGCCGGGGCTTACTATGTACAGGAGGCTTCGTCGATGTTCCTGGAGCAGGTGATGCGGCGCTACCTGACCGGTGAGGCGGTAGCCATGCTCGACCTCTGTGCCGCCCCAGGGGGGAAATCGACCCATGCCAGGGCGCTCCTGCCCGAAGGGAGCCTGCTGGTGAGCAACGAGGTGATGAAGGCCCGTGCGCAGGTGCTGGCTGAGAACCTCACCAAGTGGGGTCACCCTGATGTGGTGGTGACGCGTAGTGACCCGGCTGACTTCGCTGCACTGGAGGGGGCTTTCGATGTGCTGCTCACTGACGTGCCTTGCTCCGGCGAGGGCATGTTTCGTAAGGATGAGGGGGCTGTGAACGATTGGAGCGTAGAGAATGTGGAGCTTTGTCGCCAACGACAGCAACGCATCCTGGCCGACGTATGGCCCGCGCTGAAGTCTGGAGGATTATTATTATATAGTACCTGTACCTATAATATATTGGAGGACGAAGCCAATGTGGAGTGGATCTGCCGCGAGCTGGGAGCCGAGGTGCTCCCTGTGGAGAGCGACCCCTCCTGGGGCATCACCGGCAATCTGCTGCCTGGAGCCTGTTTCCCCGTGGCCCGCTTCCTGCCTCACCGCACCAAGGGGGAGGGACTCTTCATGGCGGCCCTGCGTAAGAAGGGGGATGCTGTGGGAGGAGAAGAGAACTCCTCGGTACGCAAGGGGAGGGAGCGGCGAGGCAAACGGGGTAACTCGGCACAAGCCTCTAACGACAAAGCCCTGGCTCGTCTATTGTACCGACAGCAAGAGGAGCAGCTCCACGGCTGGCTGAATGATGCGGGAGATGATTATCTCCTGCTGCCACAAGGGGAGCGCGTGCTGGCGTTTCCACAACACTGGCTCCCCTTGCTACAGGAGCTGAAAAACCATCTTTACCTGTTACAGGCCGGTGTGGCCCTGGCTGAAGTGAAGGGGCGTGACCTGAATCCCTGTCACGCATTGGCCATGAGCCACCTGCTCCGTCGTGGAGCGTTTCCTGAGGTGGAGGTGGAGCGTGAGCAGGCTTTAAGCTATTTGCGCCGAGAGGTGCTCCAACTCCCGCTGGGCACCCCTCGTGGCTTTGTGCTGATTACTTATCATGGCGTTCCGCTGGGCTTCGTCAAGCACCTGGGTAACCGGGCCAACAACCTCTATCCCCAGGAGTGGCGCATCCGTAACCTGTAACGGGGCAGACGCGCTGCTCAGCCCCTGGGGTGAGGCTCAGACCTGCTCGAGAGCCTGGCTTAGGTCATCGAGGATGTCGTCAATGTGCTCGGTGCCGATGGAGAGGCGGACGGTGCTCGGCGTGATGTGCTGAGCGGCCAACTCCTCCGGGCTCATCTGTGAGTGGGTCGTGGTGTAGGGATGGATGACGAGGCTCTTCACGTCAGCTACGTTGGCCAGCAGGGAGAAGATCTGCAGGCTGTCTATGAATCTCCAGGCCTCTTCCTGTCCGCCCTTTATCTCGAAGGTGAAGATGCTGCCACCGCCCTGAGGAAAGTACTTCTGGTAGAGGGCATGGTCGGGGTGAGAGGGGAGTGAGGGGTGATTGACCTTGGCCACCTTGGGGTGGTTATTGAGGAATTCCACCACCTTGAGCGCATTCTCCACGTGGCGCTCTACGCGCAGGGAGAGCGTCTCCAGGCCCTGCAAGAGGATGAAGGCGTTGAAGGGGGAGATGGTGGCACCCGTGTCGCGCAGGATCACCGCACGGATGCGGGTGACAAAGGCTGCAGGGCCAGCTACGTCGGCAAACACGGCACCATGATAGCTCGGGTCGGGCTTAGCCAGCGTGGGAAACTTGTCGGCATTGGCCTTCCAGTCGAAATGGCCGCCATCCACGATGACACCACCCAGGCTGCTGCCGTGACCGCCGATGAACTTCGTGGCTGAGTGAATCACGATGTCGGCACCGTGCTCAATGGGGCGGATGAGATAGGGTGTGCCGAAGGTGTTGTCCACGATGAAGGGAATCTGATGGCGGTGGGCCACTTCTGCCACAGCCTCCAGATTGGTTACATCGCTGTTAGGGTTGCCGAAGGTCTCGGCATAGACCACCTTGGTGTTGGGGCGGATGGCTGCTTCGAGCGCCTGCAGGTCATTCACGTTGACGATGGTATGGCTGATGCCCTGGCTGGCCAGCGTGTGGGTGATGAGGTTGAACGAGCCGCCGTAGAGGTTGTCAGCAGCCACGATGTGGTCACCCACACCCAGGATATTCTGCAAAGCGTAGGTCACTGCAGCAGCCCCTGAGGACACGGCCAGACCGGCTACGCCCCCTTCGAGGGCAGCTACGCGCTGTTCGAACACACCCTGTGTGGAGTTGGTCAGTCGGCCATAGATGTTGCCGGCATCGCGCAGACCGAAGCGGTCGGCTGCATGTTGCGAGTTGCGGAACACGTATGAGGTGGTCTGGTAGATAGGCACCGCACGGGCATCGGTAGCGGGGTCGGGCTGTTCTTGTCCTACGTGGAGCTGAAGCGTCTCAAAATGAAGTTTCTTTGTTGCCATAATCTATGATATTTTAAGTTATACATTTCGTTGATTTTCGTTTGCAAAGGTAAGGTGTGTATGATTTTCCACCAATAGTCTTGGAATATTTGGAAAAATACACTATTTTTGCTGCGTGAAAAGGCGGATTATTCTTTTGAAGGGCTTTATAGCTACCCCAGATAGAACAATCTTCTTTTTGCCGTCACTTGTAGCTTGTAGCTCGTAACTCGTAATTTAAAAAGATATGGTAACTGATTATGAAAAATTAGACAAGGTCGATCTGCAGATACT
The DNA here is from genome assembly GCA_051878775.1 of Bacteroides sp. Taxonomy (GTDB): domain Bacteria; phylum Bacteroidota; class Bacteroidia; order Bacteroidales; family Bacteroidaceae; genus Bacteroides. Next base: position 1,008 of record JBJEKT010000067.1, on the reverse strand, counting down.
GCGTACGCTGCAGCAGAATGCCCGGCTCACCACCAAGGAACTGGCAGCCAGGGTCAGTCTCTCCTCCACGCCCGTGTTCGAACGGCTCAAGCGGCTCGAATCGGGGGGCTATATAAAGAGGTATATGGCCGTGCTCGATGCCGAGAAGCTCAACCAGGGCTTCGTGGTGTTCTGCAATGTCAAGATGAGCAGCATGAGCCGCGACATCGCCTCCGGCTTTGCCCAACGGATGAAGCAGACGCCCGAGGTGGTGGAGTGCTACAACATCTCCGGCAGCTTCGACTACCTGCTCAAGATCCATGCCCCCAACATGAAGTATTACCAGGAGTTTATCCTCAACATACTCGGCACCGTGGAGCACCTCGGCTCGCTGGAGAGCGTCTTCGTGATGGACGTGGTGAAGCAAGAGTATGGCATACCCCTCTGACACAGTAGTAGTTATCCGCTTACGAATTGAAAATTAGCATGAAAAGTTTTGGCAGGATAAAAAAAAGTTGTACCTTTGCGCCCGATTTTAGAGTCAACATAATGTCTAACTCAATTAATCGTAAAAAAAAACTTATTATTAAACAATGGAAAATTTAAAGAATGTACAGCCTCTCGAAGACTTCAATTGGGATGCTTACGAACACGGCGAGGTAGTAGCTGCTACCAGCCACGAAGAACAGGAAAAGGCGTATGACAATACGCTCAACAAGGTGAACGACCGCGAAGTGGTTGACGGTACCGTAATCGCTATGAACAAGCGTGAAGTAGTGGTGAACATCGGTTACAAGTCGGATGGTATCATCCCCATGAGCGAGTTCCGTTACAACCCCGAACTGAAGGTAGGTGATACCGTAGAGGTATACATCGAGAATCAGGAAGACAAGAAGGGACAGCTCGTACTGTCTCACCGCAAGGCTCGTGCCTCTCGTTCTTGGGAGCGCGTCAATGCCGCTCTGGAAAGCCAGGAAATCATCAAGGGTTACATCAAGTGCCGCACGAAGGGTGGTATGATTGTCGATG
>JBJEKT010000066.1:0-13310 GCA_051878775.1 Bacteroides sp. | reverse complement strand
CGGATGTTGCTCTCTTCACCCCATACGGGCTGCCACGTTTCGTCGAACGTAGTCTGCTGCTGCGCCACCAGTTTGAAGCCATCCATCAGCGAGGGAGCATCCTTGAGCTCAAGGCCCAGCTTTGAGGGTTTGATGACCGCTTTACCTTTATAAGTCAGTTCGTAGAGAGGTTCGCCCTGCGGAGTGAGGGTGAAGTTCATTTCCAACTGGCCGTTGGGAGATGTCAATTTTTCGGCCTTCAGCGTACCAGCAGCTGCAAGAGCCAAAACCAGACAGACGCCTTTCAGCCATAGAGTAATCATGTTTCTCATGCCAAATTATGATATTTAATAAGTTATCTTGCTGCAAAAATAGCAAAAGAATGAATTGGTGCAGATGGAAAAACAGATAAAAATATATAATAGAAGAGAGCAAACGATTGCGAAAGGATAAAAAAAAGCATCACTCCACAAAAGAGAGTGATGCTAAAGGATTGTAAGAAGAGCCTCTTGTCGGATTCGAACCAACGACCCCGAGATTACAAATCACGTGCTCTGGCCAACTGAGCTAAAGAGGCGGGTGGGTAAGCTGACTATATCGCGCCGCTACAACCAACTACCTTTGCTGCGATCAAGCCCTGGAGGATTCGAAGGGAGCTGGCCGTATAGGACTTACCCATATTGTTTGTTTTGCGGGTGCAAAGGTACGGCTTTTTCTGGAATATCCAAACTTTTCACCCGTTTTTTTTCGATATCAAACGAAATAGCCCTAAGTTTTGCAGTTTAGAAGGGCCAATGTTTTGCAGTTCGCGCGGTTTGCATTAACTTTGCGGCGCATTATTATATAAAATGAATAAGGAATGAACAACGATCATCTGATAGAACGCGCTGTGATGACGCGCTATGCCACCTTCTGCGGCACACTGATGGGCCTCTTCTGGCTGGCCAAGTTCACGCTCGTGCCCCTGGGTATCGTCATGCCCCCGCTGATGCTCCTCTTCCTGGTGCTCACTGCTTGTGTGCCTTTTGTGGGCTACGCTATGGCACGCAACTACCGCAATCGCTATCGCGCAGGGGTCATCGGCTTCGGTGAGGCCTGGCTTTTCCTATTCCTCACCTTCCTCTACGCCTCACTACTCACAGCCATGGGCTACTTCATCTACTTCCGCTTCATCGACGGCGGCTTCATCCTCAACTCGCTGGAGGAGATGGTGGAGGAGTTTCTCTCCTCGCTGCCGCAGCTGCAACGTGAGCAGATGGGTTCACAGATGAGGGAGCTAATCAACGCCCAACGCAGCCTCACCCCCATCACCATCGCCCTGCAGCAGATGTCGCAAAACCTAATGATGGGTGCCCTCATGGCACTCCTCATCGCACCCTTTGTAAAGAAAAAAATGGCTTAACAAACAATCCATATAATGACAGAACATAATCAACAAATCGACGTTTCGATTGTAATTCCTCTCTATAACGAGGCCGAGTCGCTGCCCGAACTGTTCGACTGGATAGAACGGGTCACCACCGCCCACGGCCTGAGCCACGAGGTCATTTTCGTGAACGACGGCAGTACGGACAACTCTTGGCAAGTAATCTGCGCCCTAAAGGAGAAAGCTCCTGAGGTGGTTCATGGCATCAAGTTCCGACGCAACTACGGCAAGTCACCCGCTCTGTTCTGCGGCTTTGAGCGGGCAGAGGGCGATGTGGTCATTACCATGGATGCTGACCTACAGGACAGCCCCGACGAGATACCCGGGCTCTGCCGAATGATTCGCGAGGAGGGCTACGACCTGGTTTCGGGCTGGAAGCAGAAGCGCTACGACCCGCTCTCCAAGACCATCCCCACCAAGCTCTTCAACGCCACGGCCCGGCGCGTGTCGGGCATCAAAAACCTGCACGACTTCAACTGCGGCCTGAAGGCCTACCGGCGAGAGGTGGTAAAGAATATCGAGGTATATGGCGAGATGCACCGCTACATCCCCTACCTGGCCAAAAACGCCGGGTTCAAGCGTATCGGCGAAAAGGTAGTTCACCACCAGGCACGCAAATACGGCACGACTAAGTTCGGGCTCAACCGCTTCGTCAACGGCTACCTTGACCTCATCTCCCTCTGGTTTCTCAGCACCTTCGGCGTGAAGCCGATGCACTTCTTCGGCCTGCTGGGCTCGCTGATGTTCATCCTGGGCTTCATCGCAGTCGTCATCGTGGGATTCGGCAAGCTCTACTCCATGCACGCCGGTATGCCCTACCGACTGGTGACCGAGTCACCTTACTTCTACCTGGCGCTCACGTCAATGATTATCGGCACACAGCTCTTCGTAGCCGGGTTCCTGGGCGAGCTTATCTCACGCAATGCCCCCGAGCGCAACCGCTACCAGGTGGAGGAGAATATTTAGTATATAATGATTAGTGATAGAAAAACTACAACTCTATTTAAAATGAAAATAAAAACCTTATTGGCCCTGGCGGCTGGATGCTGCCTAATGATGGCATGCGACGAGGAGGAAGACTGCTCGCTCAACGCACGCCCCATGATGAACTGCAATATCTTTGCCGTCAATGAGGATACAGGACTCTACGAACAGGCTGCTATCAACCAACTCACCATCACGGCCTTTGGCACAGACTCGGTCATCGTCAACCGAGAGACCAACGTGAAGAGCCTCTCACTACCCCTTTGCTACACGGCCGACTCCACCCATCTGGTGCTGCACTACAGCGATGGACGGCAAGACCAGGTCATCATCCGCCACAGCAATACGCCCTACTTCCTCTCGATGGATTGTGGCTACCAGATGAAGCAGCAGATTGAGAGCGTGAACTACACCCGCACTGTGCTCGACTCAATCGCCCTAATTTACAACGAAGCAGGTATCTATGGAAGAGAAAATCTTAAACTCTATTATTAACCGGTTACCGTACCTCGGGAGGCGAACTGGCAAGCTACATGGTATCAGGCTACTGGCTACCGTAACCCTAGTGCTGACGTCCGTCTGCCTCATTATGCCGCAGCAGAGCATCGCACAGACCACCTATGGCCAGACACCACGAGGTAACCGCGAACAGACCAAAAAGCAGAAAAAGAAAGAGAAGAAACCTACCGAGGTGGACTACCCGCTCTACAACGGTTTCTCCGTAGGAATGGACCTTTGGGGACTGGGTGGCAAGGTATTCGGCAGCGACTTCCTCAGCTCTGAGGTGGCTGTTGACGTTGACCTGAAGCATCGATACTTCCCCGTGACTGAGATAGGCTTCGGCGCTACCGATGCCTGGAGCGACCAGGGTATCCATTACAAGAGCAGCGCCCCCTATCTGCGTATTGGCATGGACTACAACACACTCTTCCGAAAGGCACACGGCCACCAGCTGCGCGTGGGTCTGCGCTACGCCACAAGCAGCTTCGACTACGACATCCGCTCACTGGGCGTGAATGACCCCATCTACGGCGGCACACCCGGCAATCCCAACATCACCGACGACGTGTGGAGCGGTACCGTACCCTTCGACCACCAGGGTCTGAAGGGTAGTATGCAGTGGATGGAGTTCTGCGTGGGCATACGGGCTAACGTATGGGGCAACCTGGCCATGGGCTGGGCCATGCGCTTCAAATTTAAGCTATCGGGCGGAGGCGACACCTACGGCGACCCGTGGTATATACCAGGCTTCGGGCAGTACGGCTCCAACACGCTGGGTATCACCTACACCCTGGTCTATCAGTTTGGCGGTAAATCAAAGCCACAACTCAAGAATAAGAAGAAATAACACAAGATGACTACTATTGAAATTTGGCTCCTGGCTGTGGCATTGGCGATGGACTGCTTTGCCGTGTCTGTGGCTACCGGCATTACCCTCAAGCAGATACGCTGGAGTCCTATGCTCACGATGGCCTTCTTCTTCGGCCTCTTTCAGGCCGTGATGCCCCTTATCGGCTGGATGGGTACCACCCTCTTCAGTCACCTCTTCGAGCAGATTGACCACTGGATAGCCTTCAGCATCCTCTGCTTCCTGGGTGGACGGATGGTGATGGAATCATTCAAAGAAGAGGAGGAACGTCATGCGTCCGACCCTACCCGCCTGCCAGTGGTGCTCACCCTGGCTGTGGCCACGAGTATCGACGCACTGGCCGTGGGCGTATCCTTTGCCTGCCTGGGTATGGACAGCTGGATTGACATTCTTCACCCCATCCTGGTCATCGGCCTGGTGTCGTTCGTGCTCTCCATCATAGGGCTTCTGCTGGGCATCCGCTTCGGCAATGGCCTGGCCCGCAGACTGAAAGCAGAACGCTGGGGAGGAGTAATCCTCATCCTCATAGGGTGCAAAATACTGGCAGAACACCTTTTTTAGGGATAAGGGATTAGGTTTTCCTAATCATTAATCATTAATCACTAAACATTAATCACTAATCACTATAAAGAGATGATTGATAAGACAAAAAGACAACGTAACTTCATGGCGGTAGGCCTCCTGCTGCTACTCTCCATCTGGATTATCCACCGCAACAACCAGCCTGCCCCCTATCAGACAGACAACGGACTGATATTCGGCACCATCTATCAGGTGAGTTACCAGTACCCCACGTCGCTCAAAGGGGAAATTGAGGAAGCGCTCCATGCCATCGACAACTCCCTCTCCCCCTTCAACGAGCACTCCATCATCACGGCCATCAACCGCAACGAGTCCATGCAGACCGACTCGCTCTTCCGCACGGTGTTCCGTCGCAGCCTGGAGATATCTGCCCAGACCGATGGGGCGTTTGACATCACCGTGGCCCCGCTCATCAACGCCTGGGGATTCGGTTTTAAGAAAGGTATCTTCCCCGATTCGGCCCAGGTGGACAGTCTCCGTGAGATGATAGGTTACACCCGCGTACGGCTGGATGCTGACGGCTGCGTGCAGAAGGAGGACCCGAGGCTGATGCTCAACTGCAGTGCCGTGGCCAAGGGATATGCCGTGGATGTAGTAGCCCAACTGCTGCAAAGCAAGGGCATCGACAACCTGATGGTGGACATCGGTGGCGAGGTAGTAGTGAAGGGAAACAACCTCCAGCAACGTCCCTGGCGCATCGGCATCAACAAACCGATAGATGACTCGCTGGCCACCAACCAGGAGCTACAGGCCATCGTGGAGCTCCATGAAGGAGCCATAGCCACGAGCGGCAACTACCGCAACTATTACCACCGTGACGGCAAGAAGTATGCCCACACCATCGACCCCCGTACGGGTTACCCTGTGCAGCACGCCATCCTTTCCTCTACCGTACTCGCGCCCGACTGCATGAGCGCCGATGCCTACGCCACAGCCTTCATGGTCATGGGCCTGGAAGAGGCCGAAGCTTTCGTGGAGGCACATCCCGAGCTGGCCGCCTACTTCATCTATAGTCAGACAGACGGCACCTACGGCACCTTCACCTCCCAACGGATGCAGCAACTGATGAAGTAACCCTCAATTACGCTACACGAATCACTCAACTTTAAAAAGATAATATGAAAGGTTTCTACACAATCCTCCTGCTGATTATCTCTAACATCTTCATGACATTTGCTTGGTATGGGCATCTGAAGCTGCAGGAGATGAAGATTTCCACCCATTGGCCGCTCTATGCAGTCATCCTCTTCTCGTGGGCGATAGCCCTCTTCGAGTACTCCTGTCAAGTACCTGCCAACCGCATTGGTTTTCAGGAAAATGGTGGCCCCTTCTCGCTCATGCAGCTCAAGATTATCCAGGAGGTCATCACACTGATAATCTTCACCATCTTCACCACGGTGCTCTTCAAGGGCGAACAGCTTCATTGGAATCACCTGGCAGCCTTCATCTGCTTGATTCTAGCGGTCTATTTCGTCTTCATGAAGTAAGTGAACCTCATGACGTAGGGGTGTCACTCAGGAGGTAATACTTCACTCTCCCTCGGGCAGCAAGTCGCGTTGTACGTTGTTCATGCTGCTCCAGAGGCTGTAGCGCGCCTCTGGATTCATGGCCTCCAACTGACGAAAGATCTCCTTCATGGCAGCACGGTGAGAGTCGTGCTCGTAGGGGCAGTTCTTGATTTGCTTGCGGTAGCCATGCAGCGTGGCCAGTTCCTGAAGGTCAGCCTCATGGACCAGACAGAGCGGACGGATAATGGTCATATCAAACTTCTTCATCACCAGCCTCGGGGGCATGGTGCTGAAAGCGCCTTGGAAGGTGATGTTCATGAGCAACGTCTGGAGGATATCGTCCATGTGGTGTCCAAGGGCTATTTTGTTACACCCCTGCTCCTTAGCAATGGTGAAGAGCGCCTTGCGGCGATTCCATGAGCAGAGGAAGCAGGGTGACTTCCGGCTGTCGGTCGAGGCATCAAACACCGTGTGCTCCACCACGAAAGGCACGCCACGCTCCTCGGCAAACTGCCGGAGGTAATCCGTGTCGCTTTGGTATGGTATGTTGTCCATCACGACGTGTGCCGCCACCACACGGAAGGCCGGTTTGTGGATACGAGCCCTTCGGGCAAACAGCTCCAGCAGGGCCAGCGAATCCTTACCCCCTGAGAGCCCGATGAGAACCGAATCACCCTCCTCTATCAGCCCATACTGCACCACGCCCTTGGCCATCCGGCGCTCCACCCGCCGCATCAATACCGCTTCTGCATCATTTTTCTTCATAAATGTCCTAATTCCTGTATATATCTACGTGCCATGTTTGGTTCATCAACATTATTGATGAGAAACCATTTTGCGGTGCAAAGTTAGAAAAAGCACGCCATATAGCTTACAGAAATCTGCCTTTTATCCGAAAAAACAGGCCGATAAAGAAGAATTAACACTATACTTTTTTAATCTGTTTGCCTGTTTGAGGAAATGTTTCTAAATTTGGGCGGCAATTGGACGGCTGTTAAACCGCATGAGGACTTTGGATGCCCGTCCAACCTGACGAGAATAGATTTATTGATGGACATTATAAGAAAATTTGAGGAATGATGAAGAGACTGTTTACACTCTCAATAAGCCTTCTGGTAGCTGCCAGCATCAGCTTGCCTGCCGGAGCCCAAAGCTTGGCCGAAGCCAAGGCACTCTACGAGAAAGGGGCCTATGCGGAGGCTAAGCCAGCCATGAAGCGACTGGTCAAGGGACAACCCTCCAACGGCAACTACTGCCTGTGGTATGGCGTGTGCTGCATGGAGACCGGCGAACCGCAAGAGGGACTGAAGTACCTGCAGACGGCCGTGAAGCGACGCACACCCAGCGGACAGTACCAACTGGCCCGATGCTACGACCACCTCTACCGCTACGACGAGGCCATCAGCGAAATGGAGAACTACATCAACGAGCTGAAGCGCCGCAAGCGCCCTACTGAAGAGGCTGAAGCAGAGCTGGAGGCCTACCATACCCACCTACGTATGCTCAAGGGCGTGGAGCAGGTGGAGGTCATCGACAGCCTGGTAGTGGACAAAGCACAACTACTCCATCACTACAAGCTGAGCGAAGAGTCGGGCAAGCTCTATAGCTACGACCAATACTTCGACCACCCCCAGGGCAAGCAGGGCGGACTGGTATTCGAGACGGAGCTGGGCAATAAAATCTACTTCGGCGAACGCCAGGAGGAGGGACGGATGAGCATCCTCAAATCGACCAAACAGATGAACAGCTGGAGCAACCCCACCCTGCTCCCTGACAACATCAACGGAGGGCATAACGCCGATTACCCCTTCATCATGGCCGACGGATTCACCATCTACTATGCTGCCGATGGGCAAGGCTCAATGGGCGGCTACGACATCTTCGTGACCTGCTACAACACGGCCAACGACTCCTACCTTACCCCTGAGAACGTAGGTATGCCCTTCAACTCGCCCTACAACGACTACCTCTATGCCGTGGACGAGTACAACAACATCGGCTGGTTTGCCTCCGACCGCTACCAGCCGCAGGGCAAAGTCTGCATCTACCTCTTCATCCCCAATGCCACCAAGCAGGTCTATAACTACGAAGGGATGGATACCAAGAAACTCATCCAGCTGGCCCAACTCAAGGAGATACGCCAGACCTGGAGCAACCAGGAACGTGTAGCCTCTGCCCGCCAACGCCTGGCACAAATCCAGCGTGGTACGGGAACCCCCACGAACACACAGGAGATAGACTTCGTCTTCGTAGTCAACGACCAGTACGTCTATCACAAGCTGACGGATTTCCGTTCACCAGAGGCCAAACAGCTGTTCCAGGACTACTGCCAGATAGAAAACTCCCATAAGCAGCAGAGCTACAAGCTGGAGTCGATGCGCGAGCGCTATGCAGCTGGCAACGAGCAGGAGAAGCAACGCCTCCGCGAGGCCATCCTCGACCTGGAGAAACGGATGGACGAACTCCACATCCTCGTGAATCAGAAAGCCAACGAGGTACGTGCCGCTGAACTGAAAAAATTGCCGTGAAGCAGAATTGCCGTGAAACCACTGAATCATAAAACAAAAAAAACTCTAACAATATGGAAATCGTGATTATCATTCTCCTCGTCTTGGCAGCCATTGTCTTGCTGCTGGTAGAACTCTTTGTGATTCCTGGCATCAGCCTGGCAGGACTGGCAGCCGGCGGTTGCCTCATTTATGCCAACTACTACGCCTTTGTCCACCTGGGTACAGCAGGAGGATGGATTACGCTGTTCGTCTCGGTCCTGACCTGCGTGGGTTCGCTTATCCTCTTCATGCGCTCCAAGACGCTCGACCGCGTAGCGCTCAAGAGCGAAATCAAGTCCACCGTACGCTCAGCCACAAAGCAGCCCGCTCACCCCGTGAGCGTGGGCCACGAAGGGGTGACCACCACCCGACTGGCCCTGATAGGCTATGCCGAATTCGCGGGCGAAATCGTGGAGGTGAAATCTACCGCTGAGTTTCTCGATGCCCATACCCCCGTGCGGGTAGTCCGCATCGTGGACGGCACCATCCTGGTAGAACGTAAATAAATCATTCATCAATAGTGAATTAGAATCTTATTATTCATCAATAAATTTAGTTAGACTATGGAGACAAACATTTACCTCATTGCCTCGCTCATCTTGGGAGGCATCGTTTTCCTGGCCGTATTTTTCCACTACGTGCCCTTCTTCCTCTGGCTGAGCGCCAAGGTTTCGGGTGTCAACATTTCGTTGGTGCAGCTCTTCCTGATGCGCATCCGCAATGTGCCTCCCTACATCATCGTACCTGGACTGATTGAGGCCCATAAAGCGGGTCTGAGCACCATCACACGCGACGGCCTGGAGGCCCACTACCTGGCCGGTGGACATGTGGAGAAGGTGGTACATGCCCTGGTATCTGCCGCCAAGGCCAACATCGAGCTCCCCTTCCAGATGGCTACGGCCATCGACCTGGCTGGCCGTGACGTGTTTGAGGCCGTACAGATGTCAGTCAACCCGAAAGTAATTGACACACCGCCCGTTACAGCTGTAGCTAAAGATGGTATTCAGCTGATAGCCAAGGCTCGCGTCACGGTACGTGCCAACATCCGCCAGCTGGTGGGTGGTGCCGGCGAAGACACCGTGCTGGCCCGCGTAGGCGAAGGCATCGTATCGTCCATCGGTTCAAGCGAGAGCCACAAGACCGTGCTTGAAAATCCCGACTCCATCTCCAAGCTCGTACTGCGCAAGGGCCTGGATGCTGGTACAGCCTTCGAGATTCTCTCCATTGATATAGCCGACATCGATATAGGTAAGAACATCGGTGCTGCACTGCAGATGGATCAGGCCAATGCCGACAAGAACATCGCACAAGCCAAAGCTGAAGAGCGCCGTGCTATGGCCGTGGCCAGCGAACAGGAGATGAAGGCCAAGGCTCAGGAGGCACGTGCCAAGGTGATTGAGGCAGAAGCCGAAGTGCCCAAGGCCATGGCTGAAGCCTTCCGTAGCGGCAATCTGGGCATCATGGACTACTACCGCATGAAGAATATCGAGGCCGACACCCAGATGCGTGAGACCATCGCCAAGCCCGCAGCAGGCAACAACGGCAGCGCCCTAAAGTAGCATGGCCCTAATTTTTAGTCTTTAGTTTTTATCTTTTAGTTTTTAGTTTAAAAAGATGAAATCCTATTTTCCTCCCAGCGAACTGATAATCAACGCTGATGGGTCAGTTTTCCATCTGCACGTACGGCCCGAATGGCTGGCCGACAAGGTCATCCTGGTGGGCGATCCAGGACGTGTGGCCCTGGTAGCTGCACACTTTGAGAGCCGCGAGTGCGAGGTAGAGAGTCGTGAGTTCAAGACCGTGACCGGCACCTACCAAGGCAAGCGCATCACGGTGATTTCTACAGGTATAGGCTGTGACAACATCGACATTGTAGTCAACGAACTGGATGCCCTGGCTAACATTGACTTCCAGACGCGCGAACTCAAGCCTACCCTGCGTCAGCTGGAAATCGTGCGCATAGGCACCTGCGGCGGACTACAGCCCTTCACGCCGGCAGGCACCTTTGTCTGCTCTGACATCAGTATAGGTTTTGACGGATTGCTCAACTTCTACGCCAGGCGCAACGCTGTGTGCGACCTCCCCATGGAGCGTGCCCTGCTCAACCACCTGGGGTGGAGCGGCAACCTCTGTGCTCCGGCACCCTACGTGGTCCATGCCGACCCGGAGCTCTGCAGTCGTATAGCTGGCAAGGAGATGGTACACGGCGTGACCGTGGCATGCGGCGGATTCTACGGTCCCCAGGGGCGGCAACTGCGTATCCCCCTGGCCGATCCGCAGCAGAACGAGAAGATAGAAAGCTTTGAGTACAAGGGCCATCGCATCACCAACTTTGAGATGGAGAGCTCTGCCCTGGCTGGCCTCTCCCGTCTGATGGGTCACCGTGCCACCACCGTCTGCATGGTGATAGCTGACCGCCTCCACAAGCAAGCCAACACAGGCTACAAGAACAGCATCGACACCCTCATCAAGCTGGTGCTGGAGAGAATGTAGAGTCTATTCCATTTAAAATTAAGAAATTCAACTAGATGGAAACATCATTTGCCTTATCACCCTCCCTTACGAAGGAGGAACGTTACCGACAGTTTATCCCCCTGCTGGCCACTTACCTGGCTGGCGAGGAGGAGGCTGTGAGCGTGCTGGCCAACGTCAGTGCGGCCCTACGCGAAGCCTTCGGGTTCTTCTGGGTGGGATTCTATTTAGTCAAAGATGCCGATACGCTGGTGCTTGGCCCTTTCCAGGGAAGTGCTGCTTGCTTCCGCATCCGCAAGGGACGTGGTGTATGCGGCACCTGCTGGGCCGAAGAACGCCCTCAGGTGGTGCCCGACGTGGAGCAATTCCCCGGCCATATTGCCTGCTCATCACTCTCGCGCTCGGAGATTGTGGTACCGCTCCTCCAGGAGGAGCAGGTGGTGGGAGTGCTCGACATCGACAGCGACCAGCTCAACCAGTTTGACGATACCGACCGCCGCTACCTGGAGCAAGTGACTGCCCTCGTCACGCAGACCGTCCGCCTCCTGCCTTAACCCCCTACCCCCTCCTATCTGAAAATAAGAACAATGAACAGCTCAACAGATACCATCTGCGCCATAGCTACCGCACAGGGCGGAGCGATTGGCGTCATCCGCCTCTCAGGGCCTGAAGCCATCGCCATCACCTCCGCCATCTTCCGCCCCGCAGGGCAGAAGGTATCTCCTGCGGGAGAAGATCGTCAACCGGTCCATTACCTGAAGGAACAGCCCCCTTACACGCTGACCTACGGTCACATCGTGGATGGCGAGGAGGTGATCGACGAGGTGCTGGTCAGCCTCTTCCGTGCCCCTCGCAGCTATACCGGCGAGGAGAGTACCGAAATCTCGTGCCACGGCTCCGCCTTCATCCTGCAACGGGTGATGCAACTGCTGATTGCGGCTGGTGCACGGCTGGCTAAACCGGGTGAATTTACGCAGCGAGCCTTCCTCAACGGCAAGATGGATCTGAGCCAGGCGGAGGCTGTGGCCGACCTGATAGCCTCCACCAATGCCTCCACCCACCGCATGGCGCTCAGCCAGCTGCGCGGAGGCTTCAGCCAGGAGCTCGGCCAGCTGCGCGAACAGCTGCTCCACTTCAGCTCGCTCATCGAACTGGAACTGGACTTCAGCGACCACGAAGAGCTGGAATTTGCCGACCGCACGGAGCTTGAGCAACTTGCCCGTCAGATAGCGGAGCGTCTGAACCATCTCACCACCTCTTTCCACGTAGGTAACGCACTGAAGCGAGGCATCCCCGTAGCCATTATCGGCGAAACGAACGCCGGCAAATCCACCCTGCTCAACGCCTTGGTGGGCGAAGAACGCGCCATCGTAAGCGATATCCACGGCACCACGCGCGACGTGATTGAGGACTGTGTCAACCTCTCGGGCGTTACCTTCCGTTTCATTGACACAGCAGGCATCCGCCAAACAGCCGACACCATCGAGAGCCTGGGTATAGAGCGCACCTTCCAAAAGATAGCGCAAGCCGAGGTGGTGCTCTGGATGATCGATGCCTCTGAAGCACTGAAAGCCACATCGGTCGTGCAGGAGCAGGGAGCCACACCGAGCATACAGGAGCTGAAGAGTCGCCTATTGCCCCTCTGCGAAGCGAAGCAGCTGCTCCTCCTCTTTAACAAGAGCGACCTGCTGACCGCCGCCCAGCGCAGCACACTCAGCACCCTCTTTGCCGAGGTCAAGGCCCCTCAGCTCTTCATCAGCGCCAAGCAGCAGGAGGGGTTAGAGCCGCTCAAGGCCCAGCTCCTGAAGGCCGCTGCCCTGCCCGAAGTCTCGGCAGGCGATGTGATTGTCACCAACATCCGCCACTACGAAGCGCTGACCCGTGCCCTCGAAGCCATCCGCCGCGTAGAAGAAGGACTACAGATGCAGCTCTCAGGCGACTTCATCGCGCAAGACATCCGCGAGTGCATCTTCCACCTGAGCGACATCGCCGGCGAGGTAACGACCGACGACGTACTGCAGAACATCTTCAGCCACTTCTGCATCGGTAAATAGACCGCCTGACAATACTTGCAAAACGTTTTTATAACTGCTTATAAGCCACCATTTTGGTGGCTTTTTTCGTTTTAACACTTTCCATTTGTAATTTGTTGATACCAGTTTTTCGAGGTAACTTTGGCTCAAATTTCGTTCCTGCGTTTCAATCGTGCGAACAAATGGAATAGCAAAACGCTATAGGACACCTCGTGAGAAATACTGAAAATATGTGATAAAGACTGAGACAAAATCGGGCTTCCAGAACGGATCCAAAGTGGAGCTGGAGCGAAGATGAAGCTAAGGATAAACGGAGTTTTAACGGAAAACGAACGGAGATGTATCGAAGAGCGATACGGCAGTCAATTTGCGCTATGGATGTCATGATTCCAGATGTAGATCTCAGTT
>JBJEKT010000065.1:0-3083 GCA_051878775.1 Bacteroides sp. | reverse complement strand
ACTGGCAATGGGACAACACCATCACCTTCGACCATGTATGGAACGAAGTACACCATCTGAATGCTGTATTAGGCACCTCAGCCACCAAAACCATTGGTGATTACACCAAGGCACAAGGCCTACGATTTGCAAGTGACGAACTGGGTTTCAAAGACCTGGGTGGAGCCAGCAAATATGAGAGTACCGACATTGACTCCGATTTCTATACCCAGACGCTGATGTCCTATCTGCTGCGTGGCAACTATGTATATGCCCACAAATACTATCTCACTGCCACAGCCCGCTACGATGGTTCGAGCAAGTTTGCCAAAGGGCATCAATGGGGTCTGCTGCCTTCGTTCTCGCTGGCATGGGACCTGCGACAAGAGAAGTTCATGGACCAAGTAGAGTGGCTGGACAAATTGAAACTCCGCGTAGGATATGGCGTAGTAGGTAACCAGGACATTGAAAACTACGCCTACCGCACATGGTACTATCAGACAGCCAATCGCGTCTCAGTCAATGGCACTACAATTGGAACGTCAGGCATCAGCGGAAGTACCAACAGAGGTACCCCCAACTTATCCTGGGAGAAACAGAAGCAATGGAACGTAGGACTGGAGTTTGCCGTACTGAACAACCGCATGAACTTCAACCTTGACTTCTTCCATATTGTCAACGACGATTTGCTCATGCAGCACGCATTACCCAGCACAAGCGGCTATTCCACCACCTGGGAGAACATCGGACAGGTGACCAACAACGGTATTGAGGCAAGCATGCAGGCCTCGCTGATTGCGACCAAAGAGTTTGCATGGAATGTCGGTCTGAACATTTCTCACGATAAAAATAAAGTCACCAAGCTGTATGGCGACGTCAAGGAGATACTTAACGGGACCGACCGCGAGGGAAACATCTTCCTCAACGAGAGCCTGCACACGCTCTACACCCTGCAATGTGGGGGCATTGCAACCGAAGCCAATCGCAGCCAGTGGGAAGGAATCGACCAGAACGGACACACCGTAGGCATTGGAGACCTATTCATGGTAGATCAAAACGGCGACAAGAAAATCAACGAACAAGACCGGATTGTGGTCGGGAAGAGCGACCCCAAGCTCTACGGAGGTTTCAATACAGACTTCTCTTATAAAGGATTTAGACTGAATGCCGTATTCACCTACTCGCTTGGTGCAAAAAAGATTTCTCCTTATTACGAAGACCTCATCAGCAGCGTAGGACTTTCACAGGCAAGCACCGACTTGCAGGATGCTTACTCCACATCCCATACCAACGGTCATTATCCGCGGAGAGTAACCAACACATCGAAATATAACGGTTGGAAAGCAACCGACTGCGACTTTGCCATACAAGATGCCAGCTACCTGCGGCTCTCCACCCTCTCGCTGTCCTACAATTTCGGCAGTAAGGCCCTTTCGGCGTTGCACCTCAGTTCATTGCGCCTCTACGCCACAGCCAACAACCTCTTCTGCGCAACCAAGTACAAAGGATTCGACCCAGAAACGGGTGATTATGGCTATCCTCCCTGCCGTTCGTTTACCTTTGGAATGAATGTAAGTTTCTAAAAATATCAACCATCAATCATAAATCCATTATGTCTATCACTACGAATTCTATTATAAAGCCATTCACCCTGACGCTGATGGGAGTGGCCTTGAGCCTCAGTGCTTGTACCGATTTCCTCGACCAGACCAACGAGACCGCGCTGACCCAAGAGCAGGTCATAAACGATGTCGAACTGGTAGAGACAAGCGTCAAGAGCATATACAACAATTGGAAAGAGAACTACCGCGATGAAAACTGCTGGCTGACCCTGATCGGCACCGACGAAATACAAGCCGGCGCACTCAACGCACTGAAAGAGGGTACCGCTGTCTCTGCTGCATGGGACTGGAATTGCGGATACTTGAATCCCAACAACGAAAAGGTGAAAGCGCTATGGGACAGCCGTATGCAGGTGATTGCAGAAACCACCAAGTTCATCACACCCATCATCGAGCAGCAACCGGAACAAGGCAGTCATCTGGAAGAGCTGTTGGCCGAATTGTCGTTTATCCGAGGCTTCCTCAATTACCAGTGCACCATGTTTTGGGGTCGAATACCCGTGATTGATGGCAGTGAGGATTATTCCCGTAAAAGTGAAAAGGAGGTGTGGCAGTTCATCATTGATGATTTTACACGAGCCACCAAAGCCCCCGACACAAACGAATCTGGAAGAGCCAGTAAATGGGCTGGATATGCCATGCTGGGCAAAGCCTACATGAGTGCACCCGGACATACTGGATTGAGAGATTTCCAAAAAGCAGCCCAGGCTTACAGCGAAATCGTAAACAGTGGGTTATTCCGACTGACGGCGCAGTTTGCTGACCTCTTTGACTATACCAAGCAAGTCACTGAGGAGGTACTTCTTGCCCACACCTTCTCACCGGCCAGAGGCTATGCCAACCAGGTGCAGTTCCAGATAGGTAGCCGTGCGGTGCAAAACTGGTTTACTGATGCATGCAGCTTTGCTGGATACGACAAGGCTGTTCCCACACACTATGCCTATTCACTCCAGTCGGAAGGCGGCCTGTGGGAAGAGGGCGATACCCGCTATGCGGCTTCCTTAAGAACGGACTTCGCTTACAATGGTATCACCCCCGACCTCTCCACCCTGGTTTGGGAAGGATTGGGCGACGACCATGATGAGCTACTGCCGCACATTAGGAAATACGAAGATCCTCGCACCGATGCCAATGCCGGATTGAACATCAACAACATGTGGCTCTCCGGTAAAGACATCCCCGTGATACGCTATGCCGACATACTGCTCTCATACGCTGAATGCCTGAATGAAACCGATAACCAAAACGCAGCCTTGCAGTATGTGAACGAGGTTCGCTCCAGAGCACACGTTGCCCCTTGGGGAGCCATGTCGAAGGAGGAGTTCCGCCAGGAGATTTTAGATGAACGAATGAGGGAACTGTTTGCCGAAAACTGGCGCCGATTCGACCTGATTCGCACCGGTACCTGGAAGGAACTGGTCTGCCAACGCAACAAGTGGACTGCACGCTCTGTCGAAGCAGGTACATTCGTGGAGAGCAACA
>JBJEKT010000064.1:0-13352 GCA_051878775.1 Bacteroides sp. | reverse complement strand
GGCATGGCCATCGGCTGGTTCTCCCGCTGCTGCTATTACTGGGCCTCAGCCCCTGAGGAGATGAGCTTTGGCCAAAACCTCTGGGCCTCGGTATGGACCTTTGACCGCATGCGCATCCTGGGCGTGATGCAGCGACTGGCGCTCTGCTACTGCACCGTCTCGCTTGTGGCCCTCACGGTGAACCACCGCCTCATACCCTGGATCACCAGCGTGCTACTGGTGGGCTACGGGATACTGTTGCTCTGCTGCAACGGCTTTGTGTATGGTGAGGAAAATATCCTCTCCGTAGTGGACCGCACCGTACTCACCCCGGCCCATATGTACAAGGACCATGGCATCGACCCCGAAGGACTCCTCAGCACGTTGCCCTCCATAGCCCACGTGCTGCTGGGCTTCTCGGTGGGACGTATGCTCTTTGGCCCCGTGGCGAAGAGGGAGCAGGTCGAGACTGTGAAGGAATCAGACAATGCCCACACTACGCTGTTGGTCAAGCTCTTCCTGGTGGGTGCGGTGCTCACCTTCAGCGGCCTCTTGCTGAGCTACGGCTGCCCCATCAACAAGAAGGTGTGGTCACCCACATTCGTACTGACCACGTGCGGTATGGCCTCCAGCCTGCTGGGCGTACTGGTGTGGGTCATCGACGTCAAGGGGAAAAGGGGCTGGAGCCGGTTCTTTGAGGCATTTGGCATCAATCCCCTCTTCATGTACGTCACAGGCGGCGTGCTGAGTATCTTGCTGGGCAGCACAGGCCTGCACGGCTGGCTCTATGGCGATGTACTCCAGCCTCTGCTGGGCGATACCGCAGGTTCGCTGGCCTACGCCCTGCTCTTCGTAGCCCTCTGCTGGAGCATCGGCTACCCTCTCTACAAACGGAGAATCTACATCAAGATATAAACTAAAAACTGAAAACTAATAAACTTATAACCCTCAAAGATATGATACTGATAGCAGACAGTGGCTCAACCAAGACCGATTGGTGTATGGCTGAGCAGGGAGTGGCGCTGAAGCGCATCCCCACCAAAGGTATGAACCCCTTCTTCCAGAGCGAAGAGGAGATGGTCACCGAGATGCAAACCTCTCTCCTTCCGGAACTGGAGGGTAAGCATCCTGAGGCCGTTTACTTCTACGGTGCCGGTTGTGCGTTCGACAAGGTCGCACTGGTACGCCGGGCTATTTCACGCGTATTGGCACTCGATGCAGCTTGCATAGAGGTGAACAGCGACATGCTGGCCGCTGCACGCTCGGTGTGCGGCCACGAGGCAGGCATTGCCTGCATCATGGGCACAGGTAGCAACTCCTGCTTCTACGATGGGGAGCAGATTGTGGCCAACGTCTCGCCCTTAGGCTTCATCCTGGGCGATGAGGGAAGCGGTGCCGTGCTAGGCAAACTGCTCGTGGGCGACCTGCTCAAGAACCAACTTCCTGCGGGGCTTAAGGAGGAATTTCTGAAACAGTATGGGCTGACACCGGCGGAAATCATCGACCGCGTCTATCGCCAGCCCTTCCCCAACCGGTTCCTGGCCAGTCTCTCACCCTTCATCGCGGCCCATCTTGAGGTGCCCGAGGTGCGGCAACTGGTCAAGCAGAGCTTCAAGGCATTCCTCACGCGCAATGTGATGCAGTACGATTACTGCCACTACCGCGTGGGCTTCAACGGCTCCATAGCGTGGTACTACCGCGAGCTGCTTACTGAAGCGATGGCCGAAATCGGCCTCCAACCGGGCCTCATTATCAAAGCCCCCATGGAGGGTCTGCTGCGATTCCACAGTGCATAGCGGTGGGAACTAAGAACAAAAAGATAAAAACTAAAAACAAAATAATGACGCTATGTTTGTGAAGATTTCAGAGCAGCCTTCGCTCTACAACGATTTGGAGAAGAAAAGCGTACGCGAACTCCTAGAAGGCATCAATACGGAAGACCAGAAGGTGGCCCTGGCCGTGAAGGAGGCCATTCCGCAGATTGAGAAACTGGTGACACAAATCGTGCCCCGCATGAAGCAAGGGGGAAGGATATTCTATATGGGTGCCGGCACCAGCGGCCGATTGGGCGTGCTTGATGCCAGCGAGATTCCGCCCACATTCGGTATGCCCCCTACCCTAGTCATCGGGCTGATAGCCGGTGGTGACACCGCCCTGCGTAACCCCGTGGAGAATGCAGAGGATGACATCCACCGTGGCTGGGAAGAGCTGTGCGAACGGGGCATCAGCGCCAAGGATACCGTAATCGGTATAGCCGCATCGGGTACTACACCCTACGTCATCGGCGCCCTGCACGAGGCACGCGCCCACGGCATACTGACGGCGTGCATCACAAGCAATCCTGACTCACCTATGGCAGCGGAGAGCGATGTACCCATCGAGATGATAGTAGGCCCAGAGTTCGTCACGGGCAGCTCGCGAATGAAGTCGGGCACGGGTCAGAAGATGATTCTCAACATGATCACCACCTCTGTGATGATTCAGTTGGGCCGTGTCAAGGGCAACAAGATGGTCAATATGCAACTCAGCAACAAGAAGCTCGTGGACCGCGGCACCCGGATGATTGTGGAGGAACTGGGCCTGGATTACGGCAAAGCCCGCGACCTTCTGCTGATGCACGGCTCGGTGAAAAGAGCTGTAGATGCCTTCCGCAATGCTCAATAATGCATCCATTTCTCAACCCATATCCGAAAATTTCAACGATGAAACACCTTATTATAATATGTATGCTGCTCGGCTGCTCCAGTCTGGGCAGGGCGCAGCAATTAGAGCGTGTGTTGCCCTGGGAGGTAGGAATGGATGCCCAGCGGCTGACCCAGGCAGACTCGGTGCTGATCCGGGCCGTGCAGCAGGGAGAGATACCCGGAGCCGTACTGGCCGTGGTACGCCATGGCAAGATGGGCTACCTGAAGGCTTATGGCCACCGTTCTGTGGAGCCTACTGTCACTCCGATGACCACAGATACCCAGTTTGATATGGCCTCATGCAGCAAGCCAATGAGCACAGCCCTCAGCGCCATGGTGCTGATTGAGCAGGGACGCCTCCGCCTGCAAGATGCTGTCAGTCTCTACCTACCTGAATTTCAAAATTGGCAAAGCGCTAACGGACCACACAAAGTCACCATCCGCGTGCAGGACCTGCTGACCCATACTTCTGGTCTCCCTCCTTACGCACCTGTGGCACAGCTGCAAGAGCAGTACGGCTCTCCCTGTGCTGACAGCTTGATGCACTACATCGCCACCTGTCCGCGCGACTTCGAGCCACGCACCGACTTCCAGTATAGTTGCCTGAACTACGTCACCCTGCAGCACATCATTGAGACCATCACTGGCCAGTCGCTGCGTGACTTTGCCCAGCAGCACATCTTCCAGCCCTTAGGCATGAGCCATACCGACTATCACCCCTGCCGACAAGATGGCAAGAAAGGATGGGTCAACACCCCCGAAGCTCAACTCACTAACCCCATTGCACCCACCGAACGGCAAGCCGACGGGCAGGTGCTCCGTGGACAGGTACACGATCCGCTGGCCCGTATCCTCAACGGAGGCATCAGCGGCAATGCCGGCCTTTTCAGCACGGCAGACGACATCGCTATCCTCTGTGCCATGCTGCAGAACAGCGGAAGCTGGAACGGACACCGCATCCTCTCCCCCTTGGGCGTGGAGGCCATGCGTCGCGTACCCCGCGAAGTAACACCCTTCGGTCGCACCTTGGGATGGGACATCTACTCCCCCTACGCCAGCAACAACGGCAACCTCTTCTCTCCTGCCACCTACGGTCACACCGGCTATACAGGTACCAGCATCGTCATCGACCCTGAGACCGACACCTCAGTCATCCTGCTCACCAACGCCGTTCACCCTGTGGACGAAAAGAATGTAGTGCGGCTCCGCACGCTCATAGCCAATGCCGTAGCCGCTTCCATCCTCTGCCCCTACGACCAGAGTAGCTGCGGTATCGAGCCCACTCCCCACTACCGCAAGCGCTACCTGCAGTTTGCCGAGGAGCCTTCCATCACCAGCCAAGACCTCGTTATGCTAGGCAACAGCCTCACTGAAGGAGGTGGTGACTGGGGCAAGCGACTCAACATGAAGCACGTGATCAACCGTGGCATCATCGGTGATGACGTCCCTGGCATCACGCAGCGTCTCCACCAAATACTCCCTGCCCAGCCTCGTGCCATCTGTCTGCTGACCGGAGCCAACGATGTAAGCCACGACCTCTCCGTGGATTCCATCGCCCACTCCATCTGCCATTTGGCCGAAAAAATCCTGCGTGAGTGCCCCAAGACGCACCTCTACCTGCAGAGCCTGCTCCCAATCAACGAGAGCTTCAAGCGCTACAAGCGACTCAACGGTAAGACATCCTATTTTGCTGCCATCAACAGCCAGCTCCAGGCCTGGGTCAATAAGCGCAATGACCCACGCCTCACATTCATCAACCTGTATCCCCTCTTCACTGAGCATGAAGGCTCAGAAGTACTCCAGGCCGAGCTCACCACGGATGGCCTCCACCTGCGCGAAGAGGGCTATCGCATCTGGAGCAAAGCACTGAAAAAAGCCCTTAAATAGGCCCATAAATGGATGGATTTATGAAAAAACGTGAGAAAGCGCTGTGACTTTCATGAATTTACACTATATTTGCGGCCAATTTAATCAACGATATAACAAATAACTGAGCAAAAACGACATGGCACAAGAAGATGTTTTCAAGAAAATCGTCTCCCACTGTAAGGAGTACGGCTTTGTATTCCCCAGCAGCGAAATCTACGACGGCCTGGGTGCCGTATATGATTACGGACAAAATGGCGTAGAACTGAAGAACAATATCAAGCAATACTGGTGGCAGAGCATGGTGCTGCTCCACGACAACATCGTGGGCATCGACAGCGCTATCTTCATGCACCCCACTATTTGGAAGGCCAGCGGACACGTGGACGCCTTCAATGACCCCCTCATCGACAACCGCGACTCAAAGAAGCGCTACCGTGCAGACGTGCTCATCGAGGACCAGATTGCCAAATATGACGAGAAGATTGCCAAGGAGGTGGCCAAGGCTGCCAAGCGCTTTGGTGAAGCTTTTGACGAGGCACAGTTCCGTGCTACCAATGGCCGTGTGCTGGAGCAGCAGGCCAAGCGTGATGCCTTGCACCAGCGCTACAGCGAGGCGATGAATGCTGGTCCCGACCTGAACGAACTGCGTCAGATTATCCTCGATGAAGAGATTGTATGCCCCATCAGCGGCACCAAAAACTGGACCGAGGTACGTCAGTTCAACCTGATGTTCTCCACAGAGATGGGCTCCACAGCCGATGGTGCGATGAAGGTCTATCTGCGTCCTGAGACGGCACAGGGCATCTTCGTCAACTACCTCAACGTGCAGAAGACGGGCCGTATGAAGATTCCCTTCGGCATCGCCCAGATTGGTAAAGCTTTCCGCAACGAGATTGTGGCCCGCCAGTTTATCTTCCGTATGCGCGAGTTCGAGCAGATGGAGATGCAGTTCTTCGTGAAGCCCGGCACCGAACTGGATTGGTTCAAGCAGTGGAAAGAGACGCGCTTGAAGTGGCACAAAGCCCTGGGATTCGGCGATGACCACTACCGCTACCATGACCACGAGAAGCTGGCCCACTACGCCAATGCCGCTACCGATATCGAGTTCCTCATGCCTTTTGGCTTCAAGGAGGTGGAAGGCATCCACAGCCGCACCAACTTCGACCTGTCGCAGCATGAGAAGTTCAGCGGCAAGAGCATCAAGTACTTTGACCCTGAGAGCAACGAGAGCTATACCCCCTTCGTCATCGAGACCTCCATCGGTGTGGACCGCATGTTCCTGAGCATCGTCTGCGCCAGCTACCAGGAGGAACAGCTGGAGAACGGAGAGAGCCGTGTAGTGCTGAAGCTGCCTGCCGCCCTGGCCCCCGTGAAGCTGGCCGTGATGCCGTTAGTCAAGAAGGATGGTCTGCCTGAGAAGGCCCGTGAAATCGTAGATAGCCTGAAGTTCCACTTCAACTGCCGCTACGATGAGAAGGACTCTATCGGTAAGCGCTACCGCCGCCAGGATGCCATTGGCACTCCCTTCTGCATCACCGTCGATCATGAGACACTCAACGACGGCTGCGTCACCCTGCGCGACCGCGACACGATGAAGCAGGAGCGCGTGGCCATCAGCGACCTCTGCAGCCTCATCGAAGAGCGTGTCAGCATCCCCTCGCTGCTGAAGAAGCTTTGATTGGGAATGTTTATTGATTAGTGACATAAAAACGTATAACAATGAAGCAAATCTATTCATGGATAGTGGCTGTAGCATTGGGGGTTACAGCGCTCTTCAGCGCCTGCGATGAGGTGACTGAACCTACCATCTACGACAACTGGCAGGAGCGCAACGAGGCCTTCATCGACTCCATCAGCTCGCTGACAGGCAACGTCACCGCAGCCACCGTTGAACAGGCCGACCAAATGCCCGTAGGGCAGCTCTTCTCCATCTATGTGCCCTTTGCGAGCACCACTGCAGAAAGTTGCTACATCTACTGCAAGAAGCTCCGTGCCGTGCCTGAAGGACGTCGCCCTCTCTACACCGAGCAGGTGTCCACCTTCTACTACGGCACACTGATTACAGGTGCCCGCTTCGACGGCAACTTCACCGGCTTTCCCGCCACCTATCAGGGCAGCATCAATCCTGAGGAGCGCAAGCCGCAAGCCACTGACTCACCCACGGAGTTTGGCGTGTCGCAGGTGATTAGTGGATGGACCTCTGCACTGCAGCTGATGCGCACTGGCGAACGGTGGATGCTCTACATCCCCCATACCTGCGCATACGGCACCTCAGGCAGTGGAAGCATCCCAGGCTACTCCGCCCTTACCTTCGACGTAGAGCTTGTAGCCGTCACACAGGAGTAACATCATCGCATAAAGTATCACAGCCCAGGGCCAATTCCCTGGGCTGTTTTGTTAAGTCCATACCCTATTTTAGACCTGTATAAAGATGCAAGAATTACAAATTTCATCTTTTTCGTGCATTTTCTTTATAAAATGTTTGCTAGTTTGAAAATTCTATGTACTTTTGCAACCGCAAACAAGAAATAAGCAACATCAATTAGAACAAAAGAAATATTGTAAGATTATGAATGCAGCTAACGTATTAGAAGATTTGAAAAGACGGTTTCCAGGAGAACCCGAGTATCACCAAGCAGTAGAAGAGGTATTAGGAACCATCGAAGAAGAGTACAACAAACATCCCGAATTTGATAAGGCCAACCTGATAGAGCGCCTTTGCATCCCCGACCGCGTGTATCAGTTCCGCGTGACGTGGGTGGACGACCAGGGCAACGTACGCACCAACATGGGTTACCGCGTGCAGCATAATAACGCCATTGGCCCCTACAAGGGCGGTATCCGCTTCCATGCCTCAGTCAACCTGGGCATCCTGAAGTTCCTTGCCTTCGAACAGACCTTTAAGAATTCACTCACCACGCTCCCGATGGGTGGCGGCAAGGGCGGATCCGACTTCTCTCCCCGTGGCAAGAGCAACGCTGAGGTCATGCGCTTCTGCCAGGCCTTCATGCTGGAGCTGTGGCGTCATATCGGTCCCGACGTAGACGTGCCTGCCGGTGACATCGGCGTAGGCGGTCGCGAAGTGGGCTACATGTTCGGTATGTACAAAAAGCTGACGCGTGAGTTCAGTGGCGTACTGACGGGCAAGGGCCGCGAGTTTGGCGGTTCGCTGATTCGTCCCGAAGCTACCGGTTATGGTAACGTCTATTTCCTCTTAGAGATGCTCAAGACTCGCGGCATGGACCTGCAAGGTAAGTCAGTGCTGATTTCGGGTGCCGGCAACGTGGCCCAATACACCGCTGAAAAGGTACTTCAGATGGGCGGTAAGGTACTCACTATGAGCGACTCTGACGGATATGTCTATGACCCCGAAGGTATTGATCGCGAGAAGTTGGACTACATCATGGAGCTGAAGAATCTCTATCGTGGCCGCATCCGCGAATACGCAGAGCAATATCCTGGCGTGAAGTACGTAGAGGGAGCCAAGCCCTGGGGTGAAAAGGCTGACATTGCCCTGCCCTGCGCTACACAGAACGAAATCAACGGCGACCAGGCTCGTCAACTGATTGCCAATGGCGTGATTGCTGTGAGCGAAGGTGCTAACATGCCCTCAACTCCCGAAGCCATCAAAGTGTTCCAGGAAGCCAAGATTCTCTACGCTCCGGGTAAAGCCTCGAATGCCGGTGGCGTATCGGTATCAGGCCTGGAGATGACACAGAACTCCGAACGCCTGTCGTGGAGCAGCGAAGAGGTAGATGCCAAGCTGCACTACATCATGGAGAACATCCACGAGAACTGCGTGAAGTACGGCACCGAGCCCGACGGCTACATCAACTACGTGAAGGGCGCCAACATCGCAGGTTTCATGAAGGTGGCTAAGGCCATGATGGCACAGGGTATCGTATAAAGAAAGCATTAAGACTCATTGGCAGGCCAACGGTCTGTCCAAGACGTCTAATTCATACAAAGGAGGTGGGCTGTATAGCCTGCCTCCTTTATTTTCATCGTTATCCCAGCAAAAATTGCTTGTTATTACGGAATTATTTGTATCTTTGCGAGTGATTTAAATCTTTTTGACCTATCATGAAAGAAGATACTAATAATGAGATAAATAGCAAGATACGAGAGGAAATCAAAAAAGCCTGCGACGTGATGGCACAAGGCGGAGTCATCCTCTACCCGACGGACACGATATGGGGTATAGGCTGTGATGCCACTAACGCCGAGGCGGTGAAGCGTGTCTATGAGATCAAGCAGCGGTCTGACAGCAAGGCGATGTTGGTGCTGGTAGATTCGGCCGTAAAGGTAGATTTCTATGTCAGCGAGGTACCCGATGTGGCGTGGGACCTCATCGAGCTGACCACCAAGCCGCTCACCATCATCTACAGCGATGCACGCAACCTGGCTCCTAACCTGCTGGCCGAAGATGGCAGCGTGGGCATCCGGGTAACTCAGGAGCGCTTCTCACAGCAGCTCTGCCAACGTTTCCGCAAGGCCATCGTATCAACCTCGGCCAACATCAGCGGCACACCCTCGCCAAGCTCCTTTGCCGACATCAGCGAGGAGGTCAAAGGAGCCGTGGATTACATCGTGAACTTCCGCCGCGAGGAGAAGGGCGGCGCAGCCCCGTCGAGCATCATCAAGCTGGGCGCTAAAGGGGAAGTGAAAGTCATCCGCGAGTGACAACCCACCGACTGCACCAACGAAGGCCAAACCGACGTACTAATCAAGAACATCATGCTGAAGATTACATTGACCCGACTATTGAAATGGATGAAGACGGAGCCCAAGGAGGGACTGCGACGCTTCATCGTATGGCGCGAGCACCACATCAAGGAGAAGCGCTTTATCCTCATACTGAGCTTCCTGGTGGGTATCTGCACTGCCTTTGCGGCACTGATACTGAAGATGCTCATCCACTGGATACAGAATTTCCTCACGGAAAATTTCGACACCACCGAGGCCAACTACCTCTACCTGGTCTATCCCGTGGTGGGTATCTTCCTGGCAGGACTCTTCGTACGCCGCATCGTGAAGGATGACATCGGCCACGGAGTGACGAAAATCCTCTATGCCATTTCGCGGCGGCAGGGACGCATCAAGCGCCACAACACGTGGAGCAGCGTGATAGCCAGCTCGATAACCATCGGCTTCGGTGGTTCGGTAGGAGCAGAGGCACCCATCGTGCTCACGGGCTCAGCCATCGGCAGCAACCTAGGTAGCCTCTTCAAGATGGAGCACCGCACGCTGATGTTGCTCGTGGGCTGCGGTGCCGCAGGAGCTGTAGCCGGCATCTTTAAGGCACCCATAGCAGGGTTGGTCTTTACCCTGGAGGTGCTGATGATTGACCTGACCATGACCTCGCTACTGCCACTGCTCATCTCTGCAGTGACAGCGGCTACAGTGAGCTACATCACCACAGGTACCGATGCCATGTTCAAGTTTCACCTCGACCAGGCCTTTGAGTTGGAGCGCATCCCCTACGTGATTCTGCTGGGCATCTTCTGCGGTCTGGTATCACTCTACTTCACACGGGCCATGAATGCAGTGGAAGGGGTCTTTGGCCGACTGGGCAACCCCTATAAGAAGTTGGCTCTGGGCGGAGGGATGCTGAGCGTACTCATCTTCCTCTTTCCCCCACTCTATGGTGAGGGCTACGACACCATCGAACTGCTGCTCAACGGCACCAACACCAACGAGTGGGACACGGTGATGAACAACTCCTTCTTCTACGGTCACGGGCAGTGGCTACTGGTCTATCTGCTGCTCATCATCCTCTTCAAGGTGTTCGCCTCAAGCGCCACCAACGGCGGCGGCGGTTGCGGCGGTATCTTCGCCCCCTCACTCTACTTGGGCTGCATCGCAGGCTTCGTCTTTGCCCACTTCAGCAACGACTTCGATGCCACCACCTACCTACCGGAAAAGAATTTCGCCCTGATGGGTATGGCTGGCGTGATGAGCGGCGTGATGCACGCACCCCTCACGGGCGTCTTCCTCATCGCTGAGTTGACGGGTGGCTACGACCTCTTCCTGCCGTTAATGATCGTCAGCGTGAGCTCCTACCTCACCATCATCGCCTTCGAGCCCCACAGCATCTACTCCATGCGTCTGGCCAAGAAGGGGCAGCTGCTGACACACCACAAGGACCGCGCCGTGCTGACACTGATGAAAATGGAGCACGTGGTGGAAAAGGACTTCCAGGTGGTACACCCCGAGATGGACCTGGGGCAGCTGGTACATGCCATCTCAGCCACGAAGCGCAACGTCTTCCCCGTGACCGACGCACAGGATAAGCTCATCGGCATCGTACTGCTAGACGACATACGCAACATCATGTTCCGTCAGGAACTCTATCACCGCTTCACAGTGGGCAAGTTTATGACCTCGCCCCCTGCCCGGCTCCAGAACACTGACAGTATGGAGCAAGTGATGCAAGTCTTCGATGACACCAAGGCCTGGAACCTACCCGTAGTGGATGAGGAGGGCCGCTACCTGGGCTTCATCTCCAAGTCGAAGATATTCAACAACTACCGTCAGGTACTGGTACACTTCAGCGACGAATAAATCTGAATTTAAATTTCTAATTGTTAATTATTAATTGTAATAGCATGAACCGATTAACCCTTACCTTTTTATTTTGCCTCTGCGCGTTGATGAGCGCATACGGGCAGCAAGCGATTGAACTGAAAGACGTAGTAGGCGGTATGTTCTACCCCCAAAACATTGCCAACGTACTCCCCATCCCTGGCGACGGCGAACATTACACACAGATGAGCGCCGACCACACCCAGATCGTAAAGTACTCCTTCAAGACGGGACAGCAGGTGGAAGTACTCTTTGATGCCGCCACGGCTCGCGAATGCCCCTTCAAGCACTTCGACAGCTACAGCTTTGCCCCCGACGGCAGCAAGCTGCTCATTGCTACCAAGACCAACTACATCTACCGCCGCTCCTACCAGGCTGAGCACTACCTCTACAGCCTCAAGCGAAACAGCGAAGGCAAGATCAACAACGTGGTGGAGCGCCTCAGCGATGGGGGACCGCAACAAGCACCCGTCTTCTCCCCTGACGGCACGATGGTAGCCTTCGTACGCGAAAACAACATCTACCTCGTCAAGCTGCTCTACGGCAACAGCGAGAGCCAGGTGACCGAGGACGGCAAGCGCAACGAGGTGCTCAACGGCATACCCGACTGGGTCTATGAGGAGGAGTTCTCCATGAACCGCGCCCTGGAGTTCAGTGCCGACAGCAAGATGCTGGCCTTCATCCGCTGGGACGAGAGCCAGGTGCCGATGTACAGCTTCCCCCTCTTTGCTGGAGCAGCACCGCGCCACGAGGAGCTGGCCAAGTACCCGGGTGAATACACCTACAAATATCCCAAGACAGGCGAGGTGAACTCCACCGTATCAGTCCACACCTTCGACATCAAGAGCAAGGTGACCCGCAAGATGCAGGTTCCCGTGGATGCCGACGGCTACATTCCCCGTATCTTCTTCACACGCAACCCCGACCAACTGGCCATCGTCACCCTCAACCGCCACCAGAACCTGCTCAGCATCTTCCTGGCTAATCCCCGGAGCACCGTCTGCAAGGAGCTGCTCCGCGACGAGAGTGACACCTACATCAGCGAGAATGCACTCAACCAAATCAAATTCTACGATGACCACTTCAGCTACCTGAGCGAACGCACGGGCTTCAGCCACCTCTACTGGTGCTCCCTGACGGGCACACAGCAGAAGGCCATCACCAGCGGCAACTATGAGGTCATCGACTTCCTGGGCTACAGCGAAGCGGACGGTAGCTTCTACTTCAGCAGCAACGAGGAGAGCCCCATGTGCAAGGCCATCTATAAAGTGGACCGCAAGGGCCGCAAGACGAAGCTCAGTAGCCAGCGAGGCACCAACAGCGCCATCTTCAGCAGCAACATGAAGTACTACGTCAACCGCTTCCAGAACCTCTCTACCCCCACCGTTATCACCCTCAACGACTGCAACGGACGGGAACTGACCACCCTGCTCGACAACGCTGCGCTCAAGGCCAAGCTGGCCCGGTATGCCGTGCCACAGAAAGAGTTCTTCAGCTTCACCACGGGTGAGGGTGTTCAGCTCAACGGCTGGATGATGAAGCCATGCAACTTCGATGCCAACCGCAAATACCCCGTGCTGATGTACCAGTACAGCGGACCGGGTTCGCAGCAGGTACTCGACCAGTTCAGCATCTCCTGGGAGACCTACATGGCCTCCAGAGGTTACATCGTGGTCTGTGTGGATGGACGTGGCACAGGTGGCCGCGGAGCTGACTTCACAAAGTGTACCTACCTGAAGTTGGGTTACCTGGAGGCACGTGACCAGGTAGAAACAGCCCTCTGGCTCGGTCAGCAACGCTACGTGGACAAGGAGCGCATCGGCATCTGGGGCTGGAGCTTCGGCGGATACATGACGATAATGAGCATGAGTGAAGGACGGCCCGTGTTCCGAGCCGGCGTGGCAGTGGCTGCTGTGACTGACTGGGAATATTACGACACCATCTACGGGGAGCGCTTCATGCGGACGCCCAAGGAGAACGGTGAGAACTACCGACTGACGTCGTGCTTCGGTCGTGCGGAGCAACTGCATGGCAGCTTGTTGCTGGTACACGGCATGGCTGACGACAATGTGCACTTCCAGCAGTGCGCAGAGTATGCAGAGCACTTAGTACAGCTCAACAAGCCCTTTGAGATGCAGCTCTACACCAACCGTGACCACGGCATCTACGGTGGCAACACCCGTCTGCACCTCTACACCCGATTGACCAACTTCTTCGACCGTGAACTGAAGAGAT
>JBJEKT010000063.1:0-3104 GCA_051878775.1 Bacteroides sp. | reverse complement strand
ATATATAATATAATTTGTAAAGCAGGTTCTTTGAAGAACCCCCATCGTAGCTCCTTGGGAGAAAAAATAACTGAAACTGTAACAACTGAAACGCTTTTGAAGAGTTGCCTAAAGTTCTCGTTTTTAGGCGCAAATCTTGACAGTCTAATCCCGCTGTACGGCTTGCAGGAACTGACGTTCACTGGCCGTGAGACACTGGTTGATGCTACTTAAGCGTTACAGTTGTTACAGTTTCAGTTTTTCCCGATGCACACAAGGGGCGACTACAGCAGGTGGAGCTGGCCGATGACGTAGAGCAGCGTATAGCCCAGCACCATGCTGATGATACCCACCATAAGACCCATCTTGGCCATGTCCTTCTGCTGCACCAGGTTGGTAGCAAAGGCCAGGGCATTGGGTGGCGTGGAGATAGGGAGCACCATGGCGCTCGATGCTGCTACGGCCACACCAATCAGCACCGTGGGCGTGCCACCGATGGCTCCCAGCTTACTGTCCATGGCTGAGCAGACCACCACCAGGATGGGCATGAGCAGCGCTGCCGTGGCCGAGTTGCTGATGAAGTTGGAGAGCGCATAGCAGATCAGACCCGAGAGGATGAGGATGAATACGGGCGAGAAGCTGCCGAAGGGGATGCTCTTCACGGCCAGGGCAGCCAGGCCCGAAGCGTTCAGACCATAGCCCAGGGCGAAACCACCGGCCACCATCCAGATGACTGACCAGTTGATCTCCTCCAGGTCGCGGCGCGTGATGACACCCGTGAGTGAGAAGATGACGAAGGGAATAAGGGCCACGGTGTAGGAGTTGATGCCCGTCCAGGTGTCAAGCAGCCAGAGGAGCACGGTGCCGATGAAGGTGATGATGACCACGTAGGTGTGCCAGTCTCGCTTCATCTCACCCTCAATGGTGAGCTGGATGGTCTTCTGCGAGAAGGGGAAGACGCGCTTGAGCAGCATCCAGCTGATGAAGAGCAGCACCACCACAAGCGGGAACATGAAGGCCATCCACTGGCCGAAGCCGAGCCCCATGTTGAGCCCTTCAGGGTCGTTGAGGTACTTCAGCGCGATGGTGTTGGGCGGGGTACCGATGGGGGTACCCATGCCGCCCAGGTTGGCTGCCACGGGGATGGAGAGGGCCATGGCGATGCGTCCCTTGCCCTCAGGGGGCAACTGCTTGAAGACGGGAGCCAGGAAGGTGAGCATCATGGCTGCCGTGGCCGTATTGGAGACGAACATCGAGAAGAGGCCCGTGATGAGCAGGAAGCCCAGCAGCACGTGCTCGCTCTTCGTGCCGAAGGGGCGCAGCAGAATCTTGGCCAGCTGGGCATCGAGACCCGTCTTACCCGCCGCGATGGCCAGCGTGAAGCCGCCGATGAAGAGCATGATGACGGGGTCGGCGAAGGTGGCCATCACCGACTTATAGTTGAGCAGGGCCCCCACCTCATCGGGGTTGCAGAGCCAGCGGATACCCGAGTTGGAGCAGAAGACGAGCAGCATGCCGATGATGGCCACACTCGTAGCCCACGACGAAGCCACCTCCATGATCCACATCAACGTGGCAAAAGCAAAGATGGCGATAATGCGCTGCTGCACCACGGTGAGCCCCTCCATACCAAAGAACGAGGTCGGCGCATTCCAAAGCAACAACGTGACAATCAGCACGATAGAACCCTGGATACACTTCTTGATCAATCGCTCGCGTTGCGCCTTCTTCACCTGGCGCATCTTGTGATAGGCATCCAGAATATGGAAGCCATGAAAGTTTTTGAACATAAAAGAATAAGTTTACGGTTTTTGTTTAAATAATAAGTAATTATGTCAATAAATTAAAGTAATTATCTCGGTAAATAAACAGGTAATCTCGATATTTCAAAATTCGCGTGCGAAAATACGAAGAATATTCAGATTGCAAAAGGAAAACGCCGTTTTTATTTGTTCATTAGGGAGAAAGCACTAATTTTGCAGCCGAAACGTCAAAACCAATTTTTAATTAATGTACGCGTATGATACATTTTGATACCGACTATATGGAGGGCGCTCACCCTGAGGTGATGAAGCGACTCCTGGAGACCAACCTGGAGCAGACCACGGGCTATGGCTCCGACCCCTATACCCGTCAGGCTAAACAGCTCATCCTGGAGGCCTGCGGACTCTGCCCTGACACAGCCGAAGTACACTTCCTGGTGGGCGGCACGCAGACCAACAGCACCGTCATCGACGGACTGCTGCGTCACCACGAAGGGGTGATGGCTGCCGAATCGGGACACATCAACGTGCATGAGTCGGGCGCCATCGAGGCCTCTGGCCACAAGGTGCTCACCCTCCCCTCCCACGACGGCAAGGTGCGGGCCGAAGAGGTGGCCGCTTACGTGGACGACTTCTACCGCGACGACACCTACGAGCACATGGTGGCCCCCGGGATGCTCTATATCTCGCAGCCCACGGAGTATGGCACCATCTACTCCCACCGCGAACTGCAAGCCCTGAGCGAAGTGTGCCGCAGCCGCCACATCCCCCTCTACATCGACGGGGCACGGTTGGCCTACGCCCTGGCCTCTCCGCTCAACGACACCTCGCTGCCCGAGCTGGCCCAGCTGGCCGATGCCTTCTACATCGGCGGCACCAAGTGCGGTCTGCTCTTCGGTGAGGCCGTGGTGGTACCCCGTGGCAAGGCGCTCCTACCCCACTTCTTCCCCCTGGTGAAGCAGCACGGCGCCCTGCTGGCCAAGGGAAGGCTGCTCGGGGTGCAGTTCAGCACCCTCTTTGCCGACGGCCTCTACTTCCGCCTCGGTACCCATGCCGTAGAGCTTGCGCTGCAGCTGAAGGCTGCCTTTGCCGCCAAGGGCTACACCATCCACATCGACAGCTACACCAACCAGCAATTCTTCCGTCTGCCCAACCCCGTCATCGACCGCCTGGCTCAGACCGCCACCTTCGAGCTCTGGGGTCCCCGTGGCGCGGAGCAGAGCACGGTGCGCTTCGTCACCAGCTGGGCCACGCGCGAGGAGGACGTCCAGGCACTGGTCAAAGCAGTGATGAGTGATGAGTGATTAGGGGGAGGCTGTCCGATAACCTTTAACCTGAGATAAGTTTCATCATTTGGCAGCA
>JBJEKT010000062.1:0-3160 GCA_051878775.1 Bacteroides sp. | reverse complement strand
TGGAGCTGGTCCATGGGTTCCTCTGCCCCCACAAACCTGCAGATGGGGCAGTTTAAGCTCAACAACGGCTGGAGCCTCAACACCTACGGCCAATACAACGCCCAAGGCTACCGCGTGATGAATCCCTCTGCCCTCCCCTGGGAGCGCAATAACTTCCACGGCGCCTTCGAGCTGAAGAGCGCCAACGGCAGCTTCGGCATCCGCGTAGAGGTGAAGCAAGGCCGACAATCTCCCTGGTAATAAGGAGGACGTAGGTCTAAACCAACTCTAAGGTAGGTCTAAAGTAACTCAATAGTAAGTCTAAAGTAACACTAATCCAGGTCTAATCGTCAATTAGAGATTGATTAGACCTGGATTAGTGTTTGATTAGACCTGGATTAGAGCTACAGCAGGCCTGCAGCAAAGGGGCATTACACGACCCTACGTGTAATCTACGAGAATATCGTAGATTTTTGCATTGTTTAACTCGCTATATTTTGGTGTATTACGAATAGTTCGTAGATTTGCAGCATCGATAACAAGCATAAATAGCAAATCTATGGAGAAACTGACCAAACAAGAAGAAGAGGTGATGCGCTGCATCTGGCATCTGGGTAGCTGCTGTGTGAAAGAAATCCTGCTGGAGATGAACGAACCCAAGCCGCCCTATACCACCCTGGCCTCAGTGGTGAAGAACCTGGAGCGGAAAGCCTACGTCAAACCGCAACAGAAAGGCAATACCTATTATTATACCCCGCGCGTGAAGGAGAGCGACTACAAGCGCAACTTCATGTCGTGCTTCGTGAGCAATTACTTCGCCAACTCCTACAAGGAGATGGTGACCTTCTTTGCACGCGAACAGAAGATCAGTGCCGAGGAGCTCAAGGAGATTCTCCGCAGCATTGAGGAGGGAAACAAGGAGTAAACAAGGACTAAACACACTATACACCATGATGACCTATCTACTGAAAGTCAATCTGATATGGGTCCTGCTCACGGGGCTCTACATGCTGTTGTTGCGACGTGACACCTTCTTCAGCTGGAAGCGCTTCACCCTCCTGGGCATCTATGCCGCAGGGTGGCTGCTGCCACTGACTGAGCCGGGATTATGGCACGATGGCAACGAAGCCGTGGCCGAACTCTACATCAACCTGGGACTTATCGACATACAAGGGGTTCCCACTGCCCCCACCGAGAAAAGCCTGTTAGCCTCCATCGCATGGAGCGAACTGCTGCTCTGGGGTGTCTATCTCTGTGGAGTGTCAATCCTGCTGGTGCGGCTCCTCGTGCAGCTCATCAGCATCTGCCGTCTTCGCCTCCGCAGCACGACGGTATATATTAATAAGGTAAAGATTCTGGAGCCCGCAAAGCCGCAACCGCCCTTCTCCTTCTTCGGCTGGATTTTCCTCTCGCCCTCACGGCATACCCCCGAGGAGCAGCAGGAGATACTCGACCACGAACTGGCTCACGTACGTCAGCACCACTCCATCGACGTATTACTCACGGAGCTCCACTGCATCGTCTGCTGGCTCAACCCCATCGTGTGGCTGATGAAGCACGAGGTGCGCAGCAACCTGGAGTACCTGGCCGATGCCCGTGTCCTGGCCCAGGGGCACAACCGCAAGGGCTACCAGATCCACCTGCTGGCCCTCTCCTACCCTATGGCTATAGCAAACCTTTATAATCACTTCAATGTCTCACCCCTTAAAAAAAGAATCAACATGATGAACAAGAAAAGAAGCAGCAATGCAGGCATCTTGAAATACCTGCTCATCCTTCCCCTATGCGCCCTGATATCGCTGGTAATCAATGCCGATGCCTGGGCAGCTACACTTCCCCAACAGGAGAAGAAGAACGTGACTTACAGCGGTACCGTGGTCGATGCCGATGGCAACAAGCTGGCTAATGTGCGCATCCGCTACTACAACGCGCAGATGCTTGCTGGAGAGAAGCAGCGCACCAACATGGCGGTGGTACTGGGAGCACCTGTACCCAGCATGGACGAACTGGCGCAGAAAGGCACGGATCACGTCTATCAAGTGGTAGATGAGATGCCTCAATTCCCCGGTGGCAACAGGGCCATGATGGCATACATAGGCCAAAACATCAAATACCCCGCAGAAGCCGTTGCCAAAGGGATTGAAGGACGCGTGGTGGTGCAGTTTGTCGTCAACAAAGAGGGCGACCTGCAGGACATCAAAGTCATGAAAAGCATTGACCCACTGCTCGACCAAGAGGCTATTCGCGTAATAAGCAGCATGCCGAAGTGGACCCCTGGAAAGCTCAAAGGAGAAGCAGTCAACATACAGTACACGCTGCCCATCCAATTCAACATTCCTAAAAAGGCACAGCAGAAGTAACACCCATCCCCATGCCTGTAGGGGGCGGAACACGCGCCCTGCCCCCTACAGGAACGGGGTCAATCATTCCATTCCATAATATGATAAGCATCATGATACTGATTACCTGGCTTCTCTGCTCCGCACTCTTTGCACCAGCGTGCCGAGCAGAATCCTCAGACACGATACGCACCTGGCAACAGCATTACCAAGAGGCGCAGCGTTGCGAACGTCTCTCTTTGGTGGGGCGTGCCCTTGGGCATTATGAGGAGGCCCGCAGGCGACGACGACATCAGCAACAACTACTACCTGGGCCTCTGCTACCTCCGCTCGCAAGAAGACGGAGTGCTATGGAAAGCGTACGAGCGACTGAAGCGGGCCAATGAGCTGAGCAGGGGAAACAATGCACTCATCCTGGGGCAACTGGGCATGATACGCTGTAAAATAGGAGAAGCTAAGCAAGGACTTGCTGACATACAGATGGCCATCGGCAAGCTGCAACCCGACCCCCAACTGATGAGCTCACTCTGGCGTACCCAGGGCGATACTTACACGATGGTGCTCGACTTCAAGGCGGCCCTGCCCTGCTACGAGAAGGTGGCCGAGCTCAACCCTAAGCAGCCGAAGTGGCTCTATCAGATAGCCTACACTTACTACATGCTGCACGACGAGAAGAACGAGGAGCGCTATACGCGCCGCTTTGTTGAGGCTGTGAAGCAGAGCGGCGAGGAGCAGAAATACACCAAGCTCCTTACCGAAGCTGAAGAACGGCTCAAGGCGATGAAAACTGAACGATTCTTCCGTGGTGAATAGCCTTTTTGAAGGCTAAATCCGTTAATAAC